>CAJUHQ010000024.1 GCA_910586095.1 uncultured Lachnospiraceae bacterium | reverse complement strand
GGGCCTACAAATCAGGATGAGTGAAATCTTTGATTTCACTCTAACTCCCATCTGCCCGCTTTAGCAGGCTCTCCAAATACATTTTTATTTGCTATCAAATATATCGGAAATCTCCCTTTCATCCCCCCTTGCTTTATCATGTGCAACTTCTATCAATTGCCTTCCAATTCCTTGTCTTTTATTCTCTTAGTCAATCTAAATCTGTCCTTTTTAAGAAACGACTATACTCCTGTGTAGTTATCTGTCATTCTCTAATTTCTATTTATGTGTACATAAAAGTTCTTTTTTTATTCCAATTTATTGAATCACTTAACATCCTTAGCTTATCACAAGAGCACATACAATTCCATTAAATTTTGCTTAAACTTCCGTTGCTCTACTCTCTGCACTCATTATCTAACTTGCTTGTTTTCTTTATTTTATATTGACCATGCTTGTGTTTGTGGTAACTGATACATGATTTTAGAAGAAATATTCTTTTTCTTATCCTTTTGCCTATTGTAATAGCTACAGCAAAATCAAAGCATTTCTTAATAAATTCTTTCAATTTTTCAGCAGATAGTCTTTTGTTTTTTTCAGTACACTAAAAAGCAAGAAAGGTTGTTAGAGCTATAAATCTATTGTAAGAAATGGAGGGGATTTGATGAGTGTAGATGTAATTATGCAATATTTTGTAGACTATGGTGCTATTGCAATCTTTATTATTGTGTTGTTAGAATACTTAAATCTTCCAGGTTTTCCAGCAGGTGTTATCATGCCACTTGCAGGAATTTGGGCAGCACGAGGTGAACTAAATTTCTTTGTCACAATGCTGATTACTATCACAGCAGGCTTATTGGGAAGCGTCATTCTATATGGCGTAGGGCGGGCCGGTGGTGAGATATTTTTAACTTGGTATTATCGTCGTTTTCCCAAGCAAAAACAACTTATTGAAGAACGAATCGAGTATTTAAGGAAAAAAGGGTGCGTTGGGATTTTTGTCAGTAAACTCATCCCAATGGTGCGCACAATAATCTCCATCCCAGCAGGCATTATCAAAATGAACTTTGGCAATTATATCGTAAGTTCCACTCTTGGAGTCGCTGTTTGGAACCTTTTATTTGTAGGGGCAGGATATCTTTTTGGAGATCAAGTACTAATGCGATTGCTCTAATCCTAGCATATTTCCACCTATATTTTTAGATAAACCCATCGACTTTACAATGATGATTCAAAAGTACAAACCACAATCTTTGGCTATTGCATACTAGAATTCTTTTTTTCAGATAACGAGCTTTATTGGTGTCTGACTCTATGTTTTTCTACACAATAAAGCATGTCATGCTAGTAAACTGCTATGACATAAGAGATTGTTATGAATAACTCAAAGTTTGTAGAATACAGCTAGAAATGGAGGATTACCATGAGAATCGCTATGTTGACAAACAATTACAAACCCTATATTGGCGGCGTTCCTATATCCATTGAACATTTAGCCGATGCTCTGCGACAATTAGGACACACAGTCTATATATTTGCTCCCAGTTACCCGAACCAAGAAGAAGAACTTTTTGTGGTTCGCTATCCTTCTTTTCCTATCAAGATTGCACAGGCCCCCATCCCTAATGTGATGACTAGTATTTTCCGGAAAATGATTCAAACTCTTGAAATTGATCTGATTCATGTTCATCATCCAGCACTAGTTGGCAATGTCGCTTATATGTTGCGCAGACAGTTCGGAATCCCTGTTGTATTCACCTATCATACTCGCTATGAAGAGTATCTCTATTATCTCAAGGCGCTAAAAGTACTAGAAAACTCTACAGGAATGATAGACAAATATCTGCGCTATTTTTGTAATCATTGCGATATGATTTTTGCTCCAACACCAGAGATCAGGGACCATTTACTCTATCAAAAGGAAATTACAGTTCCTATTAAAGTCTTGCCAACGGGCCTGTCCTACGATCATTTTGATACACATCCACATGCCGCAGCATCCATTCGCGCTCAATATGGAAGTGATGTTGATTACTTATTTTGTACTGTGGCAAGGCTTGCAAAAGAAAAAAACTTGGATTTTATACTATATGCTCTACAAAGAGTAAAAGAACATCTAACTGCTTGTAACAAAACATTTCGCTTCCTCATTATTGGAGATGGACTAGAGCGCGAGAATTTAGAAACACAATGTCAACATTTAGGTTTAGATAAAGACGTCCTTTTTCTTGGAACCATTGAAAATCGTCGCATCAGGCATTATTTAGGGGCCTGTGACCTATTTTTGTTCTCCTCTATATCGGAGACACAAGGGATCGTGGTTTTAGAGGCTATGTCAGCAGGGATTCCTGTTGTTGCGGTGGAAGCCACGGGTGTACGCGATCTTGTTCAGACTGGCAAAAATGGTATTCTAACACAAGAAAATCCTACACAATTTGCGCAGGCAATCACAAAAGTATTGTGTCATCCAGCCGAATATCAAACATTGTGTGAAGGTGCAACAAAGACAGCATCCGATTATTCAGAAGAAAAAATTGCCTCCTTAGCTGAAAAATATTATATGGAATTATTAAACTCCTATCAAAATCAAAGTATGCATGCTATACTAAAAGCAAATTGAATACGAATATACTATGCTATTCCATTCTTTTTAGTACATAGCAATTAGATTGAGATCTATTACAGAGGGGGATTATTATGGAACAATATAATATTTTAATTGTGGAGGATGACAAGGAAATTCGTGAGGGGATTGAAATCTTTTTAAAAAGTCAAAATTATCAAGTATGGCAGGCAGCGGATGGCATTGAGGGGCTCAAAATCATTGAGCAGCAGGAGATTCACCTTGCTATTGTAGATATTATGATGCCACGAATGGACGGTGTCACTATGACGCTAAAGCTGCGCGAAAATTATGAATTCCCAGTTATTATGCTCTCTGCAAAGTCAGAGGAAACGGACAAGGTTATTGGTCTTAATATTGGTGCAGACGACTATGTGACTAAGCCATTCACCCCATTAGAACTGATGGCGCGGGTCAATTCGCAGCTACGCAGATATATGAAATTTTCTGGTAGGGGAACCACTAACGAACACAATGACCGCATCCATACAATTGGCGGTATTGAGCTAAACGAAGATACAGTAGAAGTTTTGGTGGACGGCACCCCCGTCAAATTAACTCCTATTGAATTTAAGATTCTAACTCTCTTAATCAAAAATCCTGGCAGGGTCTTTTCAGCAGATGAAATTTATGAGCGTATATGGAATGAAAAGGCTGTCACAACAGACACCATTATGGTGCATATTAAACATATTCGAGACAAAATTGAGATCGATCCAAAAGATCCAAAATATTTAAAGGTGGTGTGGGGTATTGGATACAAAATGGAAAAGCAACCATAAAAAACGTATTTTAACAATCATTGTTCTTCTCTGTGTCACATTTGGCACCATATTATTTTTCCCGTCCATTCAACAAAGAGGCGAAAAGTACTATCAAGATGAAATACAGCTATACACACAAGAAGCGAACTCTACAATTAATGAGAAATTTTTTTCACAGATCTATAAGGGATGTTATGTTCTTTACAAGGAAGAACAGGAACGTGTGTTAGGCACACAAATAAAAGCATCTGAACTTTTTATCGAATCATATCCAACCATTGACGGATATTCTCAAAATGAGTTACGCGAAATGACAAATTCACGAATGAACCAGATTTTGACAAGTTGGACTGCTACATTCGAAGACTATCGTGCCCATGTCGATTATTCTGTTTTGAGCGACAGTGGAAATTCCAACACTAGCAATCCTCTAAATACTGTACAACCCGATCTTTTTTCTGATTCAGACTTAACCTCCTACTATAAGGAAATCTTTACTATTCACTTTACCGAGAATGGAGTGATGGAAGTTGATGTTCTCTATATGCAAAATACAAAAGTTATAGACGAAGTTATAAAGGAACTTGGAAAAATTGATCGTACTGAGCCATTAATCACCGATTTTATAGATACGTTTGGCACTGACAACAGTTCAATTAAAATCAAAAAGCCACACAATTTTACAGTAGTCTTTGCTGTGCCACGCGTCAGCGTCAGTCCAAACCGTTATAGCGGAACAGGTTCTGAGTACATCAATGAGTATTGGGTAAAATTACATGCTTATCGTAATGCAGGAGCTGGACTGCTCTATGGAGTTGCCTTTGTACTTTTGCTCATCTTTTGTCTGTATATGGGAAGTAGAAGAGTCTGGAAAGACGATGTTATGATCCATCGGCCTGGCAAATATTATATGATGGAAGCGGCTATTATGGGTGTCTGTTGTGTATTTGCACTGCTCAACTCCCTAGTAGAAATGATCTGGACCCAGCCACAGTATCAAAATATTATCCAATTTTTTAGTGTGGTTTTTGATCGCGGACTTTATGAAGCCTTGATTCCTGTATTTCAATCAGCCTGCTTTCTATTTGTTGTGTATGCAACTTGGTATATCAGCATTTGTTTCATCCGTCCTGTTCTCGTTTTAGGAATCAAACAATATATCAAACAATATAGTCTTTTTTACCAGATTTTTCCGTGGCTAAAAGGATTGTGGAACCGCTTTATTTATGAAATACAACACATTGATTTCTCCGAAAAATCAGTTCATGCGATCTTTAAACTTGTATTGATTAATTTTATTGTATTAGTAGTAATTTCTATGTTTTGGTTTGTTGGAATCATTGGATTGGTTATTTACTCCATTGGCTTGTTTTATTTGCTGCGAAAAAATTATGACAAAATACGAAAGGATTATCGCACTCTACTCAAAGGAGTAAACTGTATTGCAGAAGGGGACCTAAACACAAATATCACTGAAGATTTAGGTGTGTTTGAGCCATTTCGAAATGAGTTGTCCAAAATCCGAATTGGGTTTAAGAAAGCTGTTGACGCTGAGATCAAAAGTCAACGAATGAAGACGGAGCTAATCACCAATGTCTCTCACGATCTAAAAACTCCTTTGACAGCCATTACCACTTATATTGAACTGCTCAAAAAAGAAGACATCACACCAGAAGAGCGTTGTTCCTACATTGAAACCCTAGAAAAGAAATCGCTGCGTCTAAAAGTGTTAATTGAAGACTTATTTGAGATCAGCAAGGTTAGCAGCAATACCATCATACTCAATCAAATGGAGCTTGATGTAGTCAATCTATTAAAACAAGTCAGTGTAGAGCATACAGAAAAATTTCAGCAGATGGGGATTGATCTTCGTTGGAACATCCCCTCTGAAAAAGTAATAGTATTGTTAGACAACCAAAAAACATATCGTATTTTTGAAAATCTGTTTGTCAATATAGGAAAATATGCCATGTCCTATTCTAGAGTCTATATTGATATTCGGTTATTCAATGATAAGACACAAATCATTCTCAAAAATATCTCTGCTGCTGAACTCAATATCAATGCAGATGAGATTACTGAACGTTTTGTGCGCGGAGACAGTTCCCGCAACACAGACGGTTCTGGCCTGGGGCTTGCTATCGCTAAAAGTTTGACAGAAGCACAAAAAGGCAAATTTGGCGTTGAAATCGACGGAGATTTATTCAAAGTACAAATTGAATTTCCACTTTTGAAAAAAACTAACCTCCATGATTCACGCTAACCTCCATGTCGCGGCTTTGCCGCAACTCAAATCATTAGTGTGAAATTTTATATTTCACACTAACTCCCATCTGCCCGCTTTAGCGGGCACTCCAATCAGGATGGGTGAAATTTTATATTTCACATTAATCCCATATCCTTTTTCTGCAATGTATACCCCAAAAAATACAAATCATACCAAACTGCCTAAAACACAAAAATTTTCTGTTATAATCAAACAGTAGACAATACAAAACCTTTTGTCTACAAGGGTTTTGTTCTAAAGCATAATCCTATAACCAAATCCATCTCGAGAACATTTTGTCAATTTATTTGCAACACAAATGTCATTTGCATTCGCAAATGAATTTGTGTTGTGAATAATAAACAAATGATCTTAATTGATTGACAACTGATCGCGTAAAGTTTTATTATGAAAGTAAAGAACAACTTTCATAGTAAGATGGCCATTCGGCCTGAAATGATATAAAACATTCCAGATATTGTATGATGCTACTTTATTATGAAAGATAAAGAATGATAACATAACATGTAAATCAATTTGTATATATTGGTGATTAAGGAGGAGAATAATGCCATTTATTAACTCAAGGGTAAGTGTCACAATGACCAAAGCCCAGAAAACTTCCATAAAAGAAAAACTAGGAAAAGCCATTTCCATCATTCCAGGAAAATCTGAGCAGTGGCTCATGATAGAATTTGCCGATGCTTGTGATTTATATTTTCAGGGTGAAAATACACAACCTTGTGCTTTTATAGAAGTCAAAGTATTTGGTGGTATTCCTGAATACTGTCTAGAAAATTTAACAGCCGTGATTAGTGAAATCTACGAGACAGATTTACAGCTTGCAAAGGATCATATTTATATAAAATATGAACCCATTTCTGAGTGGGGCTGGAATGGCCAAAATTTCTAGTGTGTTTTATTTATTTTCTATGCTATTTTCTCATGATTTTTGTAGTTGCAATACCATTTATGTGAAATAGTTCAGCTATTTTGTAGCTGAACTATTTTTCTTGTTTTCTATTCCGTAATTCTTTTTGTATTTGATATTCCTCTATAATGCGTGTTGTATTATTCTCCAAGGTGTCTGCACCATCAATAAAAAGGACCTTACAAGGCAGTGTAGACGCCCATTGGAGATGCGTTTGCAGATTAGGCGAAGCATCACTTGTATCATAGCGCATCGCACTCTCAATAAACTTTTGATGCCCCTCGTATAGATCACCGCCTTCTAAAATCCGTTCTCCAAAACGATTTATTGCCCTTTGTTGTATCCGCTCAAATCGAACAGCGCTGTCTGCCGTAATATGAATAGCTAAATCAAACAATGGATCAAATGGATCATGAAAACTATCCATTGATCCTGCCATGACAAAATGTTCGTATTCTGATATATCGTGCAACAATCTGCCTGCTTTTTCTTCTTTAGAATACATCATTGTATATGGACGTTGTGTGTCCTTTCTCCAGATATAATCATCTATATCAAAATATGGATATCCCAATTGCTTGGCTACAAGCTTTCCTAGTGTTGTCTTTCCAGCTCCCGCCGAACCAAATATAATAATTCCTCTTGACATTGTTTCTCCATTTCTGCGCAACTTTTTCGTCTGATAATTTGTACACACCACCTTTTTTGCTTTCACACCCTTCTAACAATTGATTTTTATTGTATCATATATATTTGATGCATCCAACATAGAATTGATTCATTATAAAAATTTGATTCTTCGACTTATCTTTTTCATTTTTCAATTCTCTATCTTTCTCATTTTTAATCTGCTCTTTATGTGCTAAGAACATATACGATCGATTGAAAGTTGACTTATTTCATTTGTCTTAATAAACATATTTATGGTGAATCCCAACTCATAAATCCAAAAGAAAAGTTCCTCTATCTCATGTGCTCTTATATTGCAAATAGTGTATATCAATGATATAATAACCACAGAAAAAATGGAGATATAAAGGATGGAATGATATATGAAAAAAAGAATGTGGTGCTTGCTTTTGAGTATTTTATGTACCACAACGCTTATGGGATGTGGTACACAAGAGAAAACAGACTTTGAAAATACAGAAAATACAGAATCCGAAAAAGTTGAATTGGTTGTCTGGGGAGCACAGGAAGATACAGAACTGATGAATCAGATCATCCAAAGTTTTCAGACACATTATCAGGGACAGGCTGATTTTCAAATTTCATTCGAAGTACAAGGAGAATCGCAGTGTAAAAATGTATTGCTTGGTGGGCTGGAAGACGGTGCTGATGTATTTACTTTCGCAGACGATCAGTTAAGTGCTCTCGCCGCCGCTGGAGCATTGGAGCCTATTGATGACGCTGACACAATCCGTCAAAACAATCTTTCAAGCGCCGTCGAAGCTGCTACAATAAACAATCAGCTATACGCCTATCCATTGACGGCAGATAACGGCTACTTCTTGTATTACAACAAACAATATATTACAGAAGAGCAAGTTAAAACACTAGACGGCATATTACAAGCAGCGGCCACTCACAATAAATTATTTACTATGGATTGGTCTTCAGCATGGTATGTATATTCTTTTTTTGGGAATACAGGACTTGAAGTTGGACTTAACGACGACGGAATCACTAATTATTGTACATGGAATCAGGCCGATGGTGACATTCGGGGGATTGACGTAGCGCGATCAATGCTCCAGATTGCAGGAAATCCAGGATTTTCCAGTTGTACAGACGAAGAATTTCTTAATGGAGTAAAGAATGGAACAATAATTGCAGGCGTCAGCGGTGTATGGAATTCTGTTCCGATCAATGAGGTCTGGGGTGACAATACGGGGGCTACTAAATTGCCCACTTATACTTGTAATGGCCGCCAAGTACAGATGGCTTCTTTTTCAGGTTGCAAACTAATCGGGGTAAATGCTTATTCTGACCATCCCCAATGGGCATCCAAGCTTGCCGAATGGATCACTAACGAAGAAAACCAACAACTCCGCTTTGAAATGCGCGGTCAAGGACCATCAAACATCACTGTCGCAGGCTCAACACAAGTCAAGCAATCACCAGCGATCACTGCTCTTTTAGAGCAATCCGAATTTTCTCAGCTTCAGCGCATAGGCGGCAAATTCTGGGACCCTGTCTCAAAATTTGCAGAAAATATGGCGGCTGGAAATCCTTCTGGTCAAAACTTACAAAAGCAATTAGATGAGATGGCAGAACAGATTTCTGCAAGGTAGATATATATTGAAAGGATTTGTTAATGTAAGATGAAGAAAAAACTCACCATACAACAACGCCTGATACTTCCGATCATCCTTTTGGGGATTGTGGCATTGATTTCCAGTGCCTTATCGGTTTTTAGTATCAATAATGTAAATTCCAATGCTTCTAAAATCGTAGATATCTATATGGTAGGTTCAGAAACATTGCAAAATATTCGTCATACCACCACAAATATTCATAAGATGGCACTATCCCATATTGTTGCAACAGACTATACCACCATGATTACTGTTGTAGCACAGATCAAGGATGAAGAAAAAACATTGGAGACATATTTGCAGGAATACAAGAACTATGTCACAGAAGACGAAGAAGTGATCTATGCACAACTTTTAGAAAATTATGACTCTTTTAAACATGCTCTAGTTTATCTTGTATGTGCAAGTGCAGACAGCAAGACTCAAGATGCCTATGCTTGTGCCAATGGTGACGTTGCTCACTTCGGTTCTGCCATAGCAAACAATGCTAATGAGTTATATGCGGCTGTAAGTACGCGGACAGCCAATGCACGGCAAAAGCTTTTGATCGTCTATATGATCTCACTGATTATTGCTGCTGCATCTATTGTCACCTGCTTCCTATTGGTTCTTGCAACTATTCGAATCATAAAAAAATATGTGATAACCCCTATCAAAGACACAGTGAACACTCTTCAAGAAAGTTCACAAAAGCTTGACACCGTGACAGGCGAAGTACTCAAACACACTCGCACATCAGGAAAAAGTGTCAAGAGACTTTCTTCTCTTACAGGCTCTTTGTCTATGGCAATCCAAAAAGTGGCAAATAATGCGACAATTATTAATGATCGTGCCACAACTATCAAAGAGGATGTCCATGATATGGCAGAAGAATGTAACACCATCATGGAGTATTCCTCTGCTATGAAAATACGAGCAACCGAAATGGAATCAGCAGCACAGACAAACACAGAAGCCATTCAAACAAAAACCACGGATATTCTAAAAGTATTAAAAGAAGCAATTGAAAATAGTAAGAGTGTAGATCAGGTAAACAAACTCACAAAAGATATTGTAGAGATCTCATCAACCACCAATCTGATTGCTCTTAATGCTTCCATAGAAGCTATGCGCGCTGGAGAAGCTGGAAAGGGCTTTGCCGTCGTTGCAAGACAAATTAAATCCTTGGCAAACTCTTGCAGTGAAACTGCTGGACGTATCCAAGAAGTCAATCAGATTGTCACAAACGCAGTACATAATCTATCAAAACATTCTCAGGATATGGCTGACTATCTAAGCGAAACTATTTTGGCAGAGTTTCAGGAATTTGTCCATTCTGGAAGACAGTACAAAGAGGATGCTGATTATATAAAAGAAATGATCGACGCATTTAGCAACAGAACTGACCACCTTAGAAACTCTATGATCGAGATAGCCGCTTCCATTGAAAGCATTACCAAAGCCATTGATGATGGTGCCACAGGAATCACTGGAGTTGCGGGCAATACAGAGAGCTTAGTCAAGGATATGGCGGATATTACAAATCGTATGGATACAAACAGAGAGATCGTAGAAGAACTAAAAAAGCAAATGGAAGTATTTGCAGATTTTTAAGAAAACTACTCCTACTCAAAATTAAACAATATTTACATATTCCTATTTTTTATACTCTTTGCTAAAAAACGCCTAATTCGGGCGTTTTTCGGCATAAAGCTTAGTACTTCTTTGTGAAATAACCTTTGTTGCAAGCAGTTAGAAGTACTTTTCATGATGTGAGACTTAGAGTTTCTCTGTGAAACAGTCTTTGCTGCAAGCAGAAACTACCACAGGTAGTTAGAAACTCTTCTCACACTTACTACCATCTGCCCGCTTTAGCGGGCACTCAAATCAAGAGGGGGAAATCTCTCATTACAAGAAAGGAGTCGAAAACAATGTCAGAAATGCAACGTGAACGTGATCTAGTTTTAAATCCCAACGAATATGCCTATGTGTTAGACAAGACCAAAGGCTTGATTTCGTGCGTGGTTGGATCTTATAAAATGAGCCTTTCCACTTCCGATTCATTAGTTGTGTTTAATGAACGAACGAAACGATTTGAGGAAGCTAACTTTAGCACAGCAATCACCACTTTTGTGTCAGCCCCTGAAAACTGGTACATCACTCTCAAAAATCCTGCAAAAGATGACAAACATCCCACTCCTGGTACTTCCAATCCACTGCCAGAATTGCAGATTGGTAAAAAAGTCAATATTCGTGGAAATGTTTCCTTTGCACTTTATCCTGGGCAGATGGCAAAAGCTATTCAAGGACATCGCCTTCACTCTAATCAATACCTTTTAGCACGAGTCTACGATGCAGATGCACTAGAGCAGCAACAAGAAACCCAAGCTGATGGCACCATCCTTCCTAAAAAATATACTATTGGTCAACTTCTTGTCATAAAAGGAACTGACGTTCCGTTTTATATTCCTCCAACGGGTATTGAAGTCATTCCTGTAAACGGAAAAGGGGGACAATACATTCGGGACGCCGTTACGCTAGAGAGGCTAGAATATTGTATTTTAAAGGATGAACAGGGCAATAAAAAATATATTCACGGCGCAGCAGTTGTCTTCCCACAACCCGATGAAACCTTTATTTCTAATCCCAATGGCGGTTATAAATTTAAAGCGATTGAACTGTCTGATATCAGTGGAATCTATGTAAAAGTCATTGCTGACTACATCGAAAACGGCAAATCCTACAAAACAGGTGAGGAATTGTTTATCACTGGAACTGAACAAATGATTTATTACCCGCGCCCTGAACATGCTATTATCGATTATAATGGTCAAGTAGTACATCATGCCATTGCTATTCCTGTCGGAGAAGGACGATATGTTCTTGACCGCAAAACAGGCAACATCAAGACCATCAAGGGTGCTGCCATGTATTTACCAGATCCGCGCAATGAAGTAATTGTCAGACGAAAACTAACAACAAAGCAATGTGAATTATGGTATCCTGGCAATGAAGATGTTCTAAAGTACAATGTAGGCATTGCCGAAAGTGAACAATCTGCGGGCTATTTGGCCCAAGATAGTGATGCGGCTTACTACTGTGCTGCTCCTGGCTTCCTAGACAATGGATTTTTAGGTCAGAACAATGCAGTGGTGGAAGATGCCGGATTTTCCAGGAAAAATACATACAGTAAACCTAGAACCATCACCATCGACAATAAATATGAAGGGGTCGTCAGCATTGATATCTGGACAGGATATGCCATCAACGTCATCTCCAAAAATGGAGAACGTAAAGTTATTACAGGCGCCCAAACCTATTTGATGGATTACGATCAAACATTAGAAGTCCTATCATTGTCTACAGGAAGTCCCAAAACCACGGATACTCTTTTAAAAACAGTATTTTTGCGTGTGGACAACAACAAAATTAGTGATCTTATCCATGTGCAAACCAAAGATTTTGTCGATGTATGGATCAAGGTTTCCTACTGTGTAGACTTTCTTGCAGCATATCAGGATAAATGGTTTAGCATAGAAAATTATGTGAAATATATGACAGATCAGCAACGTTCTTTGATTAAGAGAGAGGTACGTCTCTACACAATTGAGGACTTTTATGAAAATGCTTCCGACATTGTTAGAAAAATTGCACTCAACGCATCTGACGAGAAAACAGAAATTGCCGATTTCGATGGCAAGAATGGCCGATTTTTCCATGAAAATGGTATGTTAGTTCATGATGTAGACGTCTTAAGTATCACTGTAGAAGAGGACGTAGAGCACATTATCAATGCCCATCAGCAAAAAATGATTGAAAAATCTCTCGAATTATCAAATGCTAGTAAGGAAATTGAAGTTGCAACACGCCTTGCAGAAGTAGATAAGACAAAAGCACAGCTCGACTATCAAAGTAAACTTTACCGAATTGATTTAGAGAATAAACTTTGTATGGAACGTATTGTATGCCAGGAAAAAATCAAGAGAATCGAAGAAGAGGCACAGATTGCAGAAAAAACTGCTACACAAGCGCTTCAATCTCTAATGGATTCCATACAACAATCTGAACTTGCACGCCAAAAAGAGCGTGAAGAAGCACAGCTTCACTACAAAAAAGAACAGGATGAACTAGAAATGGTTAGACAAAAAGCGTACACGGATGCAATCCGAACCATTATTGAATCCATTAGCCCAGACTTAATCGCATCTATGACCGCCTCTTCCAATGCAGAACTTTTAGAAGTTGTTGCACAGGCAATGAGTCCTTATGCGATAGCAACTGGAGAATCTGTTGCGGAAGTTCTCAATAAGTTACTGCGTGGAACTTCTTTAGAAGGATTGATTGAACGCCTTTCGTCTAACTCCCATGATTTTGCTTTACAGAATCCTAAATCATGATCGTGAGACTTAGAGTTTCTCTGTGAAACAGAACATTTACAAAAATTTCATTTTCCTTTACAATCTGAAGAAGCATACATAGTATCATAAAACAAACAGGAAGGAAGCATAAAAACATGTCTGAAATAAGGGAAAAAGTAGATGTGTGCGTAGTTGGCGCTGGGCACGCCGGTTGTGAGGCGGCACTGGCTTGTGCGCGTCTAGGATTAGAAACCGTTATTTTTACAGTAAGTGTAGATAGTATTGCTCTGATGCCATGCAATCCCAATATTGGCGGATCATCAAAAGGACATTTGGTTCGGGAGGTGGATGCATTAGGCGGTGAGATGGGCAAAATCATCGATCAGACTTTCATACAATCTAAGATGCTCAATATCTCAAAAGGACCTGCGGTCCACTCACTCCGAGCACAAGCTGATAAGGCCAACTATTCGCGCGCCATGCGAAAAGTGCTTGAGAATCAGCCACATTTATCCATCAAACAATCAGAGGTTGTGGAACTTTTTGCCCAAGATTTAGACAAGACAGATTGCCTGTACCAAAAAAGAATAACTGGTTTACGAACTCATACAGGTATCATTTATGAAGCTAAAGCAGTCGTGCTTTGCACAGGAACTTATCTGCGCGCACGCTGCCTGTGTGGGGAGACTATCACATATACTGGACCCAATGGTCTACAGGCCGCCAATGCACTCACAAACAGTCTTGCTTCACTGGGTATCGAAATGCGCAGGTTTAAGACAGGCACGCCTGCTAGAATGGACAAACGTTCTCTTGATTTTTCTAAGATGGAAGAACAGTTTGGCGATCAGCAAGTAGTCCCTTTTTCTTTCTCGACAGATCCAAAAGATGTGCAGATTGACCAGGTTTCTTGTTGGCTAACATACACTAACGAAAAAACCCATGAAATTATACGTGCTAACTTGGATCGTTCCCCCATTTACGCTGGAATTATTGAAGGTACAGGTCCACGCTACTGTCCCTCTATTGAGGATAAAGTGGTAAAATTTTCAGATAAACCACGCCACCAAGTCTTTATCGAACCTGAGGGACTCTACACCAATGAAATGTATGTAGGGGGCATGAGCTCCTCTTTGCCAGAAGACGTACAACTTGCTATGTACAGAACCGTTCCTGGACTTGAACACTGCCATATTGTAAAAAATGCATATGCCATCGAATATGATTGTATTAATCCCAATCAACTTTATGCCACTCTAGAATTTAAGTCTATACAAGGACTGTTTAGCGGTGGCCAATTCAACGGCAGCAGTGGGTATGAAGAGGCGGCCGCACAAGGCTTGATCGCAGGAATCAATGCCGCGCGTTCTATACAGAAAAAAGAACCTATTGTACTTGATCGTTCCCAAGCTTACATCGGTGTACTAATTGATGACCTAGTGACAAAAGAAAATACAGAACCTTACCGCATGATGACTTCCCGCGCAGAGTACAGACTCCTGCTTCGTCAGGACAACGCTGATTTGCGTCTACGCCAAATTGGTTATGAGGTGGGACTTCTCACCGCACAACAATATCATCAAACCTGTGAAAAAGAAAAACAAATTATCACAGAAATCGAGCGACTTCAACAAATAAAAATTGGTGCAAATCGCCATGCCAAAACCATTCTAGAAAATATGGGCAGCACCAGTTTAAAGACTGCTGCCTCTTTGGCAGAGTTAATTAGCAGACCAGAACTTTCCTATGAAAAGGTTGCTAGTTTAGATCCCAATAGGCCAAAACTATCTCATGATGTCATTGAGCAGGTTGAGATCCATATTAAATATGAAGGATATATTCAGCGACAATTAAAACAAGTGGAACAGTATAAAAAGATGGAAAAAAAGAAAATTCCCGCTGACTTAGACTATGATGGAATCGCTAACCTTAGATTAGAAGCCCGCCAAAAGCTCAAGCAGTTTCGTCCTGTTTCTGTCGGACAGGCATCCCGAATCGGTGGAGTTTCACCTGCTGACATCTCTGTTCTTTTGATTGAACTTGCCGCCAAGGAACACCACGTTTCTGAAAAATGAGTATTATTGTGTGAATTATAGCATATTATGTTACTATATTCCAACTTTGCCAAAATAGTGCAGAATGTTAGAAAAAACCAGAAAATTTCTGAAAATTTTGGCGGTTGCCACCCGCGAAACGATTGACAAAGAAATACAAAAGCTTTATTATTAGTAATATAAAAACAAAGCAACTCTAATTGCTGATTTTTAAAATTTTAGTGACATAAGATGTTGTTTTGGACTTGCTTATTTTTCTGAAGTTAATTTTTCTTTGTAAGATGGTTTTATTGGATAACGTCTTCCCTTATAAATTGGTTTGCGGAGTGGATGTTTTTCTTTGTAAGATGACGTTCTTCCTTGTAGATTGATTTTGCAGAGCAGATGTTTTTCTTTGTAAGATGATTTTATGGGGACAACGTTTTTCTTTTGGAATTTTATGAAGTCTTAATGAAAATTCTTTTCACCATCTTGATTTATATATGCCGATTGTTCAGGCAGATAGGAGTTATTCCTAATTTGTATGCCTGCTAGTGTAGGCAGATAGGAGTTTCAGTGATTACAGACAGTGAATTTAACCGTATTGTGGTATATATGAAACAACGGTTTGGTATTGATTTAAGCAAAAAGAGAGTTCTGGTTGGCGGTAGACTTGAGAATTATCTCGTTCGCAATGGTTATGCCAATTATGATGAATATATGAAAAAAGTTGAAGCAAACCCCAATGGCACAGAAGCCACAGATCTAGTTAATGTTCTCACTACGAATCATACATATTTTATGCGCGAAAGTGAACATTTTGACTTTATGACACACGTTGCTTTGCCTTGGGCAAGATCTGTTGCCATGCGCGATAGAGATCTTCGTATCTGGTGTGGCGCCTCCTCCACTGGAGAAGAACCTTACACGCTAGCCATGATACTACTTGATTTCTTTGGAGTCGAACATAATCATTGGGATACCAAGGTATTAGCAACTGATATTTCAGAACGAGTATTAAAACATGCTATGCATGGTGTTTATCTAAAAGAAGATGTCGATCCGCTACCACAGCGATGGAAACAAAAATATTTTAAACCAGTAGATGCAGAACAGTATGCAGTGAAAGATGACCTCAAAAAGGAAGTTCTTTTTCGACAGTTCAATCTGATGAATTCATTTCCATTTCGTCGAAAATTTCATATTGTTTTTCTGCGCAATGTTATGATTTATTTTGAGGATAGCACTAAATATCAACTTATCCAAAAGGTATATGATTTTATGGAACCTGGCGGATATCTTTTTATCGGCACCACAGAGGGCTTGGATCGCAAGAAGACATCATTCCAATATGTTCAGCCTTCTATTTATAGAAAATAGCCTTTTGTATTGTATGTACATGATACGCTCACGGAAATTTCCTACTTTCTTGGTGGGAGCACATTTCTATTTTACAGTCAAACTGTAGAGAGGTAAGGGAACTATTATGAGACCAATTAGAGTACTAGTAGTGGATGATTCCATTATGTTTCGTAGCTTACTTGTAAGAGGTCTGGAGATCGACCCCCATATTGAAGTTGTGGCACAGGCCGAAAATGCTTACGAAGCGCGGGATGCTATTATAAAATATAAACCAGATGTCATGACCTTGGATGTCGAACTTCCCAGGATGAGTGGAATCGAATTTTTAAAAAAGCTGATGCCTCAATATCCACTTCCTGTTGTTATGATTAGTGCCTTAAACGGTAAGGTTTTTGATGCACTAGATGCTGGCGCTGTAGACTTTGTGAACAAACCCAGCAATCTCAATCAATCGCAACTAAACGATTTTTTTGCACAGGAGTTAGCAACCAAAATTAAGATTGCTTCCACTGTAAAAGTAGGAAAATTAAAGCGCGTTGAGCCAAACTCTATTGTAGGAACTATCAGTGCTGCAAACAGAGATCGCATTGTTGCAATTGGTGCATCCACAGGGGGAACAGAGGCAATTTTTGATGTGGTAAAACATTTTAAGCGCGACATTCCAGGAGTAGTTATTGTCCAGCACATGCCTCCTGGTTTTACAAAAATGTATGCAGACCGCTTGAACAATCAATGTGAAGTGGCTGTAAAGGAAGCCCAAACTGGTGATAGAGTTCTTCAGGGCCAGGTTCTTATCGCCCCTGGTGATCGCCATATGCGTCTCGTAAAAGTTGGCGGTGCCTACCAAGTAGAATGTGCTGGTACTGACAGAGTGAATGGACATTGCCCATCTGTAGAAGTTTTATTTAACTCCGTTGCAAAAATTGCCGGAAAAAATGCAGTCGGCGTAATTCTAACGGGAATGGGGGGCGATGGTGCAAAAGGATTGCTAGCAATGCGCAACGCTGGTGCTCAAACAATCGGGCAGGACGAGGCCACTTGTGTGGTGTACGGCATGCCAAAGGTTGCTTATGATATAGGTGCAGTGCAGTACCGTATACCACTTTCTTCTATTGCAGGAAAGGTATACAGCCTGTTAAGCAAATAGATTTGACTGTGATGATATGCAATTAAACATACTATGTGCGCATATCCTACAGCATGGGTGCATTACTGTTTCAACGATTTGGCATCCATAGAACATTATAGAAAGGAGTAGAAAAAATATGAAAATTTTATTGGCAGAGGATGATTTCGCCAGCCGTAAATTTATGGATAAGATGCTGTCACAATATGGTGAATGTGATGTGATGGTCGATGGCGAGGAAGCAGTAGACGCTTTCATGATGGCATTAGAGGATGAGGAGCCTTATGATTTGGCATGTCTTGATGTCATGATGCCGGTTATGGATGGCTATCAGGTATTAAAGGCAATCCGTGACATTGAAGCACAAAGAGGAATACCCAAAAATAAACGTCTTAAAGTAATCATGACAACAGCGCTCAATGAAGAACGCAATGTAAAGATGGCTTTTGAACTTGGATGTGAAGCTTATGCGGGAAAACCAATTGATGTAGAGAAGTTTGAAAAAGTATTAGAAAAGTTGGGACTACTATAAAAGCCGAATGATAAGAATGGAGGACGTATGGCAGAAGAATTTAACACAGAAAGTATGCTTTCCGTGTTTTTGTATGAAAGCGATCAGCTTCTGGAAAAACTGGAAGGTATCATTTTAGAGAAACAGGATGCAGACTGTTTCGACGATTCCGACATCAATGATATTTTCCGTGTCATGCACACGATCAAAGGCTCTTCAGGAGTAATGATGTATGAAAATATCACCAAAGCCTCCCATAAACTAGAGGATATTTTCTATTATTTAAGGGAATCTCATCCCGAAGATGTTCCACACATGGAATTGGTAGAAAAAGTGCTTGCTGTGTCGGACTTCATTACTAGTGAGCTTGATAAAATCAAAAACGGAGAAACTCCTGACGGAGACGAGAGCAAACTCGTGGAAGACTTAGATGAGTTTTTAAGCCGTATCAAGGGAGAAATTAAAAAGCAAGGGATACGACTTCCCAAAGAAAATAAGCAGGTGGAACCAAATCAATTCTATATCATGCCTGTAGCAGAAGAAAACAGTCATTTTTATCGAATTGTTATCCACTATAAGAATGATACGCAAATGAGTAATATTCGAGCTTATTCAGCTACCTATGCTCTAAAAGGAGTAGCAGAAGATCTGTTGTATACTCCAGAAGATATTCTCTCTAATGAAGCAAGTGCAGATACTATCCTAGTAGAAGGATTTCACATGTATCTACAAACAAAAGCTTCCAAGGAAGAGGTTCTCAAACTAATTGACAGTTCAGAAGCCGAATCCATTGATTTTGATGAGATTACTGCTGCGGAATATGGACAGGATCTTGTACACTTAGGGCGTCCTGATGTACCAATTGTGATTAACTTAGACGATAATGCTCAACCAGCAAAAGAAACAAAAGCTGCTCCTATGCCAGGTGATTATGTCGTAAAGACTAAGGAAGCTGGAAAGGGCAAAACTCTTGCCAAAAATCAACCTAAACAGCAGAGCATTATTAGTGTCAATGTAGAAAAGATGGATTCGTTGATGGATCTAATTGGTGAACTTGTCATTGCAGAGGCAGTTGTATTACAAAACCCTGATCTAAAAGTCCCAGGACTTGAACTTACCAATTTCCAAAAAGCATCCGCACAACTTTCTAAAATTACTACTGAACTCCAGGAAGTTATTATGTCTATGCGTATGATGCCTCTTTCTAATACTTTCCAGAAAATGCGTCGTATTGTCTTTGATGTATCTAGAAAGTTAGGAAAAGATATTGAACTTGAAGTTGTCGGTGAAAATACAGAAGTTGACAAAAATATTATTGAACATATTTCTGATCCTTTGATGCATCTTGTGAGAAATTCCGTTGACCACGGTATTGAGGAAAATGCTGAACAGCGTACCGCTGCTGGTAAACCCGCAAAGGGTAAGATTACGCTGGAAGCCAAAAACGAAGGTGGCAAAGTTTATATTAGTGTACGCGATGACGGAAAAGGTCTAGATAAAGAGAAACTATACCAAAAGGCTCTAGACAATGGCCTAATTGAAAACAAACCAATCAGTGAATTTCAGGATAAGGAAATTTACCGTTTTATTACGTTGCCTGGCTTCTCTACAAAAGAGGTCGTCACAGAATATTCAGGACGCGGTGTTGGAATGGACGTAGTTGTAAAGAATATTCAGGATATCGGCGGACGACTTGACATTACTAGTGAACTAGGACACGGGTCAGAAATGACTCTAGTTATTCCCTTGACACTTGCGATTATCAATGGTATTATCGTACGAGTAGGTGATTCTCCCTTTGTAATAGAAACGGCATCTATCAAACAATTTGTTCGTCTCGGCGAAGATGCTTTGATACAAGAGCCCAACGGAGAAGAATATGTTGTTTTACGGGGTGATTGTTTCCCGTTTATCCGTCTTAATGAAAAATATGAATTGCCAAATTCTCAAACCAGTATTGATGATGGAATTGTTGTCGTATTAGAGCATGAAGGTAGACAGGTATGTGTTTTGATTGACAGCCTCCTCCAAGAACAGGAGATTGTCGTGAAACCTATTCCTCCTTATGTGAAAAAAGTAAAGGGAATCTCTGGCTGTACACAGCTTGGAGACGGCAGCATTGCACTGATTCTGGATATCGGCGGGCTAATACTTGACGAAGAAAGGAGATAGCAAATGGCGGAAGAATTGAAAGAAGAAGAACTGTTGGAGGAAGATACCCAAAAGGGAAAGTTTATGACCTTTCAGACAGGAAAAGAGTACTTCGGCATTAGTATCAGTTATGTCAACGAAATCATTGCCATGCAGCCAATTACGGCAATACCTGAAGTAGATGACTATATCAAGGGACTAATTAATCTTCGCGGAAAAATTATTCCTGTAATTGATGTGCGTGTGCGATTTAAGATGGAGCCAAAGGAATATACAGACAGGACGTGTATCATCGTTATTGATGTGAAATCAACCGTTATTGGGCTGATTGTGGAAAAAATAGCAGAAGTAGATACTATTATGGATGATGATGTTATTCCACCCCCTACTCTGGGGCATCATGAGCATAATAAATATGTCTATGGTTTGGCGCGGACAGGTGATACAATGAAACTATTGATTGATCCTGAAAAGCTAATCAAGCAAGACGACATGAATATGCTTGAGACGATGCAAGATAATGAAGAATAAAATAGTAAAAGGAGAATTTACCATGAAGAAAAAGTTTTCTGTCAATAGCACCACCGTAAAAACCAAAATTATCTTTTTCGGTGTTATGATGCTGTTTTTGATGATTGTGATCGCGTCTGTCGGATTATGGAGTGCATCCAATGTTAATAAAGTTCGTACTTCACGTTACAATAATTATGCAATGGGAAAATATTATTTAAGTGAAGCATATGGCAATTTTGCAGATCTAAAAGTACGCTTGCGCAATATCTTGTATATTTATGCAGACGATCCTGCACAGATTCAAGCTCAGCTTGCTGAAATGTCTCAGTATGATGCGAGTACCCATCAAAATCTAACAGAGTTTCGCAATCGCTTAGATGCTTTTGATGCAGATATTACCAGCAAGTACAACAAAGTAGTTGACGAAATGGACGAGTACATAAAAACAGCAACCGAATATGCTCAGATGGCACAAGACGGAAATGTTGAACAAGCGCGTGAGGCACTGACTCATAGCGGTGTCGCAATTGCAAACAATGTTGAAAATCAACTGCTTGAGCTGATAGAGGCAGTCGATAAACTCTCTGATGCAAATAATAAAGTAGTAGAGCAACAAGTTATTGCTCTACAGGTAGTGGTTATTGTTGTTGTTCTTGTTTCTATCCTTATTTCAATGGCGTATGCATTGCGTTTAGTTAAAACAATTACTGTTCCTATTCGCAAGCTTTCAGAAGCTGCAAAAAAATTGGCCCTAGGCGATGTTGATGTTGACTGCCATAAAATGTACAATGATGATCTTGGTGATTTAATGGATGCTTTCGCTATCATGGTTGATGGCATCAAAGATCAAGTTCGCGTTACAGATTTGCTTGCACAAGGTGATTTCACAGTTGAGGTAAAACCACGTAGTGACAGAGATGTTCTCGGCAAATCTTTATATAAACTAGTTTCAGATGAAAATGCTCTATTAAGTAATATTCGTGAGGCAGGCTCACAGATTACAGTAGGTTCTGAGCAGGTTGCAAATGCAAGCCAGGCATTGGCTCAGGGCTCTACAGAACAAGCTAGCGCAATACAGCAGGTAACTGCTTCTATGGACGAAGTAACACAGCGTACAAAAGCCAATGCTTCTCAGGCAACAGAGGCAAGTTCTTTAGTGAATAATATCAAGATTATGGCAGCATCTGGAAACGATCAGATGAAGGCAATGATCGATGCTATGGATAGTATTAACGAGTCTTCTGAGACTATCTCAAAGATTATTAAGACAATTGATGATATTTCATTCCAGACCAATATTCTCGCATTGAATGCTGCAGTAGAGGCTGCTAGAGCTGGTATACATGGTAAGGGCTTCGCAGTCGTTGCGGAGGAAGTAAGAAATCTAGCTGCAAAGAGTGCCTCTGCTGCTGGTGAAACTGCTGAAATGATCGAAGATTCTATTCATAAAGTTGCAAATGGTACAAAGATTGTAGAGGAGACTGCAAAGTCACTGAGTGCAATTGTCAATTCTATTGATGAGATTGTTGTTTTGATTGGAAATATCACAGTATCTTCTAGCGATCAAGCAACTGCAATTTCACAGATCGATCAGGCAATTTCACAGGTTTCTACAGTAGTACAAACCAACGCTGCAACCAGCGAACAGTGTGCGGCTGCCAGCGAACAGTTATCTAATCAAGCTGTCACATTAAAGAATTTGATTGGACAATACAAACTGCTTACCTCTGGTTCTAGCAGTTCTTACACAAGTTCTTACTCTGACTCTTCTTCCTACAATAGCAATGAGCAGATTATTTCTTTAGATGGTGACTTTGGCAAATATTAATTTTATGTAGCACTTTATATAGGTATATGTATACAGAAAACGGTTCCTTACGAGGGACCGTTTTTTATGTACAGCCCCGTACAACAAAAATATGCCACTATGTAATAGTAACAGTTCAGCCATGCAAAATTGAATATACAAAATGCTGTTGGGAGTTTGCTCGCATAAGGCATTTTGTATATTCGATTTTATAGGGCTGACGCCCGACATGAAATGGGTATGGCTGAATAGTAACATGTGATACATAAATTTTTTTGTATTTTCCTTGATACACTGCTTATATTCATGTACAATAAAAAATAATAAGATTTCGCTTGATAAGGAGAAGTGTAATGAACAAACCTGCAACCCCACGAATATTAGTAGTGGAAGATAATGAATTAAATATGGAGATGACTGAGGGAATTCTCAATATTAAAGGCTTTGAGGTCGATAAAGCCTACAATGGAAAGGAAGCTGTAGATCGTTTGTTAGAATCAGTCCCTGGAACCTATCTAATGGTTTTAATGGATATTCAGATGCCTGTCATGAATGGATATGAGGCATCCACCACTATAAGAGCATCTGGTCGTAAAGACCTAGAACTTCTACCTATCATTGCAATAACTGCTGACACCTACTCTGACGATCTCAAAAAAATTAAAGTTGCTGGAATGAATGATTACATTGCAAAGCCCATTGATATTGATGCCTTAGTCCATATTTTAGATACACTGCTCTAAAATAATTTTGATTTATTCTAATGCAACCTTTACAAATGACAAACAATATTGATTATTATATTGCCAAAATATAAAATAGTACAAAATTATTGTGAGAAAAAATTGTAGAACTTTTTATACAATTACTAACCATTTCCATATTTTACTTAAAATAGAGGAGTAGCAAGATGAGTTCACACTCATATGACTTAATAAAATTTAAAGACAACTTATTACAGTTGCAGATTCATTTATCAGAATATCAGTTCGATCAATTTGTACACTATTATGAACTACTAACAGAGTGGAATCAGGTTATGAATTTAACTGCCATCACCGAATTCGAAGAAGTTTGTACAAAACACTTTATTGATAGCCTTTCTATATCCACCCTTTTTCCTAACGACATACCTCCTTTTCCAAAAGAATATACATTAATTGACATAGGAACTGGCGCAGGTTTTCCAGGCATTGCCTTGAAAATTGCTTTTCCACAACTGCGGATCACCCTACTCGATTCGCTAAAAAAACGCATTACTTATCTTAATGAAGTCGTTGGACAATTGCAGTTAGAGGATGTGGAAACCATTCATGGAAGAGCAGAAGATTTTGCAAAAGAAACATTGCTGCGCGAAAAATTTGATTTGTGTGTTTCGCGCGCTGTAGCCAATCTCTCTACATTATCAGAATATTGTTTACCCTATGTAAAAATTGGCGGCTATTTTATTGCATATAAATCTGAACGCGCAGAAGAAGAGATTGCTATGTCCACAAAAGCCATTGAATTACTTGGCGCAGTAATTTGCAAACAAAAAGAATTTGTACTTCCATCTTCTGATATTCATAGGACTCTTTTGGTTATACAAAAGGTGAAGGAAACTCCAAAAAAATATCCACGCAAGGCAGGATTGCCTTCAAAAGAACCTTTATAAAAGAATATTTTAGTATAACACATAGATATTCTCCAAAGACTACTATGGAGGCCATTTCATGATTAAAGTGATGCTTGTTGACGATCACAAACTGTTTCGCGAAGGCATACAGCTCTTGTTAAAGGCAAACTATTCCCACCATATTGAAGTCGTGGCAGAAGCTGACAGCGGACAAACCTGTCTATCCAAACTTCATCGTGTCAAGCCCGATATTATTCTTCTTGACATCAACATGCCTACTATGAGTGGTATTGAAACACTCCAAGTTCTGCAAAACCGAAGAAAAAGACCTAAAATTCTTATACTTTCTGGAGATACTCATTCTGCATGTTTGTTTCAGTCTATGCATTTGGGTGCGGATGGATATATTATAAAGAATTCTGGCATTGATGAATTAGTTTTTGCAATTGACTGCGTCTATCAAGGCGAACTTTTTATCCAGTCTAATCTGCTTCCTCTGTTCAATACTATGATTATTGCACACAATTTAGAGCAAAAAAAGATTGCGACACTTTCTAAACGTGAGATGGAAGTTTTAAAATTTACTGCATTAGGCTATCTTAACAGAGAAATTGGAGATCTGTTATGTATTAGTGAACGCACTGTAAAAAATCATCTTTCAGCAATTTTTCGCAAAATTGAATGTATTGACAGAACGCAGGCCGCTTTATTCTGTGTTAGAAATGGTATCATAAGTATCTATGATTAAAACGAAGCAATCATGTCTATTTTTTAATGCTTCGTTTTTGTTATTACCAACATCATTGGGAGGTTTCAATGGAGTATATCGATTATTATCATTCTCCTTTAGGTAAAATTGTATTGGCTAGCGACACAACATCACTGACAGGTCTATGGTTTGAAAATCAAAAATATTTTGGTAGTACGCTTACTGAGCCTACTGAGCAAAGGCAGCTTCCTATTTTTGAGCAGACAAAACAGTGGCTTACTATTTATTTTAGTGGAAAAGCTCCAGACTTTAGCCCTGCTCTTTCTCTAAAGGGGACTAATTTTCGCAAGGCAGTATGGGAAATTATGCTCACTATTCCTTTTGGGCAGACAATGACATATAAGGCTATTGCAGAAAAATACGCAAAACGAAATGGACTTTCGCAAATGTCGGCTCATGCAATCGGTAACGCTGTCAGCCATAACCCTATTTCTTTGATTATCCCTTGCCATCGCATTGTTGGCACTAACGGAAGTTTAACTGGTTATGCAGGTGGGCTTGACAAAAAAGTGCAATTGCTCACTCTAGAAAAGATTGATTTATCTACCTTTTTTGTTCCTACTAAAAAAACTGCATTATAGACCAGTTCACCTTAATACGTGTACTCACTAGAAAAAATGACAAATCCAGTTGATGATTAGTTAATCCTACACTTTTGCTATGTAGAGAATATGATTGGCTGGTTCCACAAAACTCTACAATAAGGCTTTTCGTCTGGCATTGTATTGGATACCTTCCTTTTTTGGAATTGTGTATCTGATAAAAATAAATTATACTTATATGATTCAAGTAAAGAAATGAGTCTGGAGGGATTTATAAATTGGAAACAAAAGATAGAATAAAATACGCAAAACGTGCATTGGATGGCATCGCATTAGGAGATTGTTTTGGGCAAAGCTATTTCATGCCTGATGAAATAGCCTGTGAAAAAATAAAAAAGAGAGAAATTTTGAATGAACCTTGGTATTTTACCGATGATACTGTGATGGCAATTGGAATATATCGTACTCTGGAAATCTATGGAACAATAAATCAGGACGCATTAGCCAGTATTTTTGCAAAGAATTATGCGCTGGACTGGCATCGGGGATATGGAGGAACAGCACATTCTATTTTACGAAGTATAAAAGAAGGACAGCATTGGCAGGATGTTGCCTCAGCAGCATTTGATGGAATGGGTTCTATGGGAAATGGCGGTGCCATGCGTGTCGCACCTATAGGTGCATATTTTGCAGATGATTTGGACAAGGTTCTGTACTATGCCAGGGCATCTGCTGAAGTGACTCATGCACATATAGAAGGAATCGTGGGCGCAATGGCTGTTGCCATAGCGTCGGCGCTGCTTCTCAATAAAAAGCTAGGACAGTATTTTGGAGAGGGAGAAACTTTTCTGCGGGATGTTGCAAATCAATTACCAGAAAGTGATACCAAATATAAAATATTGTCTGCGGTTTCTATCAAAAAAGAGAGCAATATTGATTTTGTAGTCTCTACACTTGGAAATGGAATCTGCCTGACAGCACAGGATACGGTTCCGCTTTGTCTTTGGTGTGCAGCATATTTTTATACTTCCATAGAGGAAGCATTGTGGACGGCTGTTTCTGCTTTGGGAGATCGGGATACTATATGCGCCATCGTAGGAGGCATGGTTTCTCTTTTTGCGGATGAACTTCCACATCAATGGCAACGGTATATGGAGCATCCTGAACATTCTATTTTTTGGAATACCACGGCAGATGACTATGAAGAAACTATTTGAATCTATTCAAGAGTTCTTCTTGATACTTTCTTTTTCAAAAAAGAGCAAGCGATCCTTTTGAGAGAAGGAAATAGAATCTATACATTTAGAAAAATGACAGGACTATACTGATTTTTATTGTGGTATTGATATATGAGAATATTATAATTTGGACCTAACGAAATAGACACATAGAGGAATTATGATGCAAGCATTTTTAACAAAGTTACTACGAAAGTTATCGACTTTCATAGTGAGGACGGCCATACTGCCTGTCAAACGGCATATTGTGTATGATGTGAATTTACTATCAAAGTTGGCAGTTCATAAAACTATCAAAGACTATGCAAAAAGTCAGCAAAACAATATTGGTATATTGAAACCTCCTAAAATTATTTTTGTATTTGGGGGGATTAGCATGCTAATTTGGAGTGTATTTATGATAGTGTCTCTGTTGTTTACAAAGGATACAATGGCCCTAACCATTTGTACTATCGTTTTTGGTAGTCTGTTTGCTTTGGGACTTTTTCTTGTGGTGTATCAAAGAAATTTCATGATGATATACAAAGATGGAGAGATCATTTATAGAAATATTTTTCATGTAGTACATAAGTTTAATTGTCAGGACATAGAGCATACATATTATACAAATACAGGAGGCATTAAGCTTATATTTAAAGATGGAAGGAAGCTAAAATTTGATAAAGAAGAAAGCTATTTTTATAAAGAAATCGTGGAAAAAGAACATCTCAAATGTCAATTTGAGTGGGAAGAGTGTTCTACCATTACAATCTGTCTGCATCCATTTTTAATGTGCTTATTATGGTGTATATGTGGTGGTATGGTATTCATTTTATTTTTGTATGATTTTTCGCTTTCTTGTACAATCTTAATGTTCGTATTTTGTCTAGGATATCAAATGAGCAGTACCACCTATGATAAGGAAAGTAAGATACTCACACGCAAAAAATGCGGATTTTCAAAGAAGTATGATATGCATTTCTGCTCTGCGAAACCAGTTTATGATGGCAACGCTCTTATGATGATTGAGATCTATGAAAAGAATAAAAAAGTAGCAAAGATACCTGCTTCGAGAGAATATAAAAATCGTGAAAGAATGGTACAAGCACTTTGTAAAGTTAAGTGTGAGAAGAGTTTCTAACCACTTTCAGCCAAAGGCTGCTTCTCGGAAAAGTACTACATTTCATACTCATGAAGGTTATTTTTGACAGAACCACCGAAATAGTATGTGCTGTTACTGCTTCCCACTGCGATAATATGCAAAACATAGTATCGTCCAAACTCCTGGGATTACTGCATATCCCGCATTAACTTGTCCATGATTTATAAGGACATAACTGCTACCTACAACTGTTAAAAACAGGAATATAATTCCCATAATCAATACTATTTTCTTCATTATTTCTATCTTTTCTATAAGAGTGACTTTTATTATCATACAAATCGCCACTAATACAAGCGTAAAGAATCCTTGTATTAGCGTTCTGGTATACCACGGAGCCGATTGCATGGCATATATATCTGGATATTTTTGAAAATGCCAGTATCTATATAACCCTGAACCAAGAAAAAGACCAGTAAAGGAGCCCATAATACTATTTAATACTTGATTTATCTTCCTTTTCATGATTAACCTCCTCTAAAATTATATTTTATATCATACTTTATCTATTTACATATTTCAAGACATAAAAACACGCACAAGTTTCTAAAATCAACTTTTAACATTCTCTTTTCTTGTATAAATAGCTTTACTTTTTATGTCAAAACCCCTTTTGTCTTTTTCTGTTTTACTTAACTTTTATCAAAATGCAAACGAATCTTTTCCACTTTAACAGATAAGATTATGTAGTTCTATCAACTGTTTGTTACAGATAAAAAAATACCACTTTTTTATCTGATTAGATGAATTGAAAGAACTCTTAAACATATTGAGTGGAATTACAAAAAAAGTTGTGATACAATGAATACATTCAGAAAGTAAAAAGGAGGTCTGGCAACATATGAAGAAAATTTCCTGTTTATGTGTGTCATTGATTTTGTTGCTTTGTTCCGCTTGTGGAAATACAGAAAGTGCACGTATGGCAACAGAAAATCATCAAGAAAATCATCAAGTAAGTACTGAAGTTTCAAGCCTCCAAAATGCTGATATGGTTTCACAAAATCAATTGACATACTCCAATTTAGACAGTAATGCATCTATACTAGAAATAGAAGATATTTTGACAGAGGCTGGTATTTCTACAAACTATGTTGATACTGTATTAAGTTGGGTAACAGACTACAATGACAGCATGAGAGGCTGTCAATCTTTTTCTTTAGCAGGGGATTTTATTACAATAGACGAAATGGCAGTTGATTATGGCGAATATTATCCTATGTCTACACAATGGTTTAAGCTTAATCACAGAAATTACCATGATGTTGTTTGCAGAATTGTAGCTTATGAATTAAATCAAGACAATATTTCAGTAGGAAATGTAATAAAAAAAGAAGATTTCGATTGTTGGAACGAAAATACAGCGTGGCTCTATACAGACGGCGATATTCTTTTTGGACGAGAAGCTATAGAGGGCGATCACAAAACATATGTTCCCTTTCCATTGATTGATTGGGATAAAAATGTGCAAGCAGAATATTTTACTCTATTTAATCCCATTCACATTACAGAACAATGCAGTGAGCAGGAAATGTTTCAAGCCATTTGTGAACAATGGAATGAACAGGAAATTTCATTCAAGGAAAGTGCATTTTCTTTAATTACTTTTTGGACGCAAAGCGGTGACAGAATATGTGCTTCACATGCTGCCACTTTGATTGAAATGAATAATGGATATTTATTATTTGAAAAAACTAATCCAGAATCTCCCTATGCGGCAACAAAATTTTCTTCTACGAATGAAGTAAAGTGCTATTTATATAATATGATGCATTTAGATTATTTAAGATATGATGACGAAATCGGGACTTATATTATTTTACAAAATGACAAGTTACTTTAGAGCAACATCATATCAATAATTGAATATTTTTTATTGTGGTAGCGGATTTGTCTTAATGTAAAATCAGCTACCTTTTCTTTCTCCTTTTCGGGAAAGTGTTCCTACTGCATAAAGTTTGAAAACAATGTATTCATTACTGCATTTATACTTACCTGGCATTTACCTACTTCTTAAACTGTAATCCAATATCTTTTTATCTTCTCTCCATTGACATCTATGGTTTTCTCATAAACGCCACCATTGGCAAGTATTGTTTTTTCACTGGCTTCATTTTTTAAATCACAAGTGATAAGAAGTTTTTCTATTCCCATTGATTTTGCATTTTGTATATTTAAACGAAGCATTTCTTTTGCATAACCTTTTTGGCGTTCTGAAGGACGCACTGAATACCCACAATGTCCTCCCCATGTTCCAAGAATAGGATGATCTATATGATGACGCAAATCGATCACACCTACAACTCTGTCATCTCTCCTGCGCACAGCTACGTACGTATGTGAAGGAACTGTTGCTCCAACTTTTTCGCACGTTTTTTCGTATTTTCTAAATTCACATATTTTTATCCACTCTTGAGCAGACTTACTTACATCAAGCGATAGACAACCTGCAAATTGATCTTCATTCTCTACATCGCACTCTAAAATTTCTTGACGAAATTCCCATATATCATCCGCATACTTCTTTTGAGGCTCTATTAATATAATTTCATCCATCCTACTGTCTCCATAAATTCTGTTTATATCTGATTATAAAGTATATACCTACCATCTTCAATGTATATTTACAGCTTCATTTTCAATGGATACACGATTCCGAAAAGAGAATTTTATTTTTAGAAACCATACATATAGCATTAAAAGAACAAAGGGCAAGGATAATTAAAAACCAAAAACAAAGCGATCAAAAACTTAGAAAAGGCATTGAAACAGGCAAAACGACATGTAAAACGTGAAAAGTACTTCTAGATTTGCAACGCAAATTTATACGCACAGCAAAAGTGTTTTGTAAAGAAGGCTACATCTCACATAGAGGAATGTCCAAAAATCGGTCATTCTCCACGTGCATAACCAAGATCATCAATTCTATCAAGAAAACTTAAACAAAATTCTTTAGAATAAAAACCGATAGAAAAAATAGCCAACATGACAAAACAAAGTGGCAAAGAAATTTCATGCAAATTGGGTGGAAATGTGAGTATGATTATGGTATTCTATTCAAAAATAAAAAAGGATAAGAAGGAAAAACTTTATGAAAATACTTATTATTAACTGTAGTCCCGTGCGAAATGGTGCAACAGCAGAAATTGTGAATATTGTTAATTCCTTTGTAAATAAGGATAATGATGTTTGCACGGTTTGTATTGACGAGTATCATATTAATTTGTGTAAAGGATGCCGCAAGTGTCATTTAACGGCAGAATGTTTTCAAAAGGATGATGTGGACAAATTGATGGCACAATATGAATGGGCCGATAAAATAGTATCGGTTTCTCCTTCTTATTGGGCAGATATTCCTGGACAATTTAAAGTTTTTATTGACAGATGTACGCCCTGGTGCAATACACACGAACCACATGCGAAGCTTTCAGTCGGCAAAAAGGGATACACCATTGCATTAAGAACAGGGCCAGGTATGCCAGAGTGTGAAAAGATTATAGGTAGTATTGAACATTTTTATGGACATCTTGAAATAGAGGCGTGTGGAAAATTGGGATTATGTTCTATAGAATGTAAAGAAGATGTAGCAGCGCGAATTGACGAGATAAAAGAATTTTGTACCCTAGTTTTGAATTCATAAAAATATTACCACAATCGCATAACACAACATTAGAGCATACAGACAATAAGTCACTCTATTAATGTAACAAAACCAAATGAAAAATTGTTCTATGCTTTTTATTGTAAGCATGACATTTCTCACTCTATTAATACAATAAAGCCAAACGTAATAATGCACTTTTTATTATAAGCATGTTATTTTGGTACAATTGCGATCTAAGGTAGGCGTTCTATACCGCATATCCTACTTTACATTCTAAAATCCACACATATACGATACAAAGCAGGCATGACAAGTTAAGGTAAAACATACTATAAGAAATTTAATGTCATTTGAAGTTAAGCGTAAATCATTAAATTGCGGGTAAATCTTCAAATTTGCTCCTTAAAACTTTGTCCGCAAAATAATTTCTCGTTACGTTAAGCATTTTATATTATCAGATTTTTGCAATTTTTAGATATTATATTTTCCATTAAAAAATGGATATACTTTTTAAGCAAAATTAATTTTTACTTTAGTCAGTAGAGAGATAGAATTAACATATAAAAGCGTTTTAGTGAAAAATTGACTGCGTTCTTTAAGCGAGAGATATTTCTTGTCCCGAAGGGCAAGAAGATGGGAGAAAGATAAAAAGGAGTGATTTAAAATGGGAGATAGTGTGAAATATAAAATTTCACCATCCTGATTTGTACGCCTGCTGAAGCAGGCAGATGGGAGTTAGTGTGAAAAATAGTTCTAAGGCAGCAAAAGACACTGCCTA
>CAJUHQ010000023.1:21635-32522 GCA_910586095.1 uncultured Lachnospiraceae bacterium | reverse complement strand
TCATTCATAGTGGTGTCTGATGACAGACATGGGGGTTTACTATGAAAGTCTTTGAATCCTTGCTGTAGGTCTGCGCACGTGCTGCGCTGACTGTATGGCGCCAAAATGCCTGCTTTTGGCATTTTGTGTGATTCATAGTAAACCCCTTTCATTCATAGTGGTGTCTGATGACAGACATGGGGGTTTACTATGAAAGTCCTCAACTTTCATAGTAGGGATGGCCATGCGGCCTGAAATGATATAAGATATTTCAGGAATTGTATGATCCGAGTTTACTATGAAAGTTGTCATAAATCAAGTAAATTTTGTAAGAATGTACAGAAAGTAAGGGAGCAATCATTGCTTTTAGGGTAAAATCCTAATTGAAAATAGGAAACTATATTGACTAAAAGTAGATAGTGCGTTAAACTGTAAGGGCTTACAGAGAAATATTTGGCAATTGTGATAGAACATAAAGTATAGATTGAAAAAACAGCTATTTTTTACAGAGAACTAGTTATTAGTGCAAACCATGTTCACATGATAAATAAAGTGAACTGAATGATAGTAAAAATACAAAGTATGATGTTGAGTGCAAAAGATGGAACTATAAATCTAAAAAATATTAAAAAGGAAGGGAATCATTATGGAATTAAGAACAGCAGCTTCACCAAAAGATGTCAAAAATTATACAACACAGAGGCTTCGTGAGGAATTTTTGATTGATAGTTTATTTAAGGCTGGAGAGATCAAATTGGTATACAGCCACATTGACCGCATTATTACGGGATCTGCTGTGCCAGTGGAACCACTCAAATTGACAGCAGGAGAGGAATTGCGTGCAGAGTATTTTTGCCAAAGAAGAGAATTAGGTGTGATTAATATTGGCCCCGCAGGAATCATTACAATTGATGGCAAAGAATATGCGGTAGGGCATAAGGAAGGAATGTATATTGGAATGGGATCTAAAGAGATTAGTTTCGCATCAGTAGATCCGGCTAATCCAGCAAAATTTTATTTAAATAGTGCTCCTGCACATAAAGAGTATCCTACAAAAGTAATTCGTCCACAGGGAGAGGCATCAGATGATGTAGTTATTATCAAGGATGAAAATAAGGTAGAGCTTGGCTGTCTTGAAGATGCAAATCATAGAGTGATTAACAAGTATATCTTGCCAGGTCAAGTGGAGAGTTGCCAACTTGTTATGGGTATGACAGCATTGAAGCCAGGTAGTGTATGGAACACAATGCCTTGTCACACACATGACAGACGTATGGAAGTGTATTTGTACTTTGATATGCCAGAGGATGCATTTGTGATGCATTATATGGGAGAACCGCAGGAAACCAGACATATTGTAATGAGAAATGAACAGGCTGTGATCTCTCCAAGCTGGTCCATTCATGCAGGAAGTGGAAGTCGCGCTTATACTTTTATATGGGGAATGGTAGGTGAAAATCAAGCTTTTGACGATATGGATGGAGTGAGGATGCAAGACTTGATGTAAGATATAAAAATATATTGGGTTGACAAGAAAACATAACAGTTTGGCCCTACAAGGTCAAACTGTTATGCATTGTAGCAAAAAGCTGTTTATAGTTTGAAAAACAAATGGAAAATAGATATCACAATATATTCTTTATTGGGATTCCAGAGCAATATTTTTTGTATCATTGGAGTCTTTTTTCATTTTGGGTCAATAATGCAATGTTAAATAGATTCAATAGGGCGCTCAAAGCATATTCTTCCAGGATTGAAGCATAATTTCTATTGAGTTCTGTTTAATGAAGTTTTTGGTAAAGATTTTGAGAGAGGACTATTACAGATTGTATACAAGGGAAAGTGACAAATAGTTAAAAAAATTAAGAAAACCATCTAAAAAATAGTGCAAAATAGAAAAAATAAATCGATTTTCACACTAATTTATACAAGAATAGCACAAAACAATCCTTGCATTTCAGTAAAAACGGCAAAAATTTATGAAGTGTTGCCACAATTTGTAAAATAATGTAGAATTAGAGTTAAGGTGTTATAAATGATTTATAGTGAATAGGTTGAAAATAAGTCAAAGGACTTTATTGAATAATGCGAACATTGTTTGCTATACAAATTTGAGTCAGAGCCTCAAATATGCCTTGATCTGAGTCAGCACAGTAAACAGATTCTGATAGGAAAGATTTATAAAAGAAGCGATCTGCCAATGCAGATGAAGGCCGCATTGTGGTGTTTGTCAGATTAGAATGAAAATAACTCAAAATTTAGATAGAGGAGGTTGTTGTACAATGAGTGAAGATCCAACCTTAAAAAGAAAATATTATGGACCTACAGACGAGGTGGCAGGCTTTCAAGTGAGGCCAGGGAAATTCTTGAGAAACGGGGCAACTTATGTTGAAGGAGGAGTCAATTTTACGATTCATTCAAATGGAGCAACCGCTTGCAACTTGTGTCTGTTTCATAGAGGAGAAGATGAGCCCTATGCTGTTATACCCTTTCCTGAAGCATATTGTATTGGAAACACATACTCTATGGTAGTGTTTGGATTAAATCCATCTGAGTTTGAATATGCATATCAGTTTGATGGAGAGTATGATCCTCAGAAGGGATTACTTTTTGACAAGACAAAATATATCTTAGATCCCTATGCTAAGGCAGTGGCAGGACAGGGAACATGGGGAGAGAAAAAGAATACTTCCAATCGTATCTATAAAGCGCGGGTAGTGGACAGTGGATATGACTGGGGTAATTTTAAAAATACAAATCTAGAACCCAAAGATATGATTATCTACGAAATGCATGTAAGAGGATTTACCATGCATGAGTCTTCTGGTGTAGAGTGTAGAGGAACTTATGAAGGGATTCGGGAAAAGATCCCTTATCTTTTGGAACTCGGTGTAAATGCGGTGGAGTTGATGCCGATTTTTGAGTTTGACGAGATGGAAGATGTGCGCGTGGTGGATGGTGAGCGATTGCTAAATTATTGGGGTTATAATCCAGTATGCTTCTTTGCTCCCAACACATCCTATGCCTCAAAGCGCGAGTACAATAAAGAAGGCAATGAATTGCGGGATCTGATTCATGCGCTTAATAGTAATGGAATAGAAGTGATATTAGATGTAGTATTTAACCATACTGCGGAGGGAAATGAGAAGGGGCCTTTCTTTTCATTTAAGGGAATAGACAACAATATTTATTATATGCTCACTCCTGATGGGAAGTATTATAATTTTAGCGGATGTGGCAATGTTATGAATTGCAATCATCCAATAGTACGACAGTTTATACTAGAATGTCTGCGTTATTGGGTAGTGTCTTACAGAGTTGATGGATTTCGGTTTGATTTGGCTTCTATCATGGGGCGTAACGAGGATGGATCTCCGCTGAATAAGCCGCCGATTTTGCAGATGCTTGCCTATGATCCAGTACTTGGAAGAGTGAAACTGATTGCTGAGGCATGGGATGCAGGTGGACTTTATCAGGTGGGAAGTTTTCCAGCATGGAACCGATGGGCAGAGTGGAATGGACGATATCGCGATGATATGCGATGCTTTTTAAAGGGTGATTATGGGATGGCACAGGCGGCGATCAACCGTATCACAGGTTCATTTGATCTATATGGAAAGGAAAATCGTGGTGAGAATGCTACTGTAAATTTCCTAAACTGTCACGATGGCTTCACACTGTATGATATGTATGCTTATAATTATAAACACAATGAAAAAAATGGATGGAACAATACAGATGGAGCAAATGACAATAATAGCTGGAATTGTGGAGTGGAAGGAGAAACCACCGATCCAGAAGTTTTGCAATTGAGAAATCGATTGCGAAAAAATGCGTTTGCCATCTTAATGTGCAGTAGAGGTTCTGCAATGTTTCTTGCAGGAGATGAGTTCTGCAATACACAATTTGGGAACAATAATGCTTACTGCCAAGATAATATTGTATCGTGGATCGACTGGAGACGTAAGGAAGAGTACAGTGAGATGTTTGAGTTTTGTAAGTTTATGATTGATCTGCGCAAGAAACATCCTATACTCAGAGGGCGTTCTGGTCCGAGTGGTTGCGGCTTTCCTGAAGTGTCTGTACACAATAAGACAGCATGGAATAGTCATTGTGAATCGGATACACATATGATAGGAATTATGTTTGCTGGACGTACACAAGGAAATACGGAAGATGATATTATTTATATAGGTGTAAATGCATATTGGGAGAAAGAGAATGTGCAGCTTCCAACCCTTCCTCTCGGAAGAAAGTGGCGTATTATTATGAACACAGAGTTTGAACATACAAAAGATGTAGATTATCACAAGTTGACAAAATGGACAGGAAACTGTGAGATTGTAATGTGCCCGAGGTCGGTAGTAATTGCTATAGTTGATAAATCTTAACGAGAATAGTTTATAAGAGAAAAAGTACTATAGTTTGTAATTGAAAGGGTGGTAAGGTGCAATGGCGAAGGTATTGGTAGTAGACGACGCGACATTTATGAGGATGACAATCAAGAAAATGTTAGAGGCATATGGTCATACCATAGTTGGAGAAGGATGCAATGGGGTGGAAGGCGTTAAAAAGTATATGGATATAAGGCCAGATGTAGTGATGTTGGATATTACAATGCCTGAGATGAGTGGAGTGGATGCACTAAAACGTATAAAGGAATTGGACCCAAAAGCGCGCGTAATTATGTGTTCTGCTATGGGACAGCAAGCTATGGTAGCGCAAGCAATTCAATATGGAGCAAAGGACTTTATCGTAAAGCCATTTCAACAAGAGCGTCTTGCCGAGGCTATAGACAGAATTATGAGCAGGGCTTGACATATAGTAAATGAAAAGACATAACTAGTGAGCCTGTCTATTATAAAGCCGATTAGATTAGAGCACTAATTGTATTTTGCGGGAGATCAGGCACTTAATAGGCAAGTGTGCTCTTTTCATTTCTATTTGAGCCGCCAAAGGCGGCATGGGAGATTAACATGAATATATTCTAATAGTAACACAAAAAAATTACAAATAATTGGAAAAATTTAAAAATAACGGTAGACAAACCGTTATTTTTGTTGTATGATAAAGAAAACGTTTTCTAGAAAACGTTTTCCAAAAAAATGGAAGAAGGGGAGTGAGTTGGTGGTTTCGATTAGAGATGTGGCAAAGGAGGCAGGAGTGGCAATTTCTACCGTATCGAAAGTACTTAATCACTATCCGAATGTCAGTGAACAGACAAAAGAGAAAGTGACTGCTGCGATCGAAGCACTTAATTTTGTACCAAATACTATAGCTTCTGCACTTTCTTCTAAGAAGACAGGAAGAGTTGCCTTAGTGTTAGATGTGAGCAGACATACACAGACAGTCGATGAGATACCAATGCAGTATATGATAGGTGCCATCAACAAGGCAAAAGAAAAGAGTTTGGATATTATCACTGTATTTTTTACAATGATTGCGGAGATGGACGAAGAGGAAATGACACGATATTTTCAGTCTCAAAGTATAGAAGGGCTGATTATATGTGGATTATCAAAAGAGGATCACGCAATTAGGAAACTGGTTGCGAGCGGCAAATTTAAGGTAGTATTGATTGATGCGCCTGGAGTGACAGAGGATATATCTAGTATTCACATCGATCACGCAAAGGCTCAGTATGAGGTTGCTAAGAAATTTTTGCTTGCGAATCAAAGTCAGAGAATTTTGTATATCTCTGGCAAACCAAGCGGTTATGTATCGGAAGAGCGTATGCTTGGAATGAGGCGTCTTGCACAGGAGATGGAATTAGCTGTGTTGATACGCATAGGCAATTTTAGTGAACTAGAGGCACGTAAATTGACCATGCAATATGCTAGATATAAAGATGCAATTATTTGTGCGTCTGACTTGATGGCAATCGGGGCAATGAAAGCGCTCATGGATATGGATATTTACAGGCCAGTGTGCGGTTTTGATGGGGTTAGCCTAATGGGATATGCAGGAAAACAAATGCATACTGTACAACAAGATTTTCAAAATATTGCTGCGAGTGCCGTGGAAGAAATAGCAAGATTAATGGAAGGTGAAAATGGCAGGGATATTATTATGCCACATAAATTGATTCGCATAAAATATCTGGATGTCATTTCATAAAAATAAAAAAAGTGGAGTATCCTATACCATGATAGAACATAATTATTTGTTTCTTTCATTGAGAACATATAAAGGAGAAACCAGTAGAACTACAAAAATAATTACAAAAAGTGTAAAGTTGAAAATTGTGCTTGTGTGCACAAAGTCGCACTGAGAAAGGAGCAAAGTTATAAAAATGAATGTAAAGACAAAGTTAGAAGAAGCAACACAGAAACTGTATGGCAAAACAGTAAAGGAACTCGATGACAAGCAACTTTATCTTGCAATCCTGAATATGACTAAGGATATGATGAAGGACAAAGGCCAAATTAAGAACAGTAAAAAGGTATACTATATTTCCGCAGAATTTTTAATTGGCAAATTGTTGTCTAATAATCTCATCAATTTAGGCATTTATGACGAGCTTGAGACTGTGCTGAAAGCAGAGGGAAAAGAACTTAGCTGTATCGAAGAAATCGAGCCAGAACCTTCTCTTGGCAATGGGGGACTGGGAAGATTAGCAGCATGCTTTTTGGATTCTATTGCAAGTTTAGGTCTTTGCGGAGACGGAATTGGTCTGAATTATCACTTTGGACTTTTTAAGCAGGTTTTTGTGGATAGACAACAGACAGCTCAGAAAAATGACTGGATTGAGCAGCAGTCATGGCTTACCAAGACAGATATTTCGTTCCCTGTTTATTTCGGAAAGAGGAAGGTTCAGTCAAGACTTTATGACATTGATGTGATTGGATACGAGCAGGGCATGAATAAGCTCCATCTATTCGATATCGAAACCGTTGATGAGGATATTGTCAAAGACGGCATTGATTTTGACAAGACAGATATTGAAAAGAATCTTACACTGTTTCTTTATCCAGACGATTCTGACGAGGCAGGTCATCTATTGCGCATTTACCAGCAGTATTTTATGGTATGCAACGGCGCGCAGTTGATTCTAAAGGAATTGAAGGAAAGTGGCTATGACCTTCACAAGATGAACGAACATGTTGTGATTCAGATTAATGATACACATCCGACAATGGTGATCCCAGAGCTGATTCGCATCTTGACACAGGAGGAAGGTTTCGAGATGGAAGAGGCGATTGATGTGGTGAGCAAGACTTGCGCATACACCAATCATACAATCTTAGCAGAAGCGTTGGAGAAATGGCCTGTTAAGTATTTGCAAAAGGTAGTGCCTCAACTGATGCCAATTATTTGGGAGTTGGATAAGAGAGCAGCGATTCGGTATGATGATCCAAAGGTACAAATTATTGATAGGGATTTGAGAGTCCATATGGCGCATATTGACATTCACTATGGATTTTCTGTCAATGGTGTTGCGGCGATTCACACAGAGATTTTAAAGGGAAGTGAATTGAATCCATTCTACAAAATTTATCCAGAAAAGTTCAACAACAAGACAAATGGTATTACATTTAGAAGATGGTTGTTGTCTTGCAACAAGGAGCTTGCAACATGTATCACAGAAACTATAGGAGACGAGTACAAGAAAGATGCGGCTGAACTTGAGAAACTTTTGGCATATCAAAATGATGCGACATTCCTAGATCAAATCAAAGCGATCAAGCAGCGCAAGAAGACAGAATTGGCAGCATACTTAAAGGAGAAGGAAGGGCAAGATATCAATCCGAATTCTATCTTTGATATTCAGATCAAAAGACTTCACGAGTATAAGCGTCAACAAATGAATGCACTTTATATTATACACAAATATTTGGAGATTAAGGCAGGAAAGAAACCTTCCACCCCTGTTACATTTATTTTTGGTGCAAAAGCTGCTCCAGCATATATTATTGCACAGGATATTATCCATTTATTGCTATGCTTAGAGGAGATTGTAAACAACGATCCAGATGTCAAGGACTATATGAAAGTAGTGATGGTTGAGAATTACAATGTAAGCTATGCAGAGAAATTGATTCCTGCATGTGATATTTCTGAGCAGATTTCTCTGGCATCAAAAGAGGCAAGTGGCACAGGAAACATGAAGTTTATGTTAAATGGTGCTGTCACACTCGGAACAAGCGATGGTGCAAATGTTGAGATTCACGAGTTAGTAGGTGATGAAAACATTTATATTTTTGGCGAGAAGTCAGAGGCAGTTATCAAGCATTATGAAAAGGCTGATTATGTAGCGCGCAACTTTTATGAGAATAAGGCAGTTATCAAAGAAGCAGTCGATTATATTACAAGTAAAGAAGTGTTGGCAGTTGGCAATACAGAGCGCTTAGAGCGTCTTAAGAATGAGCTAATCAACAAAGACTGGTTTATGACATTGTTGGATCTAGAAGACTATATTGCGACAAAGGATCAGATGCTTGAAGATTATAAGAACGAGGAGAAGTGGAAGAAAATGATGCTTGTCAACATTGCAAAAGCAGGTTTCTTCTCTTCTGATAGAACAATCGCAGAATACAATCGTGATATCTGGAAACTGAACTAAGTAGAGTATTGCCGTTTGCATGAGGTGGCGTGATGGAAAATGATGAAAAGATGATCGACGAGATTCTAAGACATTTGGACAGTGAGCTAGAGCATGGTGCGGCGCGGATGAGTGTGATTTTTGACGATAAGGCTAAAGAGGAAAAGACAGTTTCACACAAGTGCTGTACGAGTTACGGTAGGCCAGCCACAGAGACAGTGGGGTTGCTTGACATGTATACAGATATCAGTGCAGGTGAACCAGACAGAAGTTAGTGTGAGAAGAGTTTCTAGCTGCTCACAGCAAAGGCTGTTTCGCAGAGAAACTCTAGATCTCACACCGAAAAACGCCAAAATCAGGCGTTTTTCATCTTGATTTGAGATTCCGCGAAGCGGAATTATGGGAGTTAGTGTGAAAAAAGTCTGCATACAGGCGTTTTTCATTCGGATTTGAGTAGCAGGACTGTGACAGGTGAAATTACAATTTCATCCATCCTGATTTGTACGCCCACAAAGGCGGGCAGATGGGAGTTGGTATGAATGTGGACAGGAAGTAACATAGATGGTATAAAAATGTGCATTTTCGACACAAATATCGCTGTGGATAACTTTGTGGATATTGTGGGTTTCTATTGATTTTATGAAGAAACAGCAATGTGGAATACTTGTCAAGTAAAAAAATAAATCATTTCCGATACTAAAAATGAGGTGCACTTTCATGCACCTCATTTTTAGTGGATTTACTTGTTTCCCATCACGACAGTGACAGTCACTTCTGTTTGTTGAGGGTCAAAAGGAATGATACAACCCTCTATTTCTTTACCATTTACGGTCATATAACGGACGCCTTTTTGTACTTTGTCAGGATTTTGGATATCAATATGATATACAATATCACGAAAGCGTCTGGTGATTTGGAAGTTACCAAAGTCAGACGGAACACAAGGATCAATGCGAAGGCCGGTGTGTGTAGGATATACACCTAGAATATACTGCGAGATATTGACAAATGTCCAGGCAGCGGTTCCGGTAAGCCAGCTATTTTTGGCCTCACCGTGATATTTTGCATCGCGGCCAGCTACCATTTGTGAGTATACATATGGCTCAGTTCGATGAATTTCACTGATTTCTTCCACATAAGCAGGACAAGTTTTCTGATAAATTTCAAATGCCCTGTCGCCATGACCAATGACAGTTTCTGCAATGGATACCCAAGGATTGTTATGGCAAAAGATTCCTGCATTTTCTTTATATCCAGGTGGATAGGAAGAGATCTCTCCAAGTTCAACATGATATTTTGTATATGCAGGTTGTAAGATCATAACCCCATACTTTGTATCTAGTTTTTCTTTTACAGAGTCTAGAGCCTTTTGGGCAAGCCCCTCTTTTACACCGATTCCAGCAAGTACACAAAAACCTTGTGGCTCAATATAAATTTGACCTTCCTCACATTCTTTTGATCCGACTTTGTGGCTGTAGGCATCGTAAGCTCTCACAAACCATTCACCATCCCAGCCATCTTTTAGTACAACATCATACATAATGGCAACTTGTTCTCTGGCACGGTTAGCCTCTGAAGAATCGCCGAGCAATTCTGCAAGCTGTGCATATTCCTCACCATATTTTACAAACATACCTGCAATAAATACAGATTCTGCTATAGGCCCCTCACTAGGACCAAAAGTTTGGAAAGATTCTCCAGGATGTTCTGAAAAGCAGTTAAGATTCAGACAATCATTCCAGTCAGCGCGGCCAATGAGTGGAAGGTTATGAGGGCCTTTATGATTGACAATATAGTCAAAAGAACGTTTTAAATGCTCCATTAGCGTAGTAGCAGTAGTCATGTCATTGTCATAAGGCACTTGTTCTTGTAGAATACTCAAATCACCTGTCTCACGGATATAAGCGCTCGTTCCTGCAATCAGCCACAAAGGATCATCATTGAATCCGCTTCCAATATCGGCATTGCCCTTTTTGGTGAGTGGTTGGTACTGATGATAGGCGCTACCGTCTTGAAATTGTGTGGAAGCGATATCGAGAATACGCTCACGTGCTCTGTCGGGGATCAGGTGCACAAAGCCAAGAAGGTCCTGACAGGAATCGCGAAATCCCATGCCGCGTCCAATACCAGATTCGTAGTAGGAGGCAGATCGGCTCATATTAAATGTCACCATACATTGATATTGGTTCCAGATATTAACCATTCGGTTGACCTTTTCATCTAGCGAAGAGACTACATAGCGTCCAAGTAAGGTTTCCCAATAGTGGTTCAAATCCGCAAAAGCCTTGTTTACAGCATCATCACAAGAGTACTTTGCAATCATGGCTTCAGCAGGCTTTTTGTTGACTATATTGGGGGCCTCAAAT
>CAJUHQ010000023.1:0-21625 GCA_910586095.1 uncultured Lachnospiraceae bacterium | reverse complement strand
ATATAACCTAGAAGGAATACATAGGATTTTTCTTCGTTTGGATTGAGAGTCACTGTAATTTGATGAGCAGCAATAGGAGACCATCCACTTGCCACTGAGTTGGTACATTTGCCAGCTATGACAGCTTCTGGTTGATCGGCGCCATTATAGGTGCCAATAAAGCTTTCGCGAGCAGTATCAAAACCATCAATGGTTGTGTTGACAGTATAGATTGCATAGTGGTTTCGTCTCTCACGATATTCAGTCTTATGGTAGATGGCCGATCCGACAACTTCCACTTCTCCAGTGCTTAGATTTCTTTGGAAGTTTCTAGAATCGTCATCTGCATTCCACAAGCACCATTCCACATAAGAAAACAAGGTGATTGTTTTAGTGGTATTGGAATGGTTTTGCAAACGAATCTGAGAGATTTCGCAGTTATCATTCATAGGAACGAAAGTAAGTACAGAGGCCTGTATATTATTTTTGGAGGAAACAAAGCGGCTATAACCAATACCATGACGACATTCGTAGGAGTCGAGAGTAGTCTTTGTGGGTTGCCATCCAGGATTCCATATAGTATCACCGTCCTTGATATAGAAATATTTTCCGTTGGTATCATAGGGCACATCATTGTAACGGTAGCGTGTAAGGCGTAGAAGTTTAGCATCTTTATAGAAGGTATATCCGCCGCAGGTATTGGAGATTAGAGAAAAAAAGTCTTTGCAGCCTAGATAATTTATCCAGGGAAGTGGTGTTTTTGGGGTGGTAATGACATATTCGCGTCGTTCATCATCGAAATATCCGAATTTCATGCGTTTATTCTCCTTTGCATTATTTGGTGGCATCATATTGATAAGTTGTAGAAACCATCATAAATTTCTTTATTTTTGCGCCGTATTCACAAACTTGGGTGTGAAACGGTTGAAAAATTTTTCGCTTTTTTCTATGACAGTTTCGGTGTCAATTGTTACTGTACATAAAAGGAACTTTTTTGTAAAAATCATTTTTCTAAAGTAAACGGCAAAACGATCCGCCAAATGGCAGATTAAGTAAGATGTAAGTTTACTTTAAATCTACTCTTTCTAATAGGTAATTGCAAGATGTTTTTTAGTGATATAATACATTGAAATTTATGGGTATTGTACTAAAGGGGACTTTAATATTGGTGGTAACACGCAATTGATTATGTAGAGTGTGTGACTTGAGTGTGTATTGCATTTTAGTTAATGGTCTTGTAGCGAAACTATTACAGAATTATTATTATTTTGTTTCTTGAAATTTAATATTCCGTTAATTTACCTTAGGGGGGATTATGTGATAGGATAATTATAATAAAAGAAAGAGAAGGCACAAAAATGGCTGGAATTTTGTATGATGCCAGACGTATAAAAGTATATGAGGGATTGTTAGAGCACGGTGTGGATGCCGGAGAATCAGCACAGTGGTGTGAACAGCTTTGGGAAGAACTTTTATGCGATCCGGCGCTTTATGAAGAGTTTGTATTTTATTTGGAGAATCACCATATCCGTGACAAGATACGCTGTGAAGGATATGGATTGATTGATTTGTATATCTGGCAAATGAATCGATACAATTTGATTGGCGATTCGGGAAAGAACACAGAGGCATGCAATAAAGAGCGAATGGTACTTAACGCGTTTCGTGATATGGTGGAGATGAAAAAGAATCCAGCTATCTATATCAAGAAAATGACATTGGGGAAAGGCATGGATCAAGCATAGGAACAATTTCTATTTCATGGAGGGTAGTATGAACTGCACAGAATTTCTAAGACAGTTTCGTGAGGCACTTGATGGGAAAGTGTCAGAACATATAATACAGGACAATGTGAATTATTATAGTTCTTATATAAAGGGACAGATCGGAAATGGAAAGAGTGAAAGTGAAGTACTTAGCACATTAGGAGATCCACGTCTTTTGGCAAAAACCATAGAGGAGAGCAATAAGTTTGCTGGTGAGAGTAGAACACAGCAGTCGCAAGCTTTCAATTATAGGACAAACAGTTCGCAGACGGGCAGAAATTATACACGTGAAGACGAAAGTATCAAAGGAAAACAGATTAAACTTCCTGGATGGTTGATAGCTGGGATTGTTCTTGCAGTTCTCGTATTTGTAATGATAGTAGCATTTAGAGTGTTTGTATTTTTTATGCCTCTTATTGCAGCAGCGATGGTGGTAGGGTTTGTATACAAAGTAGTGCGAGATTGGATGAGTGGATAAATGAAATGGAGTACCTGCTCATGAAGGCGAATGGGTATTCGTGTGAATTGTAATAACAAAATTTAATAACAAAAAAAGGAAAAACGACCATTACTGGCCGTTTTTCTTTAAGGGGAGTATAAATAATTAATATATAAGGGTTGTAAAGAGGATTGAAGGAGTATCTCTTTACTGTATTTATTATAGCAATTCTTATAAAAAAGGTCAATCTTTTTCAAGAAATAAAAATTGCCAAACAATATTTGGCGGTTTTAGTCAGTGTTTCCAAAGTGAACAGAATATGTTAATCATTTATATGGTATAAAACTGTGCATTTTTGCAAATGATATCTGTGTAACATGAAGGCGCTACTTTTTAGGGCAGATTTACAGCAAGGAAATTCTGTTTGAAACGGTTTAGAAAATAGAAACAAGGCAGAATAAACAAATAGATCCCAGACGCCTATATTCTGATAAGCCATATGGTTTTAGAATATCCTAAACACGGTAAAGACAGTTTATAATAATAAATCCAAACGCAATAGAAAGTACTGCAAAAAAACTGTGTGTAATCAACTATATTTAAGTAGTTATATCAAAAATTGAGACCATTATAGTAATATAGAAACTAGCATACAATATAAAATTTCACAGTTTTCATTTGTATACTAATTAAAGTGTGCAAATGGGATTTATATGAAAACAGAGGCACAGAGGTTGCACCTGTATAAGTAATGTGAAAAGCTAGTATTGATTGAACAGTAGGGGTTTTGTCAAAATGAATAAAACAACAAAGCAGTGCAACCGCGTCAAAGAGTGTCAAACAAATGTGCTCGATTTTTGTGATTTAATTTTTAAATTGTTTCTGCTATTTTAAAGATAACAGAATGAAAAGTGTGATGGAAGAGGCATTTTGTTTTGAACTGTAAAATACAGTGTAAACTTTTAATGATCTGCAAGGATGTAGAGAATAAAGTTTTAGAAAACAAAACAAGGACTATAAAAGTAAAATCGCTACTAAATGCTTATCATGTTGCAAAGATGCCAGAATAAAAAGGCATCATGGATTAAAAAGGGGAATAAAATCCCAAAAATCGGAGGTAATAGTATGTCAGGAACAAACAACAACTACGAGCAGAACAAGACTAACAATTCTCAGAATTCTCAGAATTCAAATAATTCTCAGAATTCAAACAACTCTGAAAACAGCCAAAAGAACTGTAAGAATGGCTATAATAACAGCTCAAACAACAGCTCAAAGAACAACAACAACTAATCTTTGTGGCATAAGAAAGCAGGGTCTTTATAGACCTTGCTTTTTTGTGTACAGGATATCTAGAGACAAGAATTTTTATTGCAAAAGCAAAATAAATATGCTATTATAAATGCGAACAAAAATTTGGAAAATTTGTTCGTGTCTATGCTAAATGAAGTCATAAGGTTTGATAGGTGCTATAGAGGAAACGTATGCTCTTTTGATTATGATTAGAGAAGTATTGTTTGCTATGCAATTTTGCGTTGCTTCAAATTCGTGGACTGTTGGCAGTATGGGGGATTATCGTGGAATATCTTGAAAAGTATAAAAATAGCGATCATAATTTTTTCAATATGGATATAAGTTGTTCCAATATAGCAGTACAGACCACTGTGCGAAAAGGACTTTTGGATAAGCTGCGCATTTTGACAGATGCGGCAAAATATGATGTGGCTTGTACTAGTTCAGGAGTGGATCGAAAAGGAAATGGACGTGATATGGGAAACTGTGTAGCAGCAGGAATTTGCCACAGTTTTTCGGCAGATGGTAGGTGTATCTCTCTCTTAAAGATCTTAATGTCAAATGAATGTGTATATGACTGTAAATATTGTGCAAATCGCAAGAGCAATGATATTGTGCGCGCCACGTTTACACCAGATGAAATCTGCGAGTTGACAATGAATTTTTATCGGCGCAATTATATAGAAGGATTATTCTTAAGTTCGGGGATTATTAATAATCCGAGTTATACAATGGAGTTGATTTATCATACATTGTACAAACTTAGAAATGTGTATCGATTTCAAGGGTATGTGCATGTCAAAGGAATTCCAGGTTCAGATCCTAGACTGATACAACAAACGGGGTATCTGGCAGACAGAATGAGCGTCAATTTAGAGCTTCCAACTGCGCAAGGGTTAGAAAAGCTCGCGCCCAATAAACATAGAAAAGCGATTTTGACACCTATGCGTCAGATACAAAATGCCATTGTTCAGGGCAAACACGAGGTTGCTGTGTATAAAAATGCACCTGCATTTGTGCCAGCGGGACAGTCTACCCAGATGATTATTGGAGCAACCCCAGAAAGTGACTATCAAATTATGTCAGTGGCACAAGGTCTTTATGATAAATTTGCGATGAAGAGGGTATTTTATTCGGCATATGTAGGGGTGAATGAGGATAAGGAACTTCCAGCGGTTTGTACAGCGTCACCACTTTTGCGTGAGCATCGATTGTATCAAGCGGATTGGTTGTTACGATTTTACCAGTTTCGTGTGGAAGAACTCTTAAATGAAAAGCATCAGAATTTTAATGTATTACTTGATCCAAAGTGTGATTGGGCATTGCAACATTTAGAGCAGTTTCCAGTAGAAATTAACAGAGCAGAATATACAATGTTGTTGCGTGTGCCAGGGATAGGCGTAAAAAGTGCTCAGAGAATCTGCAAGGCAAGACGCAGCGCCCCATTAGACTTTGATGGACTCAAAAAAATTGGGGTAGTGTTAAAACGTGCACTATATTTTATTACTTGCAATGGTAAAATGATGTACAATACAAAGATTGAAGAAGATTATATTACAAGGAATCTCTTAGCAGAACATGAAAAGTTGCCATTTGATAAGGATTTTGTGACATATAAACAGTTATCGTTGTTTGACGATTCTCAAGAAAATGTACAATTATTGTAAGAGCGATAGACAATCAACTTACGTGTGAAATCTTCACATAATATGGAGGATAACTATGGAGGAATATGTATTGATATGTGAGGATACTATGGAAGGGATGCTCACAGGTGTTTATGAGGCATATCAGATTAAAAAAGAGAAGGGAATATCAAGCCATGACTTGATTCATCTTGCGATTGCTAGACCAACTATGAATAGACTTTTTACGCAATATTATGATGTCAAATCAGATCAAATCAAGGCAGAAAAAGTGATTGACACGATAAGAAGAGTGCTCGGCGAACAAACGTATTATAGAGTGTGTATGGCGATGGTTTCCTGTTTTGAGGATAAGGCAGATACAGTTTATCACACCATTGTGAAGGGATTAATGACTAAGGATAAAATGATTATGGACCGATTGCAGGAAGATTGTGTCAACGCGACATTTCGATATGCGCGCGCATCCGAAAACGAACTGTGTCATATGAAACAGTTTTTGCGTTTTTCAGAGCTTGATAATGGGTTGTTGTATGCCAAGATAAAGACAAAGCAACATATTTTACCATTTTTGATGCCACATTTTGCGGATCGATTGCCAGCGGACAATTTTTTGATCTATGATGAAGAGACAGGCACTTTTGGATTGCACCCCCAATATAAGCAATGGTATTTAGTAGAAGGGGTTGATTTTGAGGAAAGTCGTATCAACTATTCAGCAGTAGAAGAAGAGTACCAAAAATTGTTTCAATGTTTTTGCAATACCATTGCCATTGAAGCGCGTATCAATCCGCGTTTGCAAAGGAGTATGCTTCCGCTTCGGTTTCGGTCTACCATGACAGAATTTAAGAAAGTATAAATTAGGGTTGAACTTCAAACTTATAGCCCATTCCCCAAATCGTTTTAATCATCTCACCTTTATCACCCATTTTGCTTCGCAATTTTTTTACATGAGTATCAATGGTTCTTGCATCTCCAAAATAATCATAGTTCCACACACTATTTAGAATTTTTTCACGCGATAGTGCGATTCCTTTATTTTCCATAAAATAGGATAAAAGTTCAAATTCCTTGAAACTTAGTTCAATAGGAGTTTGATCGATTGTAACAACGTGAGCCGCCTTATCTAGCAAGATGCCGCCCAATTCAATAATGTCTTCTTCTGTGCATTGGTTTGTCCTGCGAAGAATAGCTTCCACTCTTGCCACAAGAATCTTGGGGCTAAAGGGTTTTGCAATATATTCGTCAACACCGAGCTGAAAACCTTGCAGTTCATCTTGTTCGTCGGTGCGGGCTGTCAGCATAATAATAGGGACTTTTGAGGTAGCGCGTATCTCTTTACACACCTGCCAGCCGTCCATACGTGGCATCATCACATCCAATATAATGAGAGCAATGTCTTGATTGGCAAAAAAGACATCGAGAGCTTCGCTTCCATCGCCTGCTTCTAGCACTTCATAGTGCTGTTTTACTAGAAAATCTTTTACCAGTTTGCGCATCCTGCTCTCATCGTCAACCACCAATATTTTTAGTTTATTCATAATAAGTCCTATTCCTTCCTATTTTTGGAGTTGTGTCGCAAAAGACAGACAAAGTGCTCGACGGTTGTATGAAAGTTACTCAGAAATCAAAAGCTCCTTTTCCTTTTCGCGGATAACAGCTTCTCTGTCAGATAATTCTTGTTCCCACCTTGAATAACGGTTTTGAATATTTTGCTCATAGTTTAACACATTGGGATTTGCACTAGTAAAGGAGATAAGAAACATAATGCCCACGAGCAGTAGTAGCGCAACATTGACTAAGATAGATGTTTTTCTGCTAAAAAATTCTCCTGGTGGTTTTTCCTTTTTCTTTGGCTTTTTTTGGCTTGCCTTTACGCGTTCCACAGTTGGATTAGCGCTTTCACGCAAACTGTACACACCAGATACAGGGATATCTGGGATATCCTCTGCAAAAGATGCGGACTCTGATAGGGATTTTTGGAGTTTTTTTAGAAAGACATATCCAACAGGGGTTTTAAATACTCTGTTTTCAATTGCCTTATGGTATACTGCTTGAACCATCTGGGAATTGTTGTAATCTAATTTTGATTCAATATTTTGTATTCGAAGTAGTTCACCTTTTGCAAGTGTAGCATCTTTTTCTGTTCCAAATTGAAAGCCTTCTACGCTCCAATCTGATTTATCTGCCATAAAGCAGTCCCGCCTTTCATAGTTGGATGGTATTTGTATATTTCTTAATGTGAAAAAATTCACCTCTCCTGATTTGAGTTATAGGTTACCAATAACGTCGTATGCTTCATGGTAGAGTGTTTCAAGTTGTTCCATCTCGGATGCAATATTCATGTCCTGAACTCGTAACTTTTCAACCATAGGAATCAGTAGATTATATAAGCTGTTGATTCCTAGATTTGCGACAAATCCCTTCATAGTATGCGCCGCTTTAAAGGCTTCATTACAATTTCCAGTATCATAAGCCTCTTTTAATTTTTCATAGCTGGTATCATCAAGAAATTTTTTGAGACATTTTGTATATAGACCATCATTGTTTAAAAAACGTCTCATTGCTCCATCAACATCGAATCCCTTATTTTCTAAAAGTTCCTTCTTTCCTGCGTCCATAGGTTAATCCTCCATATTATTATGTTATGTTTATTTGTTGGGAGTAAAATGATATAGTCTATTAGGCGGTTTGTATATAGTGTATGATACGATATACCATTTAGGCTGCAATACCTGATAAACTATATAAGATATGGGCGTTTGGTATAAATTCACTGTAAAAATATACACGCTGAAATATGTTTTTTGCATGTTATGCGCATGTAACACCCACTTTTATTTATGGTGGTATAAATCAATTGTACGAATAGGGGAAAATAGTCCCTATTCGGTTAAAAAATTGCAAAGATGCATAGATAAAATTTACAATTCTTACTAAATGGTCAATGTTTTACTGCAAAATTCATAAATAGAGTATACCGATCCAAATTATAGAAATTATTTGAAATCAAAAAGCGTACTTTTTTAATTTGTATATGTATTTTTGCAGATCAATAGAAATTAAAAGATGATTCAATTCTATATCGAATTGGTAGAATAGTCAATATTTTCCGGTCAGGATCACGAATAAACGGTTGTAGGGAATCCAAACGAAGTTTATGCGATCTATCTCTGCAAATTGGTATGGAATTGCTACTGTTAGTTGCGCAGATGTACAGGAAGCTATATAGAAAGAAACTCACGATTTTGATAGGATTAGGGAGTAGGAAAACAGTTTGAGTTGACACTTAAATTTGTTAAAGTAAACTATATTCGTAGAATGGAGGATGTTATGACTTTTTCGGAGAAATTATTAACGTTGCGAAAGGCAAACGATTTAACACAAGAACAACTTGCTGAAAAACTCGATGTTTCAAGACAATCTATTTCAAAATGGGAAAGTGGGCAGGCTACTCCAGAATTAGAAAAAATAGTAGCCTTGAGCGCGGTTTTTAATGTTACAACAGATTATCTATTAAAAGCATCTGAATAACAAACGGATTGTTTGACCTGTTTAGGGTATTCAAAAAATAAAAACCAAATAGCAATTAGATACAGATGGCGGGTTATTCCAAGAAAGGCCCGCTATCTTTTTTCGGTTTTCTGTAGTTGCTAATTTACAGAAATAACGGTATACTATACTTATCAATGAAATGAGAAGACAGGAGGTTTATGAGACAGTACTAAAAATTAATCAGGGGACAAGCATATCATGTGAACTTTATTCACATTGTGATTTTTGCTATTGTGTGGGGATTCGGGTTTTTATCTATGAGAAACGTCAAGTGTATTTGTCGTTTCAAAAATAGGTTTGTAGGACATACCAATTCTTCAAACTTTGAAAGGAGCATATAAAAATGGGTGGTTTTTTTGGGGTAGCATCGCAGCAAGATTGTGTGTTTGATTTGTTTTTTGGCATAGATTACCATTCACATCTGGGAACACGGCGCGGCGGCATGGCTGTTTATGGTGAGGAAGGTTTTAATAGATCTATACACAATATTGAGAATGCACCATTTCGGACAAAATTTGACAAGGATGTCAATGAGATGCATGGGACATATGGGATTGGCTGTATATCGGATTATGAGCCACAGCCGTTGATTATTCGCTCTCATCATGGCACGTATGCAATCACCACCGTCGGAAAAATCAATAATGCAGAGGAGCTGATCCAACGACTTTTCGATGTGGAGAATACGCACTTTTTAGAGATGAGCGGTGGAGAGGTCAACGCTACAGAGCTGGTGGCGGCACTCATTAACCGCAGAGAAAATCTAATAGAAGGCATCAATTTTGCGCTAAATTCTATAAACGGATCACTTTCTATTCTTTTGATGAACAAGGCGGGAATTTATGCAGCCAGGGATAAATATGGAAGAACTCCTGTTGTAATCGGTAAGAAAGAGGATGGTTTTTGTGTTTCTTTCGAGAATTTTGCCTATAAGAATCTAGGATATACAGATTATAAAGAGCTAGGACCAGGTGAAGTGGTGGTTTTGACACAAAAAAATTGTGTTACGCTGGTAAATCCAGGCAAGGAATTGAAAATTTGTACATTCTTGTGGGTGTATTATGGATATCCTGCTAGTTCCTACGAAGGAATCAGCGTGGAACAGATGCGATACAATTGTGGTGCCAAGATGGCGCAGCGGGACAATGTAAGGCCAGACACTGTGGCGGGAGTGCCTGATTCTGGCACAGCACATGCAGTTGGATACGCAAATGAATCGGGAATTCCTTTTTCTAGACCGTTTATAAAGTATACCCCGACATGGCCGCGTTCTTTTATGCCAACTATTCAGAGTAAGCGGAATTTGATAGCTCGAATGAAACTCTTGGCTGTTGATGATCTGATTAAAGACAAAAGTTTGCTGCTCATAGATGATTCGATTGTAAGAGGAACTCAGCTAAGAGAGACAACAGAATTTTTGTATCAGAGCGGTGCAAAGGAAGTGCATATTAGACCGGCATGTCCTCCGCTTTTGTATGGTTGCAAATATTTAAATTTTTCACGATCGACCTCAGAGTTGGATCTGATTACACGACGTGTTGTGGAGAGGCTTGAAAATGGAAAAGTCACAGATGAGGTGTTGCAAGAGTATGCGGACCCTGAATCAGAAAAATATGATCGGATGGTGGAAGAGATTCGTAAGGAGCTGAATTTTACTTCCCTTCGGTTTAATAGACTCGATGACATGCTTGATTCTACAGGGATGGAGCACTGTAAGCTCTGCACCTATTGCTGGAACGGAAAAGAGTGAGTGGTCTTTTGATTTAGAGTTTCCTAGGAAGCAAGAAAGGATGGCGGAGCATGAAAGAAAAGGGACAAAAAAGAACCGTTTCGATCAAAGTAAAACTATTGGGAACGATATTACCAGTAGTTATGATAATGATGGCGCTATTGGCAGGAATCTTGTATTTTATTTCTAGAAGTATTATAAAAGAATATTCAGAGAATTTGTTAAATTCGTCGATTGGAAATCAGGCGGCTCAAATTGAGTCGTGGCTAGACGAAAATTTGTCGGCATTTCGCGCAGTGAAACAGATGATTGAACAGACAAAACCAGGGCAGGCACAATTACAAGAACTATTGGATAGTTATTATGGATTTCATGATAATTATCCAGAAGGTTTGTACATAGCAGATGAGAATGGAAACCTTATGACAGCTTCTCAATCTGAGAAACAAGAGCCTAATCCCACACAGTCTGTATGGTATCAGGATGGGATAACGCGATGGAATATGGGGTTTACAAGGGCATATACCAATGCTAAAGGACAGGAGGTTATCAGTGCCTCAGGTATTCTAGACGATCAATCTAGTGTGATAAAGGTGATTTCTGCAGATCTTACCCTAGAACGAATCAGTATTATTGTAAATAGTTATATTGAAATGGATCAGGCTCAAGCGTTTTTGGTCAGCAGTTTGGATGGAAGTATTCTCGCACATCATGACAATGCACTAATCTCTACCAAATTGAGTGAATCCAGAGATTCTTTTATGAAGAGTATTGGAAAGAAGATTGAGCAACAAGAGTACGAAATGACACAGATTGGAAATAATATGACAGCGTTTGTTCCAATAGCAGGAACCGACTGGGTGTTGGTGTCCTACATTCCAATCAATGTTATCTATGCAGATATCAATAGTGTCAGAAATGTAATGATTGTGATTGGATTGGTGTTTATTGCTCTGTTAGCTGTCTTGATTGAGCGAGTGGTGCACATTGTTATCCGTCCAGTAAAAGAATTGATTAAGGTGATTACATCCATGACAGAGGGAGATTTCACGGTTCATGTGAAACTCAAAAGCAAAGATGAGATTGGCCTTATGGGTGGGCATATAGAACAGTTTATTTTGTCCATGAGACAGATGATTGCTTCGATTCATACAGTATCCAATAAATTGAGTGCGCAGGCTAGTAACAGTGATACAATATCAGAACAAATGTACGGAGCATCAAAAGTGCAAAGTCAGTCGATGCGCGAATTAAATATCACAGTGGAGCAGTTGTCCCTTTCTGTGGGCGAGATTGCAAATCATGCGACAACTTTGGCTACAGTAGTGGCAGATACCAAAGAAAATGGTGAGGAAGTTGACAACCGGATGCAAGAGACTGTTACAGTTTCTAGGAATGGAAAAAACGATTTGCAGCGTGTCAGTGACGCGATGAAAGATATCGATACATCCATACATAAACTGCATCAGATGATTGATAAAGTGGGGAAAACGTCAGAGGAGATTACAAACATCACAGAAATTATTGGCAATATTGCGGATCAGACAGCGTTGCTTTCTTTGAATGCGTCGATTGAGGCAGCGCGGGCAGGTGATGCAGGCAGGGGATTTGCAGTAGTGGCAACAGAGATTGGTCAATTAGCCAACACTAGCGCAGATTCAGTATATCATATTAAGAGTCTGATTGATGAGATTAATAGTTTAGTTAGAGACACGATCAAGCAGACAAATGAAAGTGTAGGAGATATCAATCGCAGCAGTAAGATGGTAGGTGATACAATCAAGACATTTGATTCCATATTTGGCCATATTGACAAGATGAGCGTTCTAGTGAATGACATGATAAAGAAAGTGGAACAAGTAGATGATGTGGCAACAAATGTAGCAGCTATTTCGGAGGAACAGGCAGCAAGCTCAGAGGAGATATTGGCAACGTCTGAATCGATGGTGCGCCAAGTTGATAGCATAACCCAGAATAGTGAGAGTGTATCAGAAGGGGCGAAGGAACTGACAGCCTCAGCAGAAGAATTGTATGAACAAGTGGCCAGATTCAAAATTGGAGAGGAGGCCGGATTGCAATGAGAAAAAACCATCAAATAAGGACTGTGGTAGTATGGGGATTGATTGCTGTACTACTGTTGGGGCTGCCAGGGTGCGGACAGAACAACGTGGGAGGAAATCATGCGATACGTATCTTCTTTTCCTTAAATGAGATGGATACATTTCGTCAGACACTTGTAGATGCCGCCAAGGAGAGGGCAGCACAGCAAGGAGTACAGATTGAGGTGGGAGATGCACAAGGATCTATCGAAAAGCAGGTAGAGCAGTTAAAACAAGCCTCAGCACAAAAATATGATGTGATTATCTGTAGCCCTATTTCTGTAGATACAGCAGTGCAGTTAAAAATGAGCGCAGAGGATATTCCTATTGTATTTGTAAACAGTTGTCCAGATGACAAACATTTACAGGAAGGAAAATATGTTTATGTCGGTTCTAATGAGCAAGTGGCAGGCGAATTTCAGGCGGAGTATGTGCTGGAAAAGCTATCCGGTAAACAGGAGATCAATGTGGTGCTAATCAAAGGCGTGAGTGAACATTCAGCCACCGATGGCAGAACACAAGGAATTAAAAATGTGTTGGCATCAAGTGGAAAGAAAATCAATTATGTTTTTGAGGATAATGCCAATTGGGATACACAACAGGCTCAAAAGATTTTTGAACTGTTTTTGCGAACAGGTTCTCCTGTAGACTGCGTGATTTGCAATAATGATGCAATGGCTCTCGGGGTAGTAGAAGTTTGCAAGAGTAAAGGCATTGACTGTGCGACACTGCCCATTTTGGGGGTGGATGCCACTGCGGATGGCTGTGAAGCGATCCAGAATGGAGATATGGCATTTACAGTGTATCAATCTGGAATTGGACAAGGACACACCGCTGTGGATGTAGCACTCCAACTAGCAAAAAATGGCAGCATGAAAGATATAGATGGAGTTGCAGAAGATGGCAAGTATGTGTGGGTAGATTTTGAGCGTGTGGATAGCAAAAATGTTTCACAATATGCAAAATAAATGTTATATAATACGATAGACTGTGATATAGCCAACCTATGGTTGATTAGTATAATTTTTTATATGTAACTTTGTACTCGCAGTACAAAGTTACATTGTTATGGAAAGGATATGAACTTTGTTCACTATACAAATTTGTGCTTGAGGGCAATAACATATCATTTACAGGCTAAGAAAGGAGCATAGTTATTAAGATGGATAATGTTAAGCGCATTTATGTTGAGAAGAAAGAGGATTTTGCTGTAAAGGCGAAGGAGTTGGAGGAGGAATTAAAAGGGTACTTAGGCATCGCAGGACTAGAAAAGGTCAGAGTGTTTATTCGATATGATGTGGAAAATCTCTCTGACGATATTTTTGACAAAGCCTGTAAGTGTGTGTTTTCTGAACCACCAGTAGATAATTTGTACTATGAAAAGTTTGATATGCCTGCAAATTCACGCTGCTTTTCAGTAGAATTTTTACCAGGGCAGTTTGATCAAAGGGCTGATTCGGCAGTACAATGTGTACAGTTTTTGAAGGAGGATGAGCAGCCTATTATAAAAACGGCTGTCACATATCTCCTGATCGGATCGATTTCAGACAAAGAGTTTGAGCAGATCAAGAACTATTGTATCAATCCTGTAGATTCAAGACAGACGGATATGGAGAAGCCACAAACGCTTGTCACTACGTTTGAAGAGCCTGCGGATATAGATTATTTTAATGGCTTTTGCACAATGGAATCGGACAAATTAAAAGAACTTTATGATTCTCTTGGATTGGCTATGACATTTAAAGATTTTCTTCATATTCAGAACTATTACAATAATGAGGAGCACAGAGATCCGACAGTGACAGAAATTCGTGTGTTGGATACGTATTGGTCTGACCATTGTCGCCACACTACTTTTTCTACAGAGCTAAAAGAGATCGCATTTGAGGAAGGATACTACACAGAGCCTATTAGGACGTCTTATCAAAATTATCTTGCTGTGCGAAAAGAACTTTTTGCAGAAAGAAAAGATAAGTATGTCTGCTTGATGGATTTGGCTTTGATGGCGATGAGAAAATTAAAAAAAGATGGAAAACTTGCGGATATGGAAGAATCTGAGGAGATCAATGCATGTTCGATAGTGGTTCCAGTTGAGATTGACAAGGAGGATGGAAAAGGCACTGTTACAGAAGAGTGGTTGGTAAACTTTAAAAATGAAACACACAATCATCCAACAGAAATTGAGCCGTTTGGTGGAGCAGCAACTTGCCTTGGTGGAGCAATCAGAGATCCACTTTCAGGGCGCACATATGTATATCAAGCAATGCGTGTGACGGGAGCCGCTGATCCAACCGTGCCTGTAGCAGATACACTTGAGGGAAAATTGCCACAAAAGAAATTGGTGCGCGGTGCGGCGGATGGATATTCTTCTTATGGGAATCAGATTGGACTTGCAACAGGGCTTGTTAAAGAGATTTATCATCCCAATTATGTGGCTAAGAGAATGGAGATTGGTGCCGTAATGGGGGCAGCTCCGCGTGCTAGTGTGATTAGGGAAAGTTCCGATCCAGGAGATATTATTGTTTTGCTCGGTGGACGTACAGGGCGTGACGGCTGTGGCGGGGCGACAGGATCTTCAAAGGTGCATACCACTGAATCACTAACGTCGTGTGGAGCTGAGGTTCAAAAGGGAAATGCACCTACAGAACGCAAACTGCAAAGGCTGTTCCGCAGACCAGAGGCCAGCAAGTTAATCAAAAAATGTAATGATTTTGGTGCGGGTGGCGTGTCAGTTGCAATCGGTGAGTTAGCAGACGGGTTAGTAGTTGATATGGATAAGGTGCCCAAAAAGTATGCGGGACTCGATGGAACAGAGCTTGCTATATCAGAGTCGCAGGAACGTATGGCGGTTGTGGTTGATCCAAAGGATGTAGATACATTTCTGTCTTATGCCGCAGAGGAAAACCTTGAGGCAGTCAAAGTTGCCACTGTGACAGAACAACCACGTTTAGTGTTGTTGTGGAGAGGAAAGAAAGTAGTTGACATCTCGCGTGCTTTCCTCAATACAAATGGTGCTCATCAAGAGACAAGTGTATGGGTGGACAGTCCTGTAAAAGAAAATAATTATTTTGATAAGATTGCTGTGGAAAAAGTTCAAAAAGCACTTGACAACCAAGATTTTAGAGGAGCATTTCTTGGCACATTGCAAGATCTTAATGTTTGTTCACAAAAGGGACTTGTGGAGATGTTTGACGCTTCTATTGGTGCAGGTAGTGTATTTATGCCTTATGGTGGTAAATATCAGCTCACAGAAACACAGTCAATGGTGGCAAAACTTCCTGTGCTAAAAGGAACGACTGATGTGGTGACTATGATGTCGTATGGATTTGATCCTTACTTGTCAAGTTGGAGTCCTTATCATGGGGCAGTATATGCGGTTACTGAATCAATGGCAAAAATTGTAGCGGCTGGAGGAGATTATACCAAGATTCGGTTCACTTTCCAGGAGTATTTTAGACGTATGACCGAAGAGCCATCACGTTGGAGTCAGCCAGTTGCTGCCCTTTTGGGAGCATATGATGCACAGATGGGATATGGGCTTGCATCAATTGGTGGCAAGGATTCTATGTCAGGTACATTTAATGAAATTGACGTGCCGCCCACATTGGTGTCTTTTGCAGTAGATATTGCAAAGAAATGTGATATTGTGACACCTGAGTTAAAGCAGGCAGGCAATCAGTTGGTTCATTTTCAGATAGAGAAGGATGCATTTGACATTCCAGTGTATGAGAAGGTCAAGAAGCTGTATGATTATATTCATACATTGATGCAGGAGCAGAAAGTATTTTCAGCATATGCGCTGGATTCAAAAGGAGTAGTTGCAGCTCTTTCCAAAATGGCATTTGGCAACAAGTTAGGAGTGGAAATCAATCCCGCACAATCTATAGAAAAACTGTTTAAGAATGTATTAGGAGATATTTTAGTGGAGGTATCATCAGAGAATCTCAATGTGATACAGGCATCAGAATATCCTCATACAATAGTTGGTACAATTACCAACGAACCTGTTTTTGTCTATAAAGATGTGCAGATTGCAATGGAGGATGCCATTTATGCGTGGACATCCAAATTAGAAAAGGTGTTCCCTACAAAGGCAGTAAGAGATACAAGCGTTATAGATACAAAACTTTATGATACAAAAGATGTATATGTGTGCAAAAATAAAGTGGCAAAGCCCACTGTGTTTATTCCTGTATTTCCTGGAACAAACTGTGAGTACGATTCGACTATTGCATTTGAACGGGCGGGAGCTACAGTCGTGACAAGTGTATTTCGAAATTTGTCAGCAGCAGATATTCGCGATTCGGTGGATGCATTTGAGAAGGCTATTTCACAGGCACAAATTATTATGTTCCCAGGAGGATTTTCAGCGGGAGACGAACCAGATGGTAGTGCAAAATTTTTTGCGACAGCATTTCGCAATGAGAAGATAAAAGAGTCTGTCATGGATCTTTTGCAAAAAAGAGATGGTCTAGCACTGGGTATCTGCAATGGTTTCCAAGCCCTTATCAAGTTAGGGCTAGTGCCATGTGGTACAATTGAAGGACAACAGGAAGATTCACCTACATTGACCTACAATACAATCAACCGCCTGATCTCAAAAATGGTATATACAAAGGTCGTTTCAAATAAATCACCTTGGTTGTCGCTCGCAGAACTTGGCAAAACCTATGTAATCCCCGCCTCACACGGCGAAGGGCGATTTGTGGCACCAAAAGAGTGGATTGATAGACTTTTTGCAAATGGGCAAGTTGCTACACAATATGTAGACTTTAATGGGCAAATTTCTATGGATGAGGAATGGAATGTCAATGGCTCTTATGCGGCTATTGAGGGAATCACATCACCAGACGGAAGATGTTTTGGCAAGATGGCACATATTGAGCGCTGTGGAGATGCAGTAGCCAAAAACATTTATGGAGAACAGGATCTAAAAGTTTTTGAGGCTGGTGTAAAATACTTCCAATAAACTATGATAACAGAGTAGTTCATAAATAAGGAAAAACAAGGTGACCTTGAACTAGGAAATAGTTTCCTAGCGCAAGGTCATTTTTGATAGGTAACGATCGCATTAGTGCAAAAGCGTTGAAAATGAAGGTTAGATGTTGACAGATAAAGGCGTATAAAGATATTATAGAGAAGGTGTATTGTTGTGATTGGAATAAATGGGGTAATCTGTAAATGATAAAAAGATTTGAATTGATAGCGCCGTGCCATTTTGGGCTAGAGAGCGTTTTAAAACAAGAAATTATTGATTTGGGTTATGATGTATCCAAGGTTGAGGATGGCAGAGTGACATTTATAGGAGATGACGAGGCAATCTGTCGTGCAAATATAGGACTTCGGACAGCAGAGCGCATATTGATAAAGGTTGGGAGTTTTCATGCAGAAACGTATGAAGAACTGTTTGAAGGAACCAAGGCGCTTTTGTGGGAAGAGTATATACCAGTAGATGGAAAATTTTGGGTGACAAAAGCTGCTAGTATTAAGAGCAAATTGTTTTCGCCATCAGATATACAATCTATTATGAAAAAAGCAATGGTAGAACGTCTAAAACAAGTATATCATGTAAATTGGTTTTGTGAGGAAGGAAGTAAATTTCCTGTTAGAGTATTTTTGATGAAAGATATCGTTACAGTAGGGCTTGACACTACTGGAGAATCTTTACATAAAAGAGGATATCGAAGACATCTTTCTTCTATGCCAGCCGTCAAGGCACCTATAGCAGAAAATCTAGCGGCGGCAATGCTTCTTTTAACACCGTGGAAAAAAGATAGAATCTTGGTTGATCCGTTTTGTGGAAGTGGAACAATCTTGATAGAAGCGGCACTTTTAGCCGCCAATATTGCTCCTGGTATCAAAAGAGGATATACTGCATTAAAGTGGGAACATTTGATCGATAAACAAACATGGGATGATTGCTATGAAGAGGCGAGAGAGGAAGTGGACACATCTGTTCAAGTAGAGATACAAGGGTTTGATATTGACCCTGAAATGATTGCTTTGTCCAAACAGAATATGCGTCTTGCAGGTGTGGAATCAATGATACATGTTGAGACTAGACCTATCAGCCAACTATCTCATAGTGGAAAATATGGATTTTTAGTTACAAATCCACCCTATGGTGAGCGATTGGGAGAAAAAGAGGACATTCCACTTTTATATAAGGAATTAGGAGAGCGGTTTAAACTTCTCGATACATGGTCATTATATATGATTACATCTTATGAAAATGCACAGAAAGATATTGGAAGAAAAGCCGATAAAAATAGAAAAATCTATAATGGTATGATAAAAACATACTATTATCAGTTTATGGGACCCAAACCACCAAAGAGGGATTAATAGCATATGGATACACAACAAAAAACGCTTGATAGAGAAATGCAAGAAGCACAAAAGTTTCTAGAACAAGCGCCGCAGTTTGACGAGCCGTTTGCCCTTACAAGACAGGAGAAGGCACGATTTGTTTCAAATAAAAGGGACAAACTGTATCATATAACGCTCAGAACCGTGCTGGCCTTTATGGTGTGTGTGATTGCATTGATGGTAGGGTTTAAGTTTTGTGAAGATTTTTTGGATGCGAATAGCCGTATAGGATTATTGATGGAGAGCATTAGTAGACAGGAAGAAAAACTTTCTTGTCCTAAAATTAATGTCAAAGCTGAGTTTCAGGATGCCCCTGAATCAAGTCTAGTACTTCCGCTTGCTGTTCCAATCAATAAAGAGGATGTGAGTATCCGAAATGAGTTTACACACAATAAATTTGTGATAACGCTTGCCAATTACGCTGAAAATATTCAAGATGAAATAGAGCTGTTAAGTGATTCAAGTATCATGGACGCGGTTGGAATTTATAAGCAGGATACAGATGTAATTGTGGAGGTTTATTGTAGAGATGTATATGAGTGTAACATTGATGTCAATGATAGTTTGTTGACTGTAACATTTGGTAGTCTGTCAGAACAATATCGTGCAAAGGTGGTAGTATGGCTGCCATATGAGGACAGAAATCGTTTTGCGCTGCCAGAATGGCGACAGGAGTTTGATAAATTTGCCAAGGATAATGGATTAAAACTATATATGGCATCCGATATGTTAGAGGAATATACGCAGGAGGATGTGATAGCGTTTGCCAATGAAATAAAAGCCGATATGGTGATTGGCATACAAATCGAGACAACATCTGAGCAGCAATCTCATATAAAAGGGGTATGTAATACCAGTTATTTTATACCAGATTTTAATAGTGTTGTGTTGACTGTGAGAATGGCAGAAATAGTTATGGATGTGACACAGATCTCATTGACTGGATTTGAGGAAGCAAATGAAAATTATTTGTTAGTACAAAAGGCAGTGGTTCCATCAGCACTCATAAAAATTATAGTGAATCAAAAGGAAATAGAGAGTGTGGAGGCTAACTATAAATTTAATGAAAAATTAATAGTTGCACTACAAAAAACAATCAGCAATGTACTAGAAACTTATAAGAATGAGGTGGAAGTTATCAATGAAAGTTGACAAAATTGTATTTGCGACAGGAAATAGTGATAAGCTTAAGGAAATACACATGATTATGGCAGATTTGGAGTGCGAAATTCAATCCATGAAGGAGGCAGGAATCTCTATTGAGATTACAGAGGATGGCAGTACCTTTGAGGAAAATGCAAAGATCAAGGCGACTGCAATTGCTAAGGAATTAAGAAAACGTGGAGAGATGGCCGTGGTACTTGCCGATGATTCTGGATTAGAAATTGATTTTCTAAATAAAGAGCCAGGTATTTATTCGGCTAGGTACATGGGAGAGAATACATCATATGCGATCAAAAATGCCAATCTCATACAGAGGCTTGAGGGTGTGCCCAATGAAAAGCGTACAGCGCGATTCGTATGTGCCATCGCAGCAGTGCTTACTGACGGCAGATACTTTAGTGCTAGAGCGACAATGGAAGGTCGCATTGGTTATGAGGAGAAGGGAACTAATGGATTTGGCTATGATCCAATTTTTTATTTACCAGAATACAATATGTACTCTGCTGAGCTTGATCCAGAGGAAAAGAATCGTATCAGTCATCGTGGAAAAGCGCTGAATCAGATGAAACAGATACTTCAGACAGAACTCTTTTAATATATTAGAATAGGGTCTGACTTAAGAAGAGAAAGATACTATTAAAAAAATAACTGTTCATTCGCAAAGTGGTTAGCACAAAAGCTTTGAGTCGCAGCTTTGCTGCGACATGGAGGTTAGTGTGAAAAATAGTTCTAAGGCAGCAAAAGACACTGACTAAGAACGATTAAGTCTGCATAGCAGACTTTTTTCACACAGGAAAAACGCAAAAGACAGCGTTTTTTATTTCTATTTGAGCCGCCAAAGGCGGCATGGGGAATTAATATGACAAACGGGAGCTATTTATGAAAATACTTATTATCAGTGACACACACAGAAAAAATGACAACTATATGAAAGTTCTTCAGAAACTTGGAAACGTAGATATGGTGATTCATTTGGGGGATGTGGAGGGAAGCGAATACACGATTCAGCAAGCAGCAGGTTGTCCAGTTGAATTTGTGGCAGGAAACAATGATTTTTTTTCAGATTTGCCATCAGAGAAATTTATACAAATAGGCAAATATCAGGTGATGATTACACATGGACACAGATATTATATTGGGATGGGCAATGAGATGCTCAAAAAAGAAGCAGTTGCACAAGGAGCTGATATAGTGATGTATGGGCATACACACAGACCCGTCATAGAGTACGCTGCTAATATTATAGCGATCAATCCAGGCAGCTTATCGTATCCTAGACAGGATGATCATAAGCCCTCATATATAGTTATGGAGCTTGACAGCAAGGGAGAGGCACATTTTGAATTGAATTATGTAGAGTAAATCATGATGGTAAAATGTTAGTAGCAATAGAATATATCTTGCTTGGTAGAGTGGCTACAAGTTATTAAAAAAATAATTTTATAAAATTGTAAAAAGGTGTTGACAGATATAATAAAGCTTGCTATAATAAATTTCGTCGTTGTGAGAGATACACAACAAGAGAGAAAGCTGCGGGGTGTGGCTCAGCTTGGCTAGAGCGCCTGGTTTGGGACCAGGAGGTCGCA
>CAJUHQ010000022.1 GCA_910586095.1 uncultured Lachnospiraceae bacterium | reverse complement strand
TCTATAATCACGATAACTTTTTGCTACAATAGGTTTCACTTCCTCTAGTGCGCTCTCAACAATATTATGCATCACAGGAATCGGAATCTTATCAATATCCATATCATTAACTTTATCAACAACATATTGACAGATGTGTCTCTGTTCTTGGTCTGTAAATTTTGTCAGTGCACGATATGCAGATTTGCCTACAGCAATAATAACTTTTTGTACATTAAAAGGCTCCTTGCTACCATCCTTCTTGATAACATAAACCTGTTTTTGTGGCTGAAAAAGCGCACCATAATCCATCTCTTCACCCATTCTGCTTCCTCCTTTTGCAAATGGAATGTGTAATTTCTGCACAGTATAAGTTTATTAAAATACACTTATATAGTGTTTTTATATGGCCTATACACTATATATAGTGTCCGAATTATAGTATAAAGGAATTCTATCACCCTGTCAACCCAAACAAACTTATAACACATTCTACCTTTTGTAAAAAGGAATATGGTTTTGTGATTACATATAAGAACAATCTTTGATAAAATCAATGCTCGTGGTATATTGTTGGGGCTTCTTCATTTAAATTAATTAGTTTCATACTATCCATATTTAATCTTCGATAAAAACAGTTGTTTGCTACTCCTTGATAAGAAGTATGGCAAATATTTCCATTCAATGGGCGAACTTTGTATACCAGTGAGTTTTGTTCACAATTAACCAAAATTTCTTTCAGTTCAAATTCATTTCCAGATGTTTTTCCTTTATGCCACAATTCATTTCTTGATGTGCTCCACAATACTAGTCTGCGCAGTTTTATGGATTCTAGCAATGCTTGTTCATTGGTGTAAGCCACAAGAATCACTTCTTTTGTGTCAACATGCTGGACTGCTACAGGTATTACTTTTTGTTCTATCATGCTTGAGATCTTGTTAAAGTCTAACTTTAATTCGCTGGTTTCTTCTATTGTAATCATAGCTTGTTTTCCTCTTTTTTGATAATAATAGTTTGATATCTATATGGAATGTAGGTTTTGATTTTCAAGTGCTTCATATTCTTCCCATGAAATATATCTTCCCCCCATACTTTCTAGATGTTCTGTGTGAAATTGACAATCAATAAATAGAAAGTCGTTTTGGTCTAGTAAACGAGCAAGCGCAATTAAAGCCACTTTAGAACCATTTTCTTTCTCTGAGAACATACTTTCTCCAAAAAAGCACTTACCAATAGAGACGCCATATAGTCCACCTGCGAGTTCTTCGTTTTCATATACCTCTAAGCTGATAGCATATCCAGCCTTGTGAAGGCGAAGATATGCTTCTTCCATTTCGTCGGAAATCCATGTACCTTCCTCAAATTCTCGTTTTGTTCGGCAATGATGCATGGTATCAGCGAAGTCTCTATTTAATTTGATCTCTAGTTTGTGATTTTTCATATATTTTCGCATAGAACGAGAAATGTGTATTTCTTTGGGGAAAATAACAAAGCGTTTTTTTGGACACCACCACAAAATTTCCTCACCAGGATTATACCACGGAAAAATTCCATGTGTATAAGCTAATAAAAGACGTTCTACAGACAAGTCGCCACCTATAGCGAGCAGTCCATCTAAACGGGCATATGTGGGGTCAGGAAAACTGATCTTGTTTTCATCTAATCGAAAAACTGGCATCGTTTGTGCTCCTTTACTCTTTGTCTGTGCAGATCGTAAGTTTAAATAAGGTATCGACTACGGTTAAACAACATTTTCCACCTTCTTTTAAAGAACCAAATAAAATTTCGTCTACTAGAAGTGGTTTGATTTCACTCTGAATCACACGCTCAATCTCACGTGCACCAAACTCTGTACTGATTCCTTTTTTCTTCACTAATTTTCTAGAGTCTATATCCATAGATAATTCTACTTGTTTTTTTGCAAGCAATTTTTGTAGTTCTTTCATTTTTTTGTCTACAATTTGTTCTGCCATTTTTTCATCCATACCATGAAATACGACTACTCTGTTTAGACGATTGCGAAATTCTGGTTGGAAAATACGTTTTACTTCCTCCAAAATGACATCTGCGCGTACATCCTGCCCACGAAAACCGATTCCATGTTTTCCGATTTGACTTGCACCTGCATTGGAGGTCATAATTAAAATGATATTCCTAAAATCTGCCTTTCTTCCTTGATTGTCTGTCAAAGTGGCATAATCCATTACCTGTAAAAGAACATTATAGATATCTGGGTGAGCCTTTTCAATTTCATCTAATAATAAAACTGCATGGGGATGTTTGCGAATTTCATCTGTGAGTAGCCCTCCTTCTTCGTATCCCACATAACCTGCGGGTGCACCAATGAGTTTGGCCACCGTGTGTTTCTCCTCATATTCACTCATGTCAAAGCGAATTAATTTGATTCCCAGCTCTTTTGCAAGACTTTTAGCAATCTCTGTTTTTCCAACGCCTGTTGGTCCAACAAACAACAGACTAGCTAAAGGCTTACCCTCTTCTAAAAGGCCCGCTCTGGAGAACTTTACGGCGTTAACGACTTGCGATATTGCTTCATCTTGACCATATACACAATCTTTTAATCGTTGCTCTAAGGTTGCTAGAGCTTTGGTTTCATCGTGTTTTACCACTTGTTCAGGAATGTGACAGGTCTTTGATAAAATTGTATCAAGTAGTTGCTTATCTACTGTTTGTGGGGATTGCTCGAGAGGATGAAGTCGGCGGTACGCTCCTGCTTCATCAATTAAATCAATTGCCTTATCGGGTAAATAGCGTTCATTTACATACTTTGCACTCATCTCAACAGCATATTCTATGACTCCGCTTTCATAGTTGACCATATGAAAGTCCTCATAGTTTTTCTTTAAGCCTTCCAGAATCTGAATCGCATCTTGAATACTGGGTTCCTGAATTTCAATATTTTGAAAACGCTGGACTAGACTTTTATTTTTTTCAAAGTGCTTTTTATATTCTTCATAAGTAGTGGCACCAATAAAGCGAATGTGTCCTGCGGCTAGATAAGGTTTGAGCATGTTGGAAATGTCAAAAGTACTGCCATTTACAGCACCTGCGCCTACAATATTGTGAATTTCATCAATATAGACAATGGGATTGTATTCTTGGCTGATACTGTCCATAACTTTCTTGAAGCGTTTTTCAAAATCGCCACGGTATTGTGTACCTGCTAGTAGGCTTCCTAAATCTAAGGAAAAAATTCGAGCTCCAGACAATGGTTTTGGAACTCGATCCTCATTTAACAACTGTGCAAGGCCATAGGTAATGGCAGTTTTTCCAACGCCAGGTTCTCCAATGTGAAGAGGATTGTTCTTTTCTTTTCGACAAAGAATCTGCATGGTTCTCTCCAATTCATCCGCTCTGCCAATGAGAGGATTAACGTCTTCTAGTACATCATTGAGGCAGGTTGCGTACTGTTGCCAGATCGCTCTTTGCACAGTGGTAGCGGATTCTTCGGACTCATCTGACTCATCACTTTGTGTATCTACATTGAAATGTGAAAAAGTGTTTTTTGTTGTATTTTTTTTATTGTTGTATGTGGCTTCTTTGTACGCGAGTTCTTCATAAGAAATTGTCAATTCTTGTAAGAGATCGGCTTGCTCTACCCCTTGTATACGCATGTAGTAGACTGCATAACTTTCTTGCAGCTCATACAAAGCGTGGATAATATGAGGCAATTCCACATCATATTTTCCACTGTTTTGTGCTGCTTCCCACGCATATACCAACACATCTCCCATACCTTGTGAAAATACAGGGTCCGTTTCAGTATCCTTTTCTTCAGCTTCCATATAGTTGTCGAGATAAGATCTTAAATTGTAGTCCAATTCCAGAATCTTTCCACCACAGTTTGTAAATGCTTGCGCGAATAATTTATTTTCACAAACCACATACAATATTAACTCTGGTGTCACAAATGCGAAGTGTGAGTGTTTTGCTAGTGAAAATGCTGTGTTTAGGATTCCTGCAACCTCTCTTGATACATGTACCATGCTTACGCCTCCTCAACCGTCATACGAAACGGAAATTCTTCTTCCTTTGCACGCGCTGTCGCCGCTTGAACCTTTGTAACAGCAATATCGTATGGATATGTCCCTACTGCTGCTCTGCCGCTCTCATGAACCATTAACATAAGGCGCTCTGCCTCAATCTCATCTTTATGAAAAATGTCAATTAAGATTTCTACGACAAATTCCATAGAAGTGAAGTCATCATTGTGCATAATTACTTTATAATGTTTTGGTTCACGTATGTTGATTCTTATTTTTTCTCTTGTTTCTCCCTGTACAGACATGACTGTTCCCCCTATTTACAATTTTGATAAACAATGCGTTCTTCTCAAGCTTTGTAGTTTGCGCTAATAACGATCAATCTCATATGCAATATATTCATATGCAAAATGATATCCTAGCTTTTGCGCAAGTGCCAAAGACCATTTGTTTTGTGCATCCCAGCTTGGATATAATCCTTTTTCAATACATTCTAATATCAGCTTTGCTCCACAAATATATGCAAATCCTCTTTTGCGATATTCCTTTTTGGTGTCGATCTCGATTTCGATTCCTTCTAGATAACTAGAGTAGGAAGACGCTCCAGAAACAGGCTCATTCTCTGACAAAAGAACTATGCCCAAACCATACTTTTGATATTGTTCATAGTCTTTATATTGTGATACCCAATCACGACACCATGCTATTTTTTGACACTTATGAAATAAGGTTTCATCTATTTTGTGTAGCAAAAAGCCAGATGGTATTTTTGAAATAACTTGTTCTAGCTGTTGCCTGTCAAAACTATTTTTTTCTTTTTTGGTAGCATAGCGCAGCACGCGTGTGGCTCTCTTACCATAAACTTGTTCAATTAGTACTGCCCATTGGGCTGTCTGTGGAACCATAATTATAAATTGTTGTGTGCAGGACGTTGGCTTATATCGAACTAATTCTTCGTTGGGAATTCCTGCAAAAAAACAGAAATCTCCTAAAAGTATCATACCTGCTGTTGGGGTGATTGTATGATCGACATAGAGTTTTCCCATAATACCTTGTAGGCAGGACCAAATCAGAGTTTCTTCCCAACCATCAAATAAAGCAGATGCCTTTTGGAATGGTGTTGCTTCATAAATCATGGCAATCATCCTTTCTGTTTCCAAATAGAATTGAAAATAAAATTTTATATCTTAGAACAGATCTATTTTTTGAGTCTGTTTTATCTGTTGGTAGTTCTAAGGCTTTGTTTCATAAAAACTAATCCTGTGATATCAGCTAATAACCATCCAATAGGAATAGACCACCATATTCCAGAAACACCAATCTGAGGAATTGCAGATAGTATGTAGGCTAGTATGACTCGGGTGCCAAGTGAAATAATAGTTAGAACAAAGGACATAGCAGGTTTATTAATTCCTCTAAAATATCCATATAGTAAAAATAAAATACCAATACCTATATAAAATGTACCTTCTATGCGCAGATAAGATATACCAATTTCAATGATTTGGCTCTCGTTTTCATTGACAAATATCAACATGAGATAATTGGCCAAGCCAAACACAAATGCAGATAGTAGGATACAAAATATGGAGGAAATCACTACTGCATTTTTAGTGCCCTGTTTCAGACGTTCTTTTTTTCCAGCACCAAAATTTTGTGACATAAATATAGAATATGCATTGCCGAACTCCTGTGCTGGCATATATGCCAGTGTATCAATTTTGACTGCTGCTGCAAATGCTGCCATGACAGAAGCACCAAAGCTATTGACAAGTCCTTGGATTAACAAAATACCAAAGTTCATGACAGATTGTTGTGCACAAGTAAGTAGTGAATAATTTAAAATTTCTCCAATTGGTTTTTCTTCTTTTATAAATTTATGATAGGAAAACCTAAAGTTAGGTTCTTTGATGTAGGTATAGATACCAAGTCCAATACCAGATACTGCTTGTGCTATAATGGTTGCAATGGCAGCACCTTGCAATCCCCATTGAAGATCTAACACACAATATAAATCTAATACAATATTGAGTATGGAGGCGATTCCAAGAAAGATAAGCGGGACAACCGAATTGCCTATAGCACGAAGTAAAAATGCAAAATAATTATACAAAAAAATAAAAGGGATTCCCATAAAAATAATAAAAATATATGCACTCATTAAGGCTAATAGTTCAGTTGGAGTATTTAAAAATCGTAATATTGGATTTAGAAAAATCTGGACTAGCACGGACAAAACTATAGCAATGGCACCGATAAACACAAATGCAGTCCGAACACAGCGACACATCTTTTCTTGATCTTTTTTTCCATAATAAAACGAAAAGGCAGCTCCACTTCCCATACATAGTCCAATCAATATGGAGTTTAAAAATGTCATAAGGGTATATGCAGATCCAACAGCAGCGAGGGCATCAGCTCCAACATAACGTCCTACAACCCACGTATCTACAATATTATAAAATTGTTGTAGTAGATTTCCTAAAATCATAGGCCCTGCAAATGACAGCAGGGACTTTGTTACATTTTCTTCTGTTAAACTCATTTTCATTGTTTTCAATATCCTATATAAAATTTTATGATGGGGATGGTACTTGGATTGCTCCATTGTAATTTTTTGTATAACTAGTTGCTTTTATTAAAATATGTTTTGACTTAAAACAAATCAGCAAGTTGATTGTATTCATAGTTATATTCTCTGAGAAAAATATCACGCGTCAAGTGGTTGGTGTTTACAAAATATACGACATAATATTCATACCACTGTCCATGAAAGGAAGTCAAGCGATAATTATATTTTAGCACACTGGCTTCTTCTGCTTTTAAAATACATGCTGTCTCATTGAGAATATTTGGATTTCCGGCAAGTCTAGTTCCCTTTTTGTATAAATCTTCATTTCCCCCTCGGCGCCTTGGCATCCCTCTTTTGCTATCAAACCATTTGATTCGATAACAAGCGTTGGGTTCTTCTATAATCTCTATACAAGGAATAGTCAGTTCATCAATAGTATAAAAGGCCCCTTTTGTATGTTGCGTGCTTTGATTTCGACGTAAGGCCATTTTGTATTCACATTCTTGCATACCTGTGAAGGCTTGTCCCACATTTTTATCATATAGTAGTTGATCTAACTGTTCGGAAGTTTTGATTTGATATGAAATATCATTGCCATATTGGAAATACTCACATTTTTTCATAAAAATTCCATCACCAAAAAGAGGAACCTCCTCTTCTATCAGAACAGGCTTGTAGTAATTTTTTCTTTGTGCTGATGCAGTGGGCGTTCGGCTTTCCTTGCTCCACTGCATCTTGACCTGTAATATTGCCAACATAGATGTTTTTCCTTCTTTGAGTTTGATACAATATAAAAATCAACAATAAGAAACTCTTAGGCTGCATTTTGGCAGCCACAGAGTTTCTTTTACTATACACAGACATCCATAAGAGAATATCAGCAAAGTTTGTAGTACTATCCTTTAGAATTTCCTTTGGCCTTTTCAAAACTTGATAGATCTTGACCTTTCAATGCCTTTTCGAGAAGTTCTGGTAACAATTGAGGACTACAGGAAAAACAAGGAATCCCAAAGCCTGCAAGTTTTTGAGCCATATGCGTATCATAGTAAGGCTTGCCACCATCGGCTAGTGCAAGCAGACTTACTACAGTAACTCCAGATTCTTTCATTTCTTCCATACGTCTTAAGAAGGCTGCTCTATTACCGCCTTCCTCTAGATCTGATATTAGGAAAAATAAAGTCTTTGACGGATTTTCTATAAATTGTTCACAATATGCCACAGATTTATTGATATCTGTGCCTCCTCCGAGTTGAAATCCAAATAACAAGTCAACGGGATCGTCACTTTTTTCAGTTAAATCCACAATGTTGGTATCAAAAGCGACAATACGTGTCTTGACACTTGCCATACTAGCCAAAATACAACTTATAATAGAAGAATAAATGACGGATTCCCCCATAGAACCACTTTGGTCAATGTCAAGTATAATCGTCCATTTGTTAGCTGCTGTAGTACTGGTTCGGTCAAAAAAGTAAAAATGCTCAGGTATAATTGTCTGGATCTCTGGATTATAGTGCTTTAAATTCCGACTTATAGTCATTTTAAAATCGAGTGCGGATGCCGACGGAATAGGAGAATGTTTCCTCCTATTGACCGCAGCAGTCACTGCACGCTTAATATCCTGCTCTAATAGTTTGTTAATTTCTTCTACAATCTTTTGGATAAATTTCCGAACGCTTTCCTTGGAACGTTTGGGAATCTGATCCTTGAGCATCAGTATCGTGGAGGCTAAGTTCACATTAGGTTCTATGTTTTCTAGAAGTTCTGGTTCAAAAAGAAGTTGTTTTAGCCCACAACGATTGATAGCATCATTTTGTATAACAGTTACCAACTCCTTGTCAAACAATGTTCGCACATCTCCAAGCCAGCGGCTGATCTGTGGATTGGAAGGTCCTTTTCCTGCACCTCTAGAATGTATACCATTTCCTGCTCCCTCACCAAAGCCACCCTGTTCTGTACGGTTGTATATGGCTGCAAGAGCCTCATCCATCAACATTTGTTCTTGGCTGAGCGCTGTGTTTCCCATTCCTGAAAAGCGTTTTTCACTGTCTTGTCCTAAAATTAACCGCCATCTGCGGATCTGTTCTTCTGCTTCCATGTGCTATCCTCTCTTACCTTTATTGTACAGTTAGATATCAAAATCAAAATCATCCAGTCCATCAATGATTTGCTGTGAAGTTTCGTCAAGCACTGCATTGACAATCTCACTGATTTCTTGTCCGTTTAATCCTAGAATCTCACCAAGATTTTCCGCAATTTGATCTTTTTCGACAGCCGAGAAATCTGCAAATGCGCGTCGCAAAAATACAAGTGCACGTTTGAATTCATCATCATCTAATGTTGTGAGATACACATTGAGGCTCTCCCATAAAGAAAGACGTGCAATCAATGCATATCGGTTTTTCATAGCAAGTCCCTCGAACCAGCCGGCACCTAAATCGGCAGGGATTCCTACAGATAAGCGTCGGGCTACTTCAACGCGCAGTTGTTCTGAAGTCATGTTTCCACGCTCTAATAAAATTGCTGCTGCAAAACCAGACAATTTTGTGTTTAAGTCATCGCGCTGTGCAATGTTAGTCAATACCTTAATCCATTCTTCATTACTAAGGAATTCATGAGCTAGTTCAGCACTGTTTAGCTGCTCCATCGCATTGATAATGGTTTTGCTTGCTGCATCATCACAGACACATGCACTTTCTAATATCAGACAAGATCTATAAAATAATTGATGTAGAATAGGCTCTAATGGTTTAGGATCAATTTTTCTGATAGTACCATATTGAATCACGATAGAAAGTCTGTGTGCAGTGTTTGCTAGATCTTCTACAGAGGCAGCATCTACAGCCATTTTCTGTAAAGCAGCTGTTGCGTAACCAACTGCTTTTTCCATGCCACAGAAACAAGCATCCTCTATAACCAATGCAATTTCGCTCATATTTACTGCATTTTCCACACGTTCTTTCATGGCAAAAGAGGCAGCTCCTGCAATGGTGTCTCCCTTTAGTGCAGATTCTACCAGTTCAATCTCTGCTTCTGGTGACCAATGAACAATCCAATGCTCAGACCAGGTAGCATTGTCTTGATTCACTGTTTGGAATTGTGCAAAGCTTACATGCAAAACTCTAAGCTGGTGCATAAAAAAGGATCGATATAAATCCATAAAAGCAGATTTTTCAGATTTGACCCGTCTGTTTTCACGTAGATCAAGCAATAAATCTTGTGCTGTAAGATCACGATATTTTTCAAGCCGTAAATCTTTTAGTTGTCGATAAAAATCCTCTTGAATACTGGTACGGCTAACACCATCAGGCAATGAACCAATAACAGTGCCAATTTCTATATCAGCAGCACCAAGGCTGATTGCTGAAAAGCTTCCCTCACCGATACAAGTGACTGCTGCATCTCTCAAATCCTCAAGTGCAGGAATAGTTCCGCCGCGCAGTTGTGCTAAGGAGTTGGCAAGCCGCACGGCTTCTATGACAGACGCAGAAGATACGGGGTTGCCATTAGCTCTCAAAAATGCAGCAAGTTTGATAAGATATTGGTAAGAAGCACGATGGGGCTCATTATGTTGTAGTCCCTCCCACAAAAGACTATAATAAGCAGGGGCTTTATTACCAGCACCATAACCAGATCTTGTGGAAAGGCGATAGTATGAATACGGCATAAGAGTATGATTTGTCTCAACTTTGGGCATTTTTGACAAATCTTCGTCACAGTCCTGCCAGTTCTTCAATCCCTCTACATGGTAGGAACCTGTGACTACAACAATATCTTGGGGCGAAATCCCAGTATTCACAGCATTTTTGATCTGATGACGCATATAGGCTTCACGAAGAACGGTTTCTGCCCAATCACTGTCCTTTCCTTCAGTGAGCTCTCTTAAGTTTGCACCAAAACGATTGGCACCCATATGATAAGCCTCATAGTTTCCAGATTGCTCCATTGTACGTTCCCAAAACGTTTCTTGTCCTCCTACTCCGCTTATCTTATCGAGCTGTTCATAGACGCTTATCCTGCCCTCCTCGCCGTCTGAGTTGTCCATACCACGCTCGGATATAGCTAAGAAGGTTTCTGAAGGTAAGTCTATGAATTGGCAGTCTGCTTTATTTTCATGACACCAAAGGATTGCCTGATATTCTGGTGAATATTCTGCAAAAGGATAAAGAATTGTCCTTACGGGAGCTTCTTTTGTGTAAGCCAGTATTGCTATAGGCGGTTTGGTTTCCTGCCTTACCATGTCGCACAGCATATCTTTGAAGTCACTTGGACCTTCTACTAACACGAGTTTTGGATGCTTCTGAGTGAGAAATTGCCTGAGGTAATGCGCTCCTGCTGGTGATAAATGCCGTATTCCGAAAAAATTTGGGTTGTTCATTTTAATCCTCCATGCTGCATATGCAACACAAAATACCTATAAAATGTTGATTTTTTACAGTTCCTTACAGGCTTTATATAATCCAAACCAATCCATACCGCGTTTTTTCATGACATTTTCTAGATATTCTTTCCATGCGACCTGATCTTTTTCTTCTTCTTTGATTACAGCTCCCTGAAGTGCTGCGGCCAGATCCTTATTTGAGACTACACCATTTCCAAAACTTCCTGCTAGAGCCATGCTGTTACATAAAAGTGAAATGGCTTCTGCGGTAGAAAGAACGCCGGAAGTACCCTTAACTTTTTGAGTGCGATCTAAAGTTTCTCCACAGCGAAGTTCTCTAAAGATCGTGCATACTTTTCGGATGACGTCGTCAGTAGGCTGCACAGCATTTAAGTCTAAGTTTTCTGATAGCTGGGTCACTCTAGTCTTGACAATTTCCATCTCAGAATCTAAATCGGATGGAGCTGGAAGCACAACAATATTAAAACGACGCTTTAGTGCTGCGGACATTTCATTGACACCTTTGTCTCTTGTATTGGCAGTTGCAATTACTGAAAAACCCTTTTTTGCTGCTACTTCTGTTGCTAATTCTGGCACAGAAATTCTTTTTTCAGAAAGTAGAGAGATCAATGCATCCTGTACTTCGGAAGCACAGCGAGAGATTTCCTCCACACGCGCAATAGTTCCTGATTCCATAGCATTAAATACAGGACTTTTGAGCATAGCTTCCTGGGAGGGGCCTTTTGCGATAAGCATTGCATAGTTCCAGGAATATTTGATTTGTTCTTCTGTAGTACCTGCAGTTCCTTGGATAACTTTTGTAGAATCACCATTAATAGCGGCTGTAAGATGCTCTGACAACCAGCTCTTTGCTGTACCAGGTTCACCAATTAAAAGCAATGCACGGTCTGTTACCAACGTGGAAATAGCAATTTCTACTAGGCGTTCATGTCCTATGTATTTTGGAGTGATTTCTATGTCCTGAACAGTTCCTCCACAAATGTAAGTTTTTACAGATTGTGGAGACATTCTCCAACCAGTAGGAATGGGATGTGTTTCTGCTGCAATTAATGCATCAATCTCCTTTTGAAATAACTGCTCTGCTGGCAGTCTTAGTAGTTGTTCGCTCATTTTTATCTTTATGCTCCTTGATAATGTATTTAGGTTGTTAAAGGGGTACCTATAAACCCGTTTCTACTTAACTTTTAGGAATTGTCCTTTCTTAATCGTATTTTGATAGGTTATATCACAATTTATCAATCATACATTCAAGTGTGTTGGCGTCCACATTTTCAGCGATAAGTTGGCCAGATCGTAATTGTTCACAGATGATTTGTATTTCTGTAACCTTTGTCTCTAAATTGCATGGTAATTTTGAAATAAAACGATGGAGTGCAATTAATTGTATGCATATCATTGTGAAAACGCAAATGTTTCGCTGCTAGTTCATAAGCTTATCAGTGGTTATCAGATCCTCAAAACTTTTTCGTAAAAGGTTTGTTACAAGTTCTGCTGCTTGATCTGTAACAGGATATTGAAGTATCAATGTAACATTCTCTGGATGTTGTTCGGTCTGTTCTTGAAGCATTGAAAATACTTCTCTACTGTCTAAACAAGCGAGGACTCTCATACAAATTTGCCTATTCTATAGTTCCTTGACTATTTTTTCTAATTCATTGATATCTAGATTGGTTGCGATGAGTTTACCAGAGCGAACAAGATCAGAAATAGCCTGGATCTCTTCTAATTTTTCTGCACGATCACATGGTAGGTGTTGAATATAGTGTATAACTGTCCAAGTGTACATATAATTACATGTTTTTAAACTTTCTACTACAATCCCTTTGTAATCTGTCCATCCACTGTTTCTTAAATAATCAATATAACGATAGTTTGCTGTTGTTAATGCTCCTTTATAAAAATGTTCACCTAATCGTTTGCAGTACTCACGATCAGCGTATTTTCCACACCAGTTGTTTAAAATTATATCAAACTCTTCATTGTGGTGTGTTGTTAGGATTTCTGTTATTTTGTCACGTAGTGTAAAATCAATAGGGCGTGTATAGATTCTCTTACAGCCTAACAGAGAATCTTCATAGGATGCTCTAATAATATAGCTTTTGCATGAATCCTCCCAAGCAATAAAAGTTAGAACCCTAGTTAAAGCATGTCTGTGTTCTACAGGGAAGTATTGTATAAATAGTTTCTTTTTTAAGACATGATCTTCTAGCCATTGTTCACTGCCATTGGCACTTAAAAGTTGTGTCAGCAATGCTGCTGCTAACAGGTTTGTTGACTTTTCTCTTGCATACAATTCTAAAATCAATGCCTGTAAGTCGTCGTTTGGCTGTAACATGTATGATTGTAACAAAATGCGGGCCACATCTGTAAATTGAACAAGTATACTGTTCTGAGAAGCAGCATAATAAGCTTCATCGTAAAGTACAGGTTTAAAACGTGAATAAAAAGTATATTTGCCCAATAGTTTTGCGATTTGTTTGCGGTTTTCAAAGATAGTGCGATAACATTGATGGATTGTTTTGCTATTTTTGCCAATAGAAGCAATCAAGGCGCCTTTATATAATGCTATTTTTGTGTTTTGTTCTTTGGAAGAAACCGTTTTGAGATCCATATTTAAAATAGCTTCAACACTTTCGGATAATACTTTGGACACAATCTCGACAGCAAACTCAGAATCGGTATACTGTAGTTGTTCGATTACCTCTAAAGGTTTTTTCTGCACTTGCTGGCGTAACAATTCATTGCCTATGTCACTGTTCATACAAGCAAGCACTCGTAGGCAGATTAGTTTGTTTTTTCCTCTTTCACTTTTGAATAGTTCCAATACATGTTCTATATTTTTGTTATCAAAGCGCAATGCATATAATAGTTCTTGCCGTACTTCTTTTTCCGCAGTAGATAACATATCAACATAAAAGGAATTTGCTTGTATACCAGCAACCGATTCGATGATGCGGATGCGTCGCACCATTTCCTTTTTTCCCTTTGGATCAAAATTCTTTTTAAGAAGCGGAAGAATCGATAGGTCACTTTTACAAAGCCAACGCTCTGCCTGCTCGGCAAGTTCTGAATAGGGAGCATTTAATGCCTTCACCAATGTTTCTTTGACGCGGTAATCTTCAAATAAAGTTGGATTGGTTTTATGAGTATCACATACATACTGGTAGTGTCTATTTCCAGTAGTTGTAAGTGCCTCAAGTAATTTTTTTAGAGTTGAATAAGGAGCGTTGCTACTCACAATGTGAGTGTCTTCTAACTTGCCAACAGTGGCACTTTGTAATTTTGTAGTTACTTCAACAGTCCCTAATGTACAAATGACCGCATCCACTAGTGCAATTGTATCTAATAATATTTCTGCTTGATTTGCGCATGTATCTGACAATAAAGTATCCATCTGTTGACAAAGTTTAGCAAACACAGGGTTAGCGTTTTCTAATGGTTTCATTGCCTGTGCAGCACGTTTGAGTCTAAAATCTTCCCTCAAAAGATGGATGCCTGCAATGGACGCAGAACGCAGACGCGTTTGCAATTCATAAATTGGTGTTATCTCCATTTTTATACCTCTTGCGTGTTGGCACGTACACTAAATCAATAGTTTGAAATTAAATTTTTTCAAACGTTAGCCCTTTGATATCTGATTGCCCATCAATACAATAAGCGTATAATTTGGTTGTCAGTTACAATACTTAGTGGTTGAGCTTGTAATCGACGGTTTTTGTTATTGTAATAAAATGCTGCAAGTAATACCTGGTTTTTAAATAAGGAGGCATTAGGAAGCATCTCTATACGTAGGGTGGTTTCCTCTAACTGTGGCATATTTCCCATTAAAATTGTATCACCATTTTCTGAAACAAGCACAAGTCCCTCATCACATTTGGCAATTTCTTTATAAGATACAAGTTTGAGTAGCATTGGCTGTGCCATAGCATTTTTCAAATTATTTTTAATTGCTTTAGCTTCACTACTGATAGATGTAATCGCAAAACTCTTTATTTTGGCACAATCTTGCTCGGTCAGCTCACGAATCTGTGCATTTTCCCAACGGATGCGCAAATTGCCATCTCCAGGATATGTGACAGCATTTTGCACTTGTGCCACTCCAAATATTGTATCCTCCTGCTTAATGTATTTTGCAGCTTTTACAGGACGATAATTATAGCTCATATAAATTTCGCCATCGTCGAGATCGATCCAACACCCAGTGTCTGTATATTGTTTTGCAGCTTCGTCAAAATCTACCCAGAAAGAAAGCTGCGCAAAGCTTCGGTTCTTTTTCCCTCGACCAATAGCTTCTAGTTCTGTAAGTTTCCATACACCGCCAAGTTCCTCGTACAACATATTGTCATCTAACTCAACTGCATCGTTTTCTAATTTGTTTTCTATGTATTGGCGTGATTTCTTGCTAAGTGTCCACAATTTTTTGAGAACATCAATAGCATTATCATAATGCTCTTCGTCATGATCTTTCTGAAACGTGGTAATTTCAATTAAGAGTTGATTACAGAGTCGCTGTGGCCCAGGCAGATAATAATCTCCCATTTGTTTTACAAGTTGTTGATAGGTCTTGAGAGAAGCACCACCAATTGTTCCAAGACCTGCCGACATAAGATCACGTATGACCTTATCTACAAGATCAAGTCCTTCTAGTTGTGCTTTTAATTTTTTGGTTCTTGCATTTTTGGCTGATTTAGCAGCAGATGCTTTTTTCTTTTCGGCTTTTTTACGTTCCTCTTCTGTCATTTCGCTCTCAGGTTTTTCGGTTTCAGAAGCCTTATTTTCCTTTGCCTGTTTCTTTTCACGTTTTTTCTGGATATCTTCAGGAACCTCACAGATACTAAATTCTTTTTTTGCAAGTATTTCATACATAAGTGCTAAACTATGTTTACATGGAAATTGTCTGCTTGGACAGGAACAGCGAAATACGGGATTAGCTTCGTCAATATAATCTGCTGAGGTGATATAATTGCTCTTGCCGCTTCCTGTACATTCCCCTATATAAAGAGTATCATCTTGTGTGCGTTGGAGCTTCACAAATCCGCCCTTTTGGGAAATCTTTTTTCCGTTTGCCGCTGCGGATGAATTCGGTGCGGATGCCAAAATCTGTTGTTCTGTTATCTCTCTCATTTCTGCGCTTCCCTTTCATTTCAATTTATGGTTCTTAGGTCATCAAAACGATCAGATTGTTTCATCTGTACAATCCAGTTTTCAACTTTTTCTGTAGTTTCTAATCCCTTTAATTTGATATTTTCAGATTTAATTGTTTCTGCAACTGCATCCAGTTCTGCATAGATTGCTGCTTGATCTCCTGGCAAGCAATATAAATATCGCTCAACATCCCAGTAAAAGCCTCTTAGGTTATCTCTGTTTTTTACATAGAAAACCCCTAATCCTTTACAAATTTTCCAGTTACAATTTCTCATAGCCGTCAAATAGCTTTGGTTTGCGGTAGTGGTAAATGCTCTGTTGTAAAAATATTCTCCATATTTTTTACATTCTTCATCATCTGTGGTAATTACCCATCCCTGAAGAATCGTATCTATTGTTTGACTGCCATGAGCCATGAGCCATTCTTTGATCCGCTTTACGTCTGGAATTTCTATAAAAGAAGAGATATTTTTTCGCACATCTTCCCAATCCATACTAGTGTAACGTGCATTTATAAGATACTGTTCTGTGTTTTTATCCCATTGGATCAGTTGGAGTGCGCGCGCAATTTCGCGCAGTGCTATTTTATCTACTTTTTGAGTTTTTGGATTGCGAACTTGTTGTTCAAACCATTCTGAACAATCGCTGGATTGCACTAGTTTATTGACGGCGGCTGCTGATAAGAAATTTAAATTTTTTGAATGGGATTCATTATTTTCATAGAGATCTAATGCCATTTGACCTAATTGTTCATCGGGGTACAATAATAATGATTGAGCCATATAAGCACCAATTATAAGCTCCCAGTCAAGTTTTCTGTTGATTTTGTTTCTGTTCCATCCTATAGAATCGATAACATCTAAGTTTAATGTTAAATTTTCAAAATGATCGGATATAGTATGATTTTGCAATAGCATTTTGTAACATGTACACACGGCATCACCGTGTTTGCCTATAAGAGTCTCTACAATTTTACAAAAAGTATTTAATTTTATTTTTTCCTCATTTGTATTTTTTGGATTCTGTAGAAGTTCTACAATTGCGGGTATCCATTCCATGCATAGTTCTGCAATAACTTGTGATGCATAATCTGTTGTGACTGGAAGCAGACTTGTACAGACTTCTAAAGGTTTCTTTGCTCCCATAGAACGGAATAGTTCATATACACGTTCATCTTCATATAGGCCAAGAATATTTAGAATCATCTGTCTATTCTTTCCTTTTTCGGTTTTGGCCATTTTTAGCAACAGATCAATGTTGGATGGATCGTGACGCAGAGCATATATTAATGCAAGGCGAACATCTTTTTCTGCGCTGTCGAGCATTTTTATGTAAAATTCATTTTCACGTGAACCTGCTATTTTTTCAATCACTTGTACTCTACGAACCATCTCGCGCTTTCCCTTAGGATCAAATCCGTTTTTGAGTAGTGGTAAAATGGTTTCATTCTCTTTGCTGAGCCACTCACTTACTAGTTCTGCAAGTTCGGCATAAGATGCTCCCAATGCCTGTACAAGTGCATATTTTACACGATAATCCTCTAAAATGGCGGGATTTGTCTCATGTACTTCATATACATAAGAATAATTGCCACTGCCGCTTGTTGTCAAAGCGTTGATAATTCCTTTTGCTTGGGAATAGGGGACATTGGCAATCAAATGATCTGATACATACACTGCCTTGCATGTCTGTGTTGGAGATTTTATATCTACAGTTCCAAGCGTACAGATAACGGCGTCTATCAGTGAGATTGTATCAAGTAATGTTGTTGCTGGATTTTCACATTCTGCTGACAATAACAGTGCCATTTGTTGATTGAGTTTTGCAAATACGGGGGAAGCGCCCTCTAAAGGTTTGATTGCTGTTGCAGCACGTTGCAAACGAAAATCCTCTTGCAAAAGAGTTACACCTGCAATTGCTGCTGCTTTTAAACGTGTTTGTAGTTCATATATTGGAGTGATATCCATCTTTAGATCTCCTTTCTTTCCTGTATGTATAAATAAAGTAGTGTTTTGTGAGTGACCACTTTATAACAGTTCTATTGGTTGGAGCCAACAACAACTATTGTAACATTAAAAATGCACCAAGATTTCCGCGTTTTCCCTTGCTGGCTCTATGACTGAATAAAAGGTGTGGGTTACAGCAGGTACATACATCTGTTATTTCGATATTTGTATCAGGAACCCCTGCATCGCGAAATACTCTGAAATTTGCGTACCATAGATTTAATTGATATTTATCATTTTCCTTTTGATATAATAGACAATTTTGAATGTCTTGGGATGTATAAGATTCATGATATCGCATAAGATACTCTTCTGCCTTTGTGATATCATGAGGAAAAGCGGATTCAAAGGCAACTGCCACATCTGCGCTGACTTCATAACAGTTTTGACAGATAGAAGGAGCTATGGCGACTTTCACATCGAGAGGATTTGTGCCGTATTCGGTCTTCATCTTTTCTAAGGTTACTTGCCCCATTTTACCAACCGTCCCACGCCAGCCAGAATGAGATAATCCAATGGCTTTGTTGATGGGATCTACAATAAAAAGAGGAACGCAATCAGCATAAAAGGTCGCAAGAATAATACCTGTTTCGTTCGTAATCAGTCCATCAATATCTGAAAAGTCGCGTTCACAGACAACGCCTTTTCCTTTATCTGCGGCTGTAACTTTGCGAACATTGGTGGTATGTGTCTGTTGCGAACAAACAATATCCTTACAGTCCATTCCCAAATGTGCTGCTGCCCTCCTGAAATTTTCATCTACATTTTCTTTTTGATCTCCACGCGTATAGCTAAAATTTAATGAAGAAAATTCTCCTTTGCTGACGCCTCCTTTTCTCGTAGAGAAAAAATGTTTTACAATTCCTGTCTGTTCTAGTCCTGCAAATGTAAAAAAAGACATATCTTTATAAATGTGATCGTAAACGAATTGACAGGTTGTTTTCTTTCCATATCGAATAATAGTTTCTTCCACTTTTACACTCAGTCCTTTTGCTTATATGATTTTATTATAAAAGTCCTAAAATTTACAAACAGGAGTACGCATTTGCTGCGAACTTCGTATATGCGACAAAAATATGTCCCCCTTGCATTTTGTGTACAAGATCACTTCCAAATAGTTACCTTTGTGTCGAGAAATGATACTTTATGATACTTCTATCTAGTAAGTCGATTATGAATAGATATGTGTAAATGCATTTTTGTACCATGTTATTTGTGTACCGCAAATAGCAATCACATCATACCGAATTGGCGAAAATTCTCCGATCTGATGTTGAAACCGATAATAGTCTGCTACCTTACATATATTTTTTTGTTTTTGGTATGTAACTGCTTCTGCTGGAGTGCCCTTTGCAAGATCTCTGCGATATTTGACTTCAAAAAATACTGTATATTCGCCATCTTTTCCAATTAGGTCAATTTCTCCTCTTCGGATTCTATAGTTGTATTCTAAGATGTCTATCCCATGACTATATAGATAATTGGCCGCATACTGTTCATATAGAGATCCTTTTTTCCTGGTATTTATTTTATAAATGTCTATCTTCTATCCCTTCTGCTGATCCTGATAAGCCTTTACCTTTGATTTAATTTTATCCATATTGTCCACAAACATTAGGATTTCAGCCACGACTTCATACAATTCAGGAGGTATCATATCTCCAATTTGCAGTTTTGATAGTGTATTGGCGAGTTTATCATCCTTGTGTATTGGAACATCAGATTGTTTTGCCTGGTCGATAATCTTGTCGGCTAAGGCTCCCCGTCCAATTGCAAGTACTTTTGGTGCACTGTCAGCGGGATCGTACTCGAGCGCGATTGCTTGACGTACTTTTTGGTTTTTAGTCTCTGCCATTATTTTCTACTCCTATCATGATGATCTGAATCAATATTATGTCTGAATATAATAGAAAATATCTGTCTCATAGCTACTTGAACTCATGTTTGTATTTAAAGTATACACAATACAGAACGGGTTGTCAACTGTGAGTTTGCGAAATAAAAAGTATGTTCGATATAGATAAGAAGATATTACTTTTGTCTATCACTACTTGATTTTTTTGTGGATATTATAGCAAAAAGGGACAAATCAAAAGATTTATCCCTTATCATATAAGCTGTATTATTTTGCCAAATATCTTCTCACGCATGCAGGTGTACGATAGTTTACACTGGAGATTTTGATACCTGTTTTAGGACTTGATGCATGAATAACTTGCCCATTTCCTATGTAAATAGCTACATGATTGATCCGGCCATTTTTGGCATAGAACACCAAATCGCCTGGTTGAGCTTCACTTAAATTAATCTTGGTTCCCATTTGTGCTTGAGATGCAGCATGATGTGGCAAGCTGACTCCATATTTACTAAATATACTCATAGTAAACCCTGAGCAATCAGCTCCCTTTGTAAGGCTTGTGCCGCCCCACACATAGGGATTTCCTACAAACTGTTTTGCAAACTGTACCAGATCTACACGCACATTTGATACACCTTGACCATATAAAAGCTCTGTCAATGTCACAGCCTTTTCAAGGCGTTCCTCAACATTCACATAATCTCCAGATACAAAGGCTTCCTCATCATCTAGTAAGAACTTGATCCATCCATTGTCCATCACTTCGACTACTTCCAACTCTTCATCTTGTGGAATGAGAGTAAGAACAGTAGAGTTTGTGTTAGGTTCTCCTCGTACTTTTAAGGTCTGTGTGTTGACAATAGCAATCATAGAAGCTACTTCCTTACCTCTTGCAATGGCGGCATCTCCTGTATACAAATAGTCAATACTGCAATAACCTTCTACTTTGCCTGATTTAATATGCGCCCATCCATTTTCATCAATATCTAGGATCTCACAAGCAGCATCTTTAGAAAGCTTTCCAATGAGTTTGCCGTTCTCATTGGGCTCCTCTCGAATATTTAAGTGGTTATCCACATGGGCGATACCTAGATTGGTATATCCCCAATAATTGTCAGGTTCTGTACTTTCTTGTAATGCCTGTGTACTGATTAGTCCTTCCTCTTGAACAGGAGGAACTGATGTAGTAAAAGCACTATTTTGGATATTGTCTGCCATCTCTGCAAATACCAGCCCAATGCCTGCGGATAAACTTAATTCTGTATCTACCACAGAAGAGCGACCATTTTCCATTTGCAATTGTTCAAAATCAATGACTTCTTTTTCAGAGGTGTAGTTTGAATTGTCCTGTCTTGTGTTTGCATAGGCGCCGCTTCCAAACAGTATCACCGCTAGGCCTGCGCCTGCAATTGCACCTGTATACTTCATTTTGTCCATTTTTTTCATGAATTTAACCCGATTTCCCTTCGCCGCAAGATGGTATCATTTATTACAAAATTGTTACATTAAAATTACAGTATACATGATACCATTCCATTTTCATTCTGTCAAGAACCTAACTCCCCCAAAATTTTTTCTTTTTATAAAATTTCTATAGACTTTATAAAAAATCATAATATGTAGATGATACAATACACTAAACGAGTATAGATTGATTATAGAAGTTTTTATTATATAACAAATGACAAATAAATTTAATATTTTCTATAAAAAATAAGCACAAAACAATAAAAACATAGAGTTTCTATTGTTTTGTGCTATCTGTATACAACTATTTGGTCACAGAATAGTACATAGTAAATACACATCATACTCAATCTGCTATTTGACAGGCCGTATGGCCATTCATATTATACAAGCAGATACATTAGGATAATCCATGATATTTTTTCCCAGACTCAATATCCAATGCCAATTGTGTTTTTAGTGCATCTATATTAGCAAAATGCAATTCTGGTCTTTTGTGACTAAGAAGATAGACTTCTGCTTCATCACCATATACGTCCGCATTAAAATTATAGAGATATGTCTCAACACCCATTACAAGGTGGTTATCCACAGTAGGTTTAGTGCCAATATTAGTAATGGATGGAAGTCTCATCCCATCATATGGCATTGAATTGTGTTTGCTGTGAATATATGTGTAAGAATAATATACTCCTTTTGGAGGTAGTAACTTATCATTAGGGGGTAATAAGTTGACTGTTGGCATACCAATTGTACGTCCAAATTTTTGCCCATGTATAATCTTGCCACTTACATGGTAGGGAATACCTAAAAGTTTTGCAACACATTCCATATTGCCATTTTGGACTTCATCTCGCACATAAGTGGAGCTAACTTCTCTTCCCTCACAAATAACCTTGTCCACAAGAACAACTTGATAACCATATTCTATGCTTTTTTCCTGTAAAAGTTTATAATCCCCAGCTCCACCGCGACCATAAGAAACATCTTCGCCTGCCACAATACAACTAGCATGAAGTCTATCTATCAATACATCTTTGATATATGTTTGTGGAGCCATATCTGCAATTGTCTGGCAAAATGGATATTCAATTAAATAGTCAACACCTGCGTTTTCAAATATTCTGCGCTTTTCTGTTATTGTAGAAAGTTCTCGTACAATTTTTTGACTAAAAAATGCAGCAGGGGATGGAACAAAAGTAAAAACTACAGACAAAAGTCCTTGATCCTGTTGCTGGCGGAGCACTCCTAATAGTTTTTGATGTCCTCGGTGAAAACCATCAAATTTTCCAATTGCGACCGCTGTTTTTTCTGCTATATAAAAATCTGCTGTTCCTTCTATAATTTTCATAATTATCCCCATGCAATTGTCAAATTCAATATGAATTTGCTCACTCGTTTTAGCTTAGAAACATTTTATAAGGTTTAAAAGCTTCCTCATTTTTTATATAAATGTATACAGCTTGAAATACATGTTGCCTATTGTATACTCGAAGTAGCTCACCATCTTTAAAAAATGTTTTGTCATCAAAATCAAGCTGCTCAGGATAAAGTTTATTTCCATTAGAAAGTGCACGTTCTGCATCTAATTTTACGACTGCACCTGCATAATTTTTAAACACAGTGTCGGGGGCTGTCGTATATGCTGCTAATTTATTGGAGGCCACAAGCTCTTCTACTTGAGAAAGTGTAATAGAATCTTTTATAACAAAGTTGCCTACACGTGTGCGTTTGAGTGCGGTCATGGTTGCGCCGCATCCTAGCTGATTTCCAATATCAGCACATAAGGTTCGGATATAGGTTCCCTTAGAGCATCCCACTACAAAACAGACTTCAGGAAGCTTGATTTCTAGAAGCTTGATATAGAAAATTTCTACATGGTGGGGTTGACGCTCAACCTCCTTGCCTTCTCTTGCAAGTTCATACAATTTTTTACCATGAATTTTGCGTGCCGAGTACATAGGAGGAATTTGATCATATCCACCCACAAAGCTCATAATAACGTTTTTGACCTCAGATTCACTATGACAAACGTCGGCGTTTGTTAGAATTTTTCCGCTTATATCTTGGGTATCTGTTGTAAAACCAAGATGCATACAAGCTTCGTATTCCTTACTTTGATCTGTCATCATATCACAAAGTTTTGTGGCGCTACCAAAACATACAGGAAGAACTCCCACTGCGTCTGGATCAAGTGTTCCTGTGTGGCCTATTTTTTTTTGTTTTACAATTCCACGAAGTTTGGCTACAACATCATGTGAAGTGTACCCTTTTTCTTTATAGATATTTATGATACCATTTATCAAGCTTGTTTTTCCTCATATTCCTTAATTTGGAGTATAATTTGTCCTGAAATATTGTTGATTACATCATGAAAAGTACCATTTAAGCTACATCCGGCTGCACGTTCATGTCCACCGCCGCCAAAATATGCTGCAACTTTACTGACATCCACATATTTACAGGAACGCAGACTAACTTTATATTCAAGATTTCCTGTCTGATACATAAAGATTGCACATTCAACACCTTTAATGACACGCAGTTGATTCACAATTCCATCAAGATCCTTGGGTTGCGCATTGTAAAAATCAAGTGTTTTTTTATCAATGACACTCACAATACACTTTCCATGCATAAATAGGATACTTTCGAGCAAGGCCCTTCCTAAAAGTTGATTTTGTGTGTAGGTTTTTTCATAGAATGTTTGATCTATAATGGCTGGAAAATCAAATCCATATTCAATTAGTTCTGCTGCAATTCTAAGCGTTTGAGGGGATGTATTGGAGAATACAAAGACACCCGTGTCATGTACAATTCCTATGTAGATAGCCTTTGCAATTTCCACATCCATATATTGCTTATCCATCAGATCATATACAAGTTCCGAGGTAGAACTGATGTTGGGCATAATATAATTCACATCACCACATCCTCTTGCATTACTGATATGATGATCTATATTAATGCGTTTCTTTGCGTTGACAAATAATGCTTCTGCTGCTCCTAATCGTGTCTTTTCGCAATCTAGAGCAATAAAAACATCAATGTCTCCTTCTACAGTGAAAGTACTATCAATCTCATCAAAACATTTGATGCATTTGTAGATCTCAGATGGTTTTTCAAGACATAATTGAATATTGGCATGAGGTAAAGCCTTTTTTAAATACATATATAAAGCCATGCAAGAACCTATGCAATCTCCGTCTGGTCTGCTATGTCCTGAAATCACGATATTTTTTGCTGATGCACATTCTTGTAATAACTGAATTTTTTCCATAAATAATCACTACCCTTATAAACTATAAACCAAAACTACGATTCTGTTGCAGATATTCGGTTTCCCATTGCTACCTTCTGAAATTTTTATGCATACTCCTATAGTGTCCGATATCTCTGTCATAGACATATTCGGCTTGTAATTCATCTTCAATGACTGTCCAATGATATGTACGACATAGCAGCGCTATAAAATTGTCTTCTCTTCTATCATAGCGTATCTCTATGTTTTTTATTTGCTTTTTAAAATCTCTAAAAGAAATTTTAGATCCATATAATAATGTGTCATCCTTATAATATTCTATTTCAATTATCATTTTGCTAGGGAAGAACGCCATAAATGGCGTTCTTCAAATATTATTTATGAGCCTTTCTTTAGAAATTTTCAGGTTCTGTTTTGTCTGTAGAAGCACTTTGTTTTGTAAGGTCATCAATCTTTTTTGACATGGCAACACCATATGCAATAGACTGGTCTAATATAAATTTGATTTCTGGTGTATTTCGCAAATTGATTTTTTTGGCCAATAAACTTCGGATGTATCCTTCTGCACTCTTTAGACCAACAATAGTGTCTTCTTGAGAAGCTTCATCACCAAGTACACTGATCCATGCTTTGCAAGTTTTAAGATCAGGTGCTACTTCTACAGCGACTACAGAGGTCATAGGATTGATTCGTGGATCTTTGATCTCGCTTCTAATGACTTCTGCTAGAACACGTTGTACTTCTCCGTTTATACGGATATTTTTAACACTGTTTTTTCTCATTGTCTAGGAACCTCCACCATAATATATGCCTCTACAATGTCTAGTTCCTGCATACTGTCGTATCCCTCAAATACAAAACCACATTCAAAGCCTGATTTGACTTCCTTGACATCATCCTTAAATCGTTTGAGTGAGGCAAGTTTTCCTTCATAAATTTGCTCTCCTCCACGACTGATGCGAACTTTGCAGTCTCTTTGGAATATACCATCAAGCACATAAGATCCTGCAATATTGCCTACTGCAGATGCCTTGAAGATCTGTCTTACCTCAGCGTGACCGATAACTTTCTCCTCAAAAATTGGGTCTAACATACCCTTCATCGCAGATTCGATATCTTCTATTGCCTGATAAATTACTTTGTACAATCGTACATCTACGCCCTCACGCTCGGCAGTTGTTTTTGCCTGTGCATCTGGACGAACATTAAAACCAATGATAATGGCCTTAGAGGCAGATGCCAATGTGACGTCTGATTCGTTGATGGCACCTACACCGCCATGAATACACTTCACAACCACTTCTTCGTTGGATAGTTTCATAAGACTTTGCTTAACAGCTTCTACGCTACCTTGCACATCTGCCTTAATGATGAGGTTCAGTTCTTTTAGATTACCTGCTTGAATTTGTGAGAACAGATCATCGAGAGACATCTTAGCTTTAGTATCTTCTAGGAGCTTTTCTTTATTCTGTGCCACGAAAGTTTCTGCATAATATTTTGCTTCTTTATCATTTTCATGAGCAATAAAAATTTCACCTGCATTGGGCACATCACTGAGTCCCAAGATTTCTACTGGAGTAGATGGTCCTGCTTCCTTGACTCTTCGGCCCTTATCATCGACCATAGCACGTACTTTACCAATGGCAGCGCCTGCGGATACAAAATCACCTATTCTCAGAGTTCCTTTTTGTACTAAAATAGTGGCAACTGGCCCACGTCCTTTATCGAGCTCAGCTTCGATCACAAGACCTCTTGCCCGTCTGTCAGGGTTTGCCTTTAACTCAAGCACTTCGGCAGTTAGCAAGATCATTTCTAATAGCTGCTCAATGCCCTCACCACTCTTTGCTGACACAGGTACAAAGACAGTACTTCCACCCCAATCCTCTGCAATTAAACCGTATTCTGTAAGCTCTTGTTTTACACGCTCAATGTTTGCGCCAGGTTTATCAATTTTATTGACAGCTACAATAATTTCAATCTCTGCTGCCTTTGCATGATTGATTGCTTCTACAGTTTGTGGCATAACACCATCATCTGCTGCCACTACTAGAATTGCAATGTCTGTGGAGTTAGCTCCACGCATACGCATTGCGGTGAAAGCCTCATGTCCTGGTGTGTCGAGGAATGTAATTTTTTGGTCGTTGATATTAACAGTGTACGCACCAATATGCTGTGTGATACCACCGGCTTCTTTGTCGGTCACATTGGTTTTTCTGATGGCGTCTAAAAGAGAAGTCTTACCATGATCTACATGTCCCATAACACAAATAACAGGAGGACGCGAAATCATGTCAGTAGGATTCTCTTCATTTTCTTTAAGCAATTCTTCAATAACATCTACTTTTACTTCCTGCTCGCAGATAATATCATATTCAATGGCAATATTTTCTGCGGTCTCATAAGGGATTTCTTGATTTACTGTAACAATTTGTCCTTGCAGGAATAATTTTTTAACAATAACAGAAGGCTGTATTTTCATCTTATCAGCAAGTTCTTTGATTGTAATTGTTTCAGGCAGTGTGATGACTTTGATCTGCTCTTCAACAGCTTCCGCAGGTTTTTTCTCAGGTTTGATAAACTTGCCAGGTTTATTTTTGCCCTTGATATTCTTCATGCCATTTTCGTCTTCTTCATACATGAAATCTTTGCGGTTGCGTTTATCTTTCTCTTGGCTGATTCGCCGTTTTTCTTCATCTCTATGTTTCTCAGCATCCTTTATAGGGCTTTCGGGAACATAGCTTCCCTTATTGGCACTCTTTCCACCGTAACCGCCTCTATTGTCACGGATGCGATCATTATCACGTCCATTGTTATACCCTGAGTTAGGTCTTCCTCCTTGCCCGTCACGACGCTGTCCATCATTGCGGTTGTCACGGCGCTGTCCATCATTGCGATCATTGCGATTGTCACGACGCTGTCCATCATTGCGATCGTTGCGATTATCACGACGTTGCCCATCATTGCGGTTGTCACGATTATCACGGCGCTGTCCATCATTGCGATCATTGCGATTGTCACGACGCTGTCCATCATTGCGATCGTTGCGATTATCACGGCGCTGTCCATCGTTTTGATTGTCGCGATTATCACGGCGCGGATTATCATTTCGGTGGTCTGTTTTTATAGGTATAGATTTGGATTGTGTTGGTTCAGTTCCTCTTGTAGATTCGGATTTTATGGACTCTGTTTTGATTGACTGTGGTTTAGAAATTTCAGGTTTAGAAACTTCTGGCTTAGCAGTTGCAGGTTTAGAAACTTCTGGTTTTGTAGCTTCAGGTTTAGAAACTTCTGGCTTAGCAGTCTCAGGTTTAGAAACTTCTGGTTTTGTAGCTTCAGGTTTAGAAACTTCTGACTTAACAGTCTCAGGCTTAGAAATTTCTGGTTTCGTAGTTTCAGGTTTAGAAACTTCTGGCTTAGCAGTCTCAGGTTTAGAAACTTCTGGTTTCGTAGTTTCTGATTTTACTGGTCTTGTCTCAGGAGACGTGGGAGACACAGATTTTACAGATACTGGTTCTATAGTTTTCTTTATTGGTGTTTCCTTTTCTGTCACAGGCTTTTCTACAGAAGACTTTCCTGTTTGTTGTGGTGTTGGTGTCGCCTTCTTTTCAGGTTTCCTGGGGATCTGAGCTGCTCCGGGCATCTTAGAATTGTGCGGATTGCTTACAAATATAATGCTTTTCTTTTTCTTTACAATACCTTCACCAGTTTTAGCAGGCGCCTTTTTTTCCTTGGGTGCTTCTGAACCTTCTGTCGCTTTAGGTGCCTCTTCTGACTTGGCAGGTGTCTTTATAGCTTTTTTTACATCTTCGACCTGTCCGTCCTCTAATACACTCATGTGGCTTTTTACCTCTATACCTTTATTTTTTAATAATGCAAGGATTTCCGCGCTTTTTACACCGATTTCCTGTGCAAGCTCATATACTTTCATTTTTGCCATATTACTAACTCCCATTTGCCTTCATTTGCAGGCATTCTAATCAAAATATGTGGAACTTATGCCTGTTTGATATTATTGTCCGACAGACTGTTCTAATTGTTTTACCAGTGATTTTGCAAAGCCTTCATCTATAATAGCAAGAGAAGACCGCATGGATTTGCCAACAGCATGACCAAGTGTTTCCTTAGTGCCAAAAAAATGTAAAGGTACTTTGTAAAAATCACACATGTTGGAGAACATCTTTTTGGTATTATTTGATGCGTCTTCTGGTATAATGACCAGCCATGCTCTTTGGCTTTTTATATTTTTGTCTGTTGCAAACTCTCCGCTTACTACTTTGCCAGCTTTCATGGCAAGACCTAACATGGAGTAGATTTTATCCACATATCTTTTATCCAAATGCTCTTTATTAAAAGATTCTTCATTAAAAACTTGTTTATCCAAATGATTCTATCTCCTTTGCCAGACGGTCATAGACTTCTTGGGGCACTGTCATCTTAAAAGCTCTGTCAAGCCCTCTTGATTTTTGAACTTTCTTCATACATTCAGGATTTGGGCATATGTATGCTCCTCTGCCGTTTTTCCTGCCTGTTGTGTCAAGTAAAATGCCTTCATTTTCTGTGCGAAGGACTCGCAACATCTCCTTTTTACTTTTCATCTCACCACAGCCGATACATTGTCTCATCGGGATTTTTTTTGCCATTTATTCCTCGTTCTCCTTCGCATCATCGACTTTGTCATAGTCTACTGTCTCAAAGGCTGATTGTTCTGATTCAGTATAGTTTGCTACATCTTGCTCACTTTCATATTCGCTTTCTACATATTCTTCCTCGTAATAAACATCTCCATCCTCATCATACATATAATCTTCATAGCGAAAACCTTCTGCATCCTTTGCTTGTGTTTCTGATTTGATGTCAATCTTATAACCAGTCAGTCGCGCAGCAAGCCTTGCATTTTGTCCTTCTTTACCTATAGCTAGCGAAAGTTGATAATCAGGAACAACCACCTTTGCTGTCTTTTCGTCAGGATCTGCAAACACTGCTACAATTTTGGCAGGAGAAAGCGCATTTTGAATAAAGTTGCCAGGATTTTCATCCCAGTTGACAATATCAATCTTCTCACCACGAAGCTCTTCTACAATAGCATTTACTCGCGCACCATTCATACCTACACAAGCACCTACTGCGTCAACATTGGGATTGTTAGTTCTGACTGCCAGTTTTGTGCGGCTACCTGCCTCGCGGGCAATGCTCATAATTTCTACGGTTCCATCTCGAATTTCTGTCACTTCTGCCTCAAAAAGTCGTTTTACAAGTTCTGGGTGTGTTCTGCTGACAAGAATACGTGGCCCTTTTGGCGTATTCTTAACCTCTAGGATATAGATCTTGATGCGCTCAGTGGGACTAAACTCTTCTCCCTTAACTTGCTCTGCCTCATTGAGCACAGCATCTGCCTTTCCTAAGTTGATGCTGATATTTTTGCCGATATAACGCTGTACAATACCTGTGACCACATCCTTTTCTTTCTCATAAAACTGATTGTATACTACGCTTCTCTCTTCCTCGCGGATTTTCTGTAAAATAACATTTTTTGCATTTTGTGTTGCAATACGTCCGAATTCTTTTGATTTGATTTCCACATTGATGGTATCGCCAATCACGGCATTTTTAGAAATTTGAATAGCATCATCAATACAGATCTGGGTGACTTTGTCCTCTACCTCCTCTGGAACTGCAACGATTTCCTTTGTGGCATATACTAGGAAATCACAGGTTTCCCTATCAATCTGCACTGTGATATTGTCTGCCTTTCCAAAATGATTCTTGCAGGCTGTTAGAAGCGAATTTTCAATTGCCTCGAAAAGAGTTTCCTTGCTGATTTCTTTCTCTTTCTCTAGATTATTCAGTGCCTCCATTAATTCCTTATTCATTTTTCCATTACCCTCCTATAGTTAAAAAGCCAATATACCGCGCTTTTGCTACATCATTAGAAATAACCATTTATGCTGTGTTTCATCTGTTTGTTATCATTAGAATATAGTATAGTTTGATATGCACAGATTCAAGATGGTTTATTTTTTAGAAATCAAATGTCAATTTAACGATTGCTATATCAGATTTTGCAAAGACTTTGTCTGCTGGTATCGAATCGCCTTCTGTCTCTATGGTGATAGTATCCTTATCATAGGATTTTAAAATGCCGATAAATTCTTTCTGTTTGTCAATTGGCTTATAGGTTTTTATCTCTACTTCCATACCAATACTCTTTTCAAGATGTTTATCTTTTTTGAGTGCTCTTCCAAGCCCAGGGCTAGACACTTCTAGAATATAGGCGTCTGGAATGAAATCTTCCTCATCCAACTTTTGAGATAAGGCGCGACTGATTGTCTCACAATCAGTAATTGTTACACCGTCTGGTTTATCAATATATGCTCGTAGATACCACTCACTGCCTTCTTTTACATACTCCACGTCATAGATTTCACAATTAATTGCAGCCACAATAGGCATCAACAATGTTTCTGCGCGTTCTTCATAGGAATCTTTTTTTGCCATTCGATCACCTCACATCTAAATCGTAGATACCAGTCACTGCGATTTCCAAACAAAAGAGTGGACTCGCAAGTCCACTCTTTATCATCTAGCATCAATTATTAAAATTATATTAACATGATATACCAGAAAATGCAATATATTTTTTTGATTTTTTAAAAATATATGTTACTATTCAGCCATACCCATTCATAAGTTGTCGGATTGAACAATCTGACAATTCATTTTGGCTATTTCCGACAACTTATTTCATGTCGGGCGTCCGCCCTATAAAATCGAATATACAAAATGCCTTATGCGAGCAAGCTCCCAACAGCATTTTGTATATTCAATGTTGCATGGCTGAACTGTTACAAATATATTGTATTTTAGCCGTTTTGTCTAATTCATTGGAAGTTGATATACTTTTTCATTGTGAGTATCAAGTTTTGGAGTAGAGCGATCTGTCAAAGATTGATATGGTTTTAAAGTAAGGATGCTCTTATATGCTGGTCTGATAATCTTATCGGCATTGATTAATTCCTCCATACGATGAGCGCTCCAACCTACAATACGTGCAATAGCAAAGATTGGTGTATATAGCTCTAAAGGAATATCTAGCATACTATATACAAATCCGCTATAAAAGTCAACATTTGCACTTACACCCTTGTAAATACGACACTTTTCTGCGATAACTTCTGGAGCTAGGCGCTCGATCATAGAATACAACTCAAAATCTTTATGACGATTTTTTTCATTTGCTAATCGCTCTACAAAGGATTTAAATACTAGAGCACGTGGGTCAGAAATGGAATAGACAGCATGTCCCATACCATAGATCAATCCACTTCTATCAAATGCCTGCTTGTTGAGAAGCCTATATAAATATTCACGTACTTGAGACTCATCTGTTGTATCATCTACATTTCTGCGCAGATCCTCCATCATTTGTACTACCTTGATATTCGCACCGCCATGTTTAGGACCCTTTAGAGAGGATAATGCAGCCGCAATAACGGAATATGTATCTGAACCAGCACTTGTGACTACTCTAGTAGTAAATGTAGAATTATTTCCACCACCATGCTCCATATGAAGTACTAAAGCAGCGTCGAGCACGCGCGCTTCCACAGGAGTATAGAGTGTGTCTGGTCGGAGCATTCTAAGAATATTTTCTGCTGTGGAGAGTTTTGGATCGGGACGATGTATATATAAACTTTCATCACACTCATAATGATTGTAAGCGTGATATCCATATACAGAAAGCATTGGGAATACACTGATAAGCATTAAACACTGTCGAAGTACGTTGTTGAGCGATAGATCGGCCACGCTGTCATCATATGAGGCGAGAGTCAACACACTCTTTGTCAATGAATTCATAATATCATGGCTTGGGGCTTTCATAATGACATCACGCACAAAATTTGTTGGAAGTGTCATACTATAGCCAAGCGTCTTCTTGAAATCTAAAAGTTGTGTTTTATCTGGAAGATCTCCAAAGAGTAGCAAGTAGGCGCACTCATCAAATCCATATCGTTCGTCTGCTCGGAAACCTCGCACCAGATCATGAATATTATAGCCTCTATAATATAATTCACCTTCACAAGGAATTGTTTTTCCATCTTTTTCTTCAGAGGATTTTATCAGTGATATATTGGTAAGTCCTGAGAGAACTCCCTTTCCATTTTTATCACGCAATCCTCTTTTTACACCATATTCATCGAAAAGTTCTGGATCGATGGCGTTGTTGTCTACACATACTTTTGTATATTTATGCGTAAACTCCTTTATAGTTTTTTCACTTTTTACACCCATTCACAACACCCTTTCTTACATAAAATCTCTCAATACTATTATACTATTCACTTATTATTATAGCTGAAAGCAACTTGTATAACAAGAAAATAAATATTAACATTTCCTGAACAAATTAATGTAAAAAATGTACATAAAAAAATCTTAAAACTCATCAGTTGAATTTTAAGATTTAGTGGGTTGGGCTGTTTACAACAGTCAACAGCTCGTAGGGGAATCGAACCCCTGTTTTCGCCGTGAGAGGGCGACGTCTTAACCGCTTGACCAACGAGCCATAATTTATATTTCCAATTTGAAGTTGTAAAACAGCTCGTAGGGGAATCGAACCCCTGTTTTCGCCGTGAGAGGGC
>CAJUHQ010000021.1 GCA_910586095.1 uncultured Lachnospiraceae bacterium | reverse complement strand
CATTACTATTTGTGCCGCCAACTGAAAGGCGGCGGAATGGAGATTTATATGAAAATGAGAATGTATTGCCATTTGCAGTGATTGCTAATGAACAGATTTTAGAAATGCAAACCAATCCAGTCATATTTGAATATATAAATGAATGGTATCATAGTATAGATAGTCAACAGAGTGAGGATATTTTTCAGAAATTGCATAGGGAAGTGGTAAATGCACACCATTGTGAAATAACAGATGATGGCTCTTTTATAGCAGTTGATTCGGATGCATATGTAGAGTATGCATACAAAGCTGATGTGGATTGTGCTATATATGCATGGTATGAAGATGCAAATGTTTTGACTGCAACAGCATACATGGAGGATGTAGAGATACCATTTCAGGAACAAACAGCTACTATGAAGTATGGTGGGAAAATAAGAAGAGGAGATCTTTTTCAATTGCGCTTTTATTTGAAAAATGGAGAAAGGATCGATCAAGATAAAATATTTGTATATGGAGAAGTTGATGGAATTTTGGATAGATATGCCATGTCAATAAAAAAGCAGCAAGTGGATATAAATATGCATACTGATTCCCAATTAGAGCTTTCGTGTGTGAATAAGAGTACAAATATCCAATATGTACTTTGTTCTATTCCGTGGGAAAACGGATGGAGTGTCACAGTTGATGGAGAAAAAATGACAGAACCATTAGAGATTCAAGATTTTGTGGCGATTCCAATTAATTATGGAGAGCATATGATTGAATTGCGATATGTGCCACAAGGTTTTTATGCAGGCATAGTGATTTCAATGATAGCACTAGTATTTTTGCTAATATGTTGGAGAATTTCTCTGTGTTTTAAGTGGTTTTATCAATGGTAAAACTCAAGTTTTTGGAATATAACAAGAGCGATTAGTGCGAAATAAGTATTTTTACGAAGATATTGATATAAACATTGAACAATCAGGAGGAATCCAGTATACTAAAATCATCTCTATAATATATGAATGATTTTGATAATTTCTATATAAATGAAGGCGAAAGGAGAGGATTTTGATGAGAAAACTAGCAACAGAAGGTATGAAATGTACAATGGGTATAATTTGTATCATGGCAGTGGTTTTTCTTATGCCTACATGGGTGTACGCAGCTCCAGACAATGCTTGTTGGACAAAGGTTTCAGATGGCTGGGTACTTCAAGACGATGAGGGCAATGATCTTGCGGCAAAGGTTCGGGGGAATACATTGTATATTCAGGGAACAGGGGCAGTACCATCCTATACTAGAGAGAGTTTGGGCAATAGGCCGTGGCACAATCAAACGATTTATGCAATTGAGATTGAGCAAGGGATCACTTCTATTGGAGCGGAAGCGTTTTCGAATTTTCCTCATTTAGCTAGCGTTACAATGTTCGCAGGGACATTTATTGAAGATGCTTCAGCTTTTGGTGGAGCACAGAAAAACGCTTGTTTTTATATTTATGGGATGAATATTAAAAGCAGAGATATTGGGGCGATTCCCTATACAAGTTATGACAGTATTGTAGCTTTTATGGAACGATATAATCACATGTATCACTATAGGGTGGCAAATCACTATATGATTCAGTTGGCACAGGGAAAAACGAATGGGGCACTTCAAAATATAGCGCCGCTCGACACATCTACGACAGAGTATAATGCAAACTATCCCTATGTAGATCTCAATACATCGATTCAATTTGCTGGTATGGTGGATTCAGATAAAAAAATAACAGTAAGTAGTAGACAGCAAGGACTTGCAGCTTTGGAGGTCTTTTCTATGGTGATAGGAGATTGTGCCTATATAGGAGGATATACTATTACACTGACACAAAACGGCAAGGCTGTAAAACAGATAGAAGATCCTGTGACACTTGTCATGACAATTCCTGAATATTATAGATTACCAGGCAGAAAGTTTTCGTTGATTCAATTAGGAGCAGGCGTGGTAACTATTCTAGGGGATGAGGATGTTGATGATAGTACCATTACGTTTACAACGAATTATCCGTCAACGGGATACGCACTCATTTATGACAATTAAATGTATGTTGTACATTGCTATCAGTATACATTTTATCAGCAGTGACGTAGTTTAGTCATAGTTGAGTAAGGTGAAACTGCAACATGGTTTATCGAGGATCTCAATTAATATGTTGAATAAAAAAGGAAAATCCGCTATACTAAGGGTAGTCTTTTGTATCGCGGATTTTTTGTGTATCGTATAGGATAGGAAAAGAAGAGGCATACTTCTGGTATATTCACACATTGAGAAAGAAGCAGAGTTATGTATAGAAAAATAAAAAGAAATGTGCTCCATTATTGAGGCATGGAGAGGGTGAAGATAGAGATGGAATCGGATGTACTATATAGTGTCTTTGGCAAAATCAAAAAGACTAGTTGGATATGTTTTTTTTCTGGGATTGTTTTTGGGTGGATTACACATTTTTATATGTTGACACATAAGTTGCCAAACTGGGATGATATTATGTGCATTGACAATTTTGGAAGCGGTGCACAACTTGGCAGATGGTTTTTAAAATATATCTATCAGTTTGGTGGCAAGTGGAGTGTGCCAGCGCTACATGGTATGATTGGGATTATATTACTTTCCATTTCGGCCTGTTTTATTATGGAGATTTTTCGGTTAAAAAGTGTGACGGCAGCAGTTTTAGTGCCGCTGTTGATGTTGACCTTTCCAAGTGTTGCCTCCAATATGACATTTATGTTTATGATGCATACTTCTGCGCTGGCAATTTTGATGTTGTGCATTGCAGTCTATCTAGCGCGCAGATATCGGTATGGGGTGTTTGGGTGTGCAGTGTTATTGATTTTTGTGTTGGCTATTTATCAAAGCTACATTGCATTTGCCATTGCTCTTTTAATATTTGGGTTGATGTTTGACGTATTTTATGAAGAAAAGACAGGTAAACAGGTTTTTTGGGAAGGCGTCAAGTATGTTGCAATGCTAGGGATTAGTGTGTTTGTGTATATGCAGTTGTGTTGGATCATTTATCCCAATCTTGTGAATGAGACATATGGCGGGGTGGGAGAGATGGGCAATATTGCAGTTTCTCAAATGCCGCGTCTCATTCTTCGTTGTTATAAACGAGTATTGGACTTTTTTGTATTAAAGCCGTTTGATTTTATGTCGGAATGGACACATCGTTTGAATATATTGGTGTGTATTCTAGTGGCTGCTTTGTTTGTGTTTGTGATTGTAAAAAAGCAGTTTTATAAGAGAAAGCTAGAAAGTATTATGCTTGTATTGCTTGCTTTCTTTGCACCATTAGCGATGGCGTTTGTATATTTTATGGCACCTGAAGTAGATTACTCCATGTTGATGCTATATGCCTATGTACTGGTGTATATTTGTCTGTTAGCGCTGTGGGAACAGACCCAGGGGCTGTGGAGAAACAAAGTAATACAACATACAATTGCCTGGCTGACTGTGGGAGTACTGTTTTTGACTGCATATCAGAACTATCTGGTTACAAATGAAGCTTATTTTAGAATGGATATTGCGTTTCAAAGAACAGTGGCATATTATCAGCGAATTTTTGCGCGCGTGGAGGAGACAGAAGGTTATCAATACGGAGATGAGCTCTTTATTGCGGGAGATTTTTATTATGTGGATAATCCAAGTCCAGTGGAGCGTGTGCCAATGGAGGATGATCGGTATCGTGAGTTCTCAGGGATTGCAATGGAAAATGGCCTGATTACATCAGGAGTGCGAAACCACTTTGTGGAGACATACTTAGGGATGCAAATGCCAGAGATTGAAGCCGAGCGAAAAGAACAAATTTTATCAAGTGAGGAATATCAAAATATGCCAATTTATCCAGCGCAAGGATGCGTAAAAAAGATACAAGATGTTTGGGTTATTCGGCTAGACTAAGTAGTTGGAGCAGTGAGAAATCATGGGCAAGGATGAAAATAAAAATATACTTTTACAATTGTATGGCATGTGGGTGTGCAGTATCTATCTGGCAGTATTGACACGTGAGGATTTGGTGGATACCATCTTTATGACCATTCGAGAAGTCGTATCACCACTTTCTGTTAGTGGGATTCTTGCCAACAAAGAGCAAGTGTTTACTGCGCTTTTGTCAGTGACAGGAAAGTGGGCTATACAGACGTTTGTAGCAGTGCTTGTCTGGGGGATTGGAAAAGGATTGCTGTCTAGAAAGTTGCAGAATGTGGATTGTACAGCAGTTGTTGCATCGATTAGAGGACGGAGTGCTCATTTTGCAATGGTTGGCATTTTGATTGAAATGATATGGGCTGCTTTTTTCTATGCAAGTTTTTCTATTCCTGGCAGTGAAGTGTTAATCTTTATTGCTATGCAATGTTTTGCAGTAAAGATTATTGTGGATACACATTCTAAGAGAGAGTGGACAGCAATCGCTGTGTTGATTGCGTTTGGTATTGTCTGCAAATTATATACAGACAGAAATTTTGTCCTTCGTGTTCTCCTTTTGTTGATTGCCGCAAAAGATTTGGATAGAAAAAAGATTATGAAGTGGTATCTAGTAATGAATACCGTTGCTTCCATTGTGATTATCGCAGTTGCAGGAGTTGGAATTTCTGGTATTTGGATGGAGACAGATGCCTATCGAACGGAAATTGAAACGGCGAATCGATATGTATTGGGGTATAATTCGCCTAACACTACACATTATATTGTGATTCGGCTGGCCCTTGTTGCGATGTATGTATGGTGGGACAAGCTTAAAGGATGGCATATAGTGGCTTTTTTAGCTGTTAATTATGGTTTGTATATTCTTACAGATTCACGAACAGGATTTCTGGTTGGAGTTGCTGCGGGATTACTCGTAATCTTTTTTCAATATTGTAAGAGATTGCGCGACAAAAAGATTTGGTATGTGGCAGGAATTATTTTTGTAGTGGCTCTTAGCGTATTTTCTTTGAGTTTTCTTAGATGGAATTTTCAGCAATATGATTATGCAAAAAGTTGTCCTGCATGGGTATACCGCGTTAATAGCTTGATGGTAGGAAGAATTCATCAAATGCTAAAATTTAGACAGGGGATAGAGTTCTCACCTTTTGGGACGTATAAACCAGGTGTATATATCGATATGGGCTATGTAAAACTTTTTTTGCAGGAGGGTTTTTTGGCGTTTGGCCTTTATCTGACAATGATAATTTGGCTAATCAAACAACAGTATCAAACAAAGGATTATGCAGGGTATATGATTGTGATTGTCATCAGTATTCGGATGTTGATGGAATCCTCCTTTGTCCCATTTGTATTTCAAAACCCAGTGTTTATGCTGGTCATAGGATGGTGTGGGATGAGTAAACAAGTTGTGCAAGACTCGGCGACGACAGAAAGGACAAAGAACAGGTGAGTGAGCATAGGAAAAAAGGGATTCTTTATATTGTAGTTCCATGTTATAATGAGCAGGAGGCTTTGGAGACATCAGCAAAGCGACTTTGTGACAAACGTAGACTGCTTGTGGACAGTGATATCATATCAGACAAAAGTCGAATTGTATTTGTGGATGATGGATCACGCGATGCAACATGGGACATTTTGCAAAGACTTTATGGGGAGACTAAGGAGATTATAGCGCTGCGATTCGCACACAATCGTGGACATCAGAATGCGATCCTTGCGGGAATGATGTATGCGCGTAGATACTGTGATTATACCATTACAATTGATGCGGACTTGCAACAAGATATTGATGCAATAGAACGGTTTATAGAAGAGTATGAAAAAGGCAGTGAGATTGTGTATGGTGTGCGCAACTCCAGAAATACAGATGGTCTTTTTAAAAAGATGTCAGCGACAATATTTTATAAGATTATGCGGCTGATGGGATGTGATATTTATGAGAATTCAGCAGATTATCGTCTGATGAGCGCAGCGGCCTTAGATGCACTTTCTGAATATGGAGAGGTTAATTTGTTTCTTAGGGGGATTATTCCAGATATCGGTTTGCAATCGTCGGTGGTGCACTTTGATGTGTTTCCACGTATGCAAGGAGAATCAAAGTATTCTCTCTCGAAAATGTTTACACTTGCGGCGGATGGCATTACTTCCTTTAGTATCAAACCGATTCGGATGGTGTTTATGATGGGTATATTGGCATTGTTGGTTGGTTTTTTTATGATTATACACATTATATATGAGCATTATTTTGGGTATACTGTCGGTGGCTGGTCTTCTATTTTAATGTCGATTTGGATTCTGGGGGGAGCAGTTTTGCTGTCTCTTGGGATTATTGGAGAGTATGTGGGGCGTAACTATATGGAAACAAAACGCAGGCCTAGGTATTATTTTCGGGATGTGCTATCCCATAATGAGGACAACAAAGGAGCGTTAGACAAAGAACTATGCTCGCAAGCACAAGACAACTCCAAAAGTTTATTATAAAATAAGGGGGAGAACACTCTGGAAAAATATGATAAGATTATTATTGGTGCGGGGCTATATGGTCTGTACGCTGCATATTTTTGTGCGTGCCGCGGGCAACATGTGCTCGTGTTAGAGCGTGAGAATGCTCCATTTACAAGAGCTACGTATATCAATCAGGCACGTGTTCATCAAGGATATCACTATCCGCGCTCACTCTCTACAGCTATGAAATCAGCAGGGTATTTTGCACGGTTTGATGAGGATTACGGATTTTGTATCAATCGAGAATTTAAGAAAGTATATGCAACATCTAGTGAGTATTCATGGTCAAATGGAGAACAGTTTGTGAAGTTTTGTAAGGCGGCCAATATCCCCTGTGAAGAGCTTTATCCTGGAAAGTTTTTTCGTGAAGGAATGTGTGATGGAGCATTTCTGACGCGTGAGTATACGTATGATGCAATAATTTTAAGAAATTTTTTTATGCATAAGCTTTCCGTATTTGGAAATTTAGTGGAGGTTCACTATAGGGCGGATATTGAGAGGATTTGTAAGACTACAGAGACATATGAGTTGTATGTCAATGAGTGCGACGGCAAGGCAGTATACAGTACAGGGTTTGTGCTCAATGCTACTTATGCCTCCACGAATCAGATTCTTGCTATGTTGGGGTATGAGAAATTTGGAATTAAATATGAACTTTGTGAAATTATACTATGTGATGTGAATGATCGGCTTCGTGAATATGGTTTTACTGTGATGGATGGCCCATTCTTTTCGATCATGCCTTTTGGAAAGACAAAATTTCATTCGTTGACTTCTGTGACATTTACACCACATGCCACCAGCTATAGTCCTACACCAGAGTTTGGGTGTCAGAAAGAAAAGGGGGCGGCTTGTACAGACAAGCATCTTGGAAACTGCAATGAATGTGAGGCTAGACCGCATACGGCATTTCCATATATGTCGGGTTTGGCACGCAAATATCTAAAAGACGACTATCAGTTTTCTTATAAAAAGTCTCTTTTTTCGATGAAGCCGATCTTGACTAGTTCAGAGATTGATGACTCACGGCCTACAGTGATTCGAATCTATTCTCAAAATCCTACATTTGTTGGAGTGTTATCAGGAAAGATCAATACTGTATATGATCTTGATGAGGTGTTGGCATAAGATAAAAAGATGCATTGGCCAAAATGATAAAATAAAAAGAAGACGTTCGCAGTAAGTATTCCGTTATGGATAGTGCAATAGTGGGGCAATAAAAACAAATGGTGAAGAGAAATGATAGATATCAATAAAAATAACGATCGTATGGAAAAAAATTTTATGTCGGCAGTTGTGTATGTGCATAATGATGAGGCTTGTATAGGGGATTTTTTGAGAGAAGTGATTGATGTGATGGAAACCCACTTTGAGCACTCAGAAATTATTTGTGTGAATGATTACTCTAGTGATGCGAGCGTAGAGGTAGTGCGCAAGGTAGGGGGCGAGGCTAAAACTACGACAGTTACAGTACTGAATATGAGTTATTTTCACGGTTTAGAGGCGGCAATGAATGCAGGCGTGGATTTGGCTATTGGAGATTTTGTACTAGAGTTTGACTCGGCAGTGCTTGACTTTGCTCCGCAGGAGATTATGAGAGTGTATAGAAAATCACTGGAAGGATATGATATTGTGAGTGCATCTCCTGACAAAAAGCAACGCTTTACTTCCAATTTATTTTATCGTGTATTTAATGAGTTTACAGAGTTTTCCTATAAGCTGTATTCGGAGAGGTTTCGGGTATTGAGCCGCAGGGTGATTAATCGCATCAGTAGCATGAATAAGTCGGTGCCATACAGGAAGGCTGTCTATGCCAATTGTGGGCTAAAGACGATCAATATTCGGTATACAATCACTAAGATAGGATTAGAGAAAACAGACAAGATGGAATATAGATATAGGAAAGATCTCGCAGTTGACAGTATGATTTTGTTCACGCAGGTGGGGTATAAGTTTTCGGTTGCAATGACAATTGCAATGATGGTGGTTGCTATTTTGGTGGCGATTTACTCAGCGGTGATCTATTTATTTAGTACGCCAGTGGCAGGTTGGACGACAACAATATTTTTTATGTCCTTTGCTTTTTTCGGATTGTTTGGTATACTTACAATCATTATCAGATATTTGCAGATCTTAGTTGATTTGGTCTTTCGACGGAAAAAATATAGTTTTGAAAGTATTGAAAAGATCACAAAATAAATAGGAGCGTTATAAGTACATTGATCTCATATCGACAGCAAAGAAAAGAGGAGTGTATATGGTAGTATTAGTTGGTTACACTGGATTTGTAGGAAGTAATATCTATGCGCGAGCAAGAAATCGCGTGGACGGAGTATTTAATTCTAAAAATATTGAGAAAGCGCATGGATTGGACCCAGAAGTGCTGATTTATGCAGGGGTGCGCGCAGAGAAATATCTGGCTAACACAGATCCTTATCGGGACATGGAACAAATTCTTCAGGCACAGCGGAATATCAAAAAAATCAATCCACAAAAGTTGGTGTTGATTTCTACAATTGATGTGTATCGAAATCCTGTAGATGTGGACGAGAACGTTTCTGCGTTATCGGATGTAACAGGTATGGGGAATGAGCTTCATCCCTATGGCCTCAATCGTTATTATCTAGAGGAGTGGGTGAGAAAAAATTATCCAGATGCATTGATTATCCGACTTCCAGGAATCTACGGACTAAACATAAAAAAGAATTTTATCTATGATTACCTTCATGTGATACCATCAATGCTAAAAGAAGAAAAATATAAGGAGCTTGAGGCTCTTGAGAAACCAGAAGATGCTATACTGCTGCGCGATTGCTATGAGAGACTAGATAATGGGTTTTATCGGTGCATGCGACTTTTGAGCGATCAAAAGATGTTGTTAAAGGAAAAGTTTAGAAAGTTTGGATTTACAGCCTTAAATTTTACAGACAGTAGAAGTAGTTTTCAATTTTATCCGTTGACTCGTCTGTGGGAGGATTTGCAGACCGCACTCGATCATGGGATCACACTGTTAAATCTAGCGACAGAGCCCATTTTGGCAGGAGAATTGTATAAGGAGCTTACAGGCGGAACTTTTACAAATGAATTGGCTGGAAAACCGCAAAAGTATGACTTTAAGACAGTCCATGCAGAAAAGTTTGGCGGAAAGGCTGGCTACATATCCAGCAAGGAAGAAATTTTAGCGGATATAAAACTTTTTGTGGAAAATCACAGTTCACAATTTTTGGCGGAATAGATTTGCAGCAAAAGAACAGAAAGGCAGGGGAAGGAATCAGGTGGAAATCATAAAGTGGGCGCTGTTGTTGATCTTCGTGCTCCCAGTACCATTTTTTTTAGGATTAATACCTGTGCGATATATGGGAAGCTTACAGAGAACACCCGCGATGACATATGTCTGCGGGTGGTTTGTGAGCTTTTTTGTGTTTGAGCTAGTGGCGATTCCACTTATTTTGCTGGAGGCTCGATTTATGTTGCTTGTACTACTTTATACAACGATTATTATAGTGCTTTTGCTGGTTTCGTTATGGCACGGAAGAGTAGTATGGCAAGATTATGCAAACAATATTAGAGGGATCAAAAAGTTACCAATATATACTAAAATAGGATGGTTTTTTGTCTTTGTGCTGATTGCACTACAGATGGCCTACGCAGTCTTTTTTGAGTACTGGGATGGCGATGACGCTTATTATATTGCCACGGCAGTGCTGACAGATCGTTTTGATTCAATGTATGTGCGAGATGCCTATACAGGATATATTTATCCACTTGATATACGACATGCCTTTTCGCCGACTCCAATCTATCAGGCGTGGTTGTCGCGGATCAGCGGGATTGCGCCAGCAGTGGTGGCACATACTGTTCTTGCGCCAATATGGCTATTGTTTATGTATTGCATTTATGGACAAGTAGGAAATCGTCTATTGTGGAATAAAAAAACATATCGGCCGATTTTTATGTTGCTGATTATTTTGTGGTATGCATATGGAAATATATCATTGTATACAGCCGAGACATTTGCGATGACAAGAACTTGGCAGGGAAAGGGAATGATGGCAGGGATGGTACTTCCAGCAATGTTTATGTGTTTAGTCTACTTGGCACAAGAGCGCGTAAGCAAAGGAATGTGGATGTTGTTTGGTTGTGTTTGTCTGTCGGCAGTGTTCGCCACCAGTGTCTCGTTTATGCTAGTACCTACTATTGTTGGGATAGCTGCTCTTTTGATTGGCTTGAAAAAGAGAAGTGTCGATTTTGTTGTGAAAATGATTGCTTGTTGTAGTCCTTGTTTTTTACTGGCAATTTGCTATCTTTTAGTTAAGTAAAAAACTTGATAATGAATAGGCATATTTGATTGTACGATCTCTTTGAATAGTACAATAATAAGTTTTGTGTATATAGAAAAGTATGTTGCATGAAGCGGTGTAACACAAGGTTGCATGATAATTTGGGGATTGGTATGTGGGATTATATTTGTTCTGTCATGGAAATTATCATAGAAGATATTCTTTTATATAATAATAAAAGTTTTTTGATTCCGATTTTTTTGATTGCACTGCTATTTTTGTGGATGACAGAGCGGGACAGAAAACTTCGTGTGGTATTGGTGTATCTTGTGGCAGCGCTAATAGTGGTTTTTGCCTGTCCGCTTTATGCGTGGATTGGGATGCGAATCGATGAGGATATTTATTACCGTGTCTTCTGGACCATGCCTATGGGGATGCTTGTGTGCTATAGTGTGGTAAAGTTGATGATTCGCTTTAAATGGGTACTATCAAAGATTTTGGTGTTTGTACTCGCGGTTCTTATGATTGTTATCAATGGAGATCTAGTATACACCAATACATTACATTTTAGGGCATCTAATGCATATCACATTCCATCCCATGTTATTGAGGTGATCGAGGCCATACGGCTTGAAAACTATAAACCGATTGCAGTGCTTCCAGCGGAGTTGTTGCCATTCCTTAGGCAATATACAGCAGATATATTTACACCGTATGGAAGGAATATGTTAGAGCCTGCGTGGACGTTTTCCAATGAGTTGTATGATGCGATGGAAGGGGATTTGTACAAGTATTCTGTGGAAGAGGTAGCACGATGTGCGCGCAATGAGCATTGTGCCTTTGTGGTGCTTTCAAGTAAGAAGCGAATGGAAGGTAGCATGGAGGAACAAGGCTATTTTCTGTTAGATTTTGTGCAAGGGTATTATATTTATATGGATTACAACTATTATTGGGTCTATAAAGAGCAGGGACTTTTAGATGATGACGTGATTGAGGTAGGCGGGTAATAGAATCACAAAAGGTTGACTTTAGTAAGGATGGGATTTTATGGAACGAATCAAAAATATAGCATTGCTGCAAGGCGTGATTGTCATTTATACTATATCCAGCGTAATGTCTAAGGAAGCATCCGCAAATAAAGAAAAGCCCATCCAATTCTTGTTCTTTTTTGGAATGGAGTTTTTGATATTGGGTGTTTATGCTATTCTCTGGCAGCAGATGATTAAGCGCTTTTCACTTAGTGTTGCCTATGCAAATCGTTCGATGGCAGTGGTGTGGTCTATGGTGTGGGCAGTGGTGTTCTTTCACAATACAATAACAGTTAAAAATGTGGTTGGTGTTTTGCTCATTGTGATAGGTACGGCCATTATTAATACAGATACAAAGGAGCAGGCAGATGAGTAGCCAATATGTGTTTGCAATGTTTTTATCTGTGGCAGTAGCTTCTGTGTCGCAGGTACTTTTGAAAAAAAGTGCAATGAGAAACTATGGTACAATGATTAAGGAGTATCTCAATGGCTATGTAATCACTGGGTATGGTATGTTGTTTGTATCTATGCTTCTTACAATCTATGCTTATAGTGGTATGGAATACAAAAATGGGCCGGTGATTGAGTCTTTAGGGAATGTCATGGTATTGATTATGAGTTATTTTATTTTTAAAGAACGTATTAGCATAAAAAAACTTGTAGGAGTGGCATGTATTATGACAGGGATTACTATATTTTATATATAAGGAATAAAGGTGTATTGCTGTTGGTAGCATAGGAGTTGGTATGGCTTCCATGATTTACATTATGTAATACGTAAAAAATAGTTGAGTAGTTATGTATACTTTGATATACTATGAAAGCAACAAAGTACACTTTCATAATAAATGAGCATCATACAAACTTTGAAATAACGTATACCATTTCAGACCGCATGGTCATCTTATTAAGAAAGTTGTTCTTTACTTTCATATAAATAAACACCATGCAAACTCTGAAATAACATATACCATTTCAGGCCGCATGGTCATCTTATTAAGAAAGTTGTTCTTTACTTTCATAATAAAGAATAGATATGCAGTCAGAAAGATAAAAAGGAAAAATACGATATAGTAAATTATAGAAAGTACAATACGATTGTGCAGCAGAGATTTTTGGGAAAAGGAGGAGTGCCGGAAGGCAGAGGAATTATGAAAAAAAAGAAGGCAGTAGGATGGTATGGTAAAGACAAAAGAAAAAGAGATAAAAGGGCTGGTAATGATACAAAAGAGCTCCTTGCGGAATACGAAGCGTCTACAATAGATGCAGATGCTGCAAAGGAGGATGAAGAATACATAGTCGAATATAGAGACAGTCATAAAACAGAGGAATACAATCAAGAAGAGTATGTAGACGAGGAATATGAAGAACAGGAGTACGAAGAGGCGTATGAGGACGAGGAATATGAAGAACAGGAGTACGAAACGGAATCATACGAAGAAGATTATGAGATACAAGAGTATAATATAGAAGAATCAGAGGAATATGAGGAAGACGATATTATAGAAGAGTCAGAGGAATATGAGGAAGATGATATTATAGAAGAGTCAGAGGAATATGAGGAAGATGATATTATAGAAGAATCAGAGGAATATGAGGAAGACGATATTATAGAAGAGTGTGAGACACAAGAGTATGAACAAGGGGAGTATGAGACAGAAGAATACACAACAGAGTTGTATGAAGAAGGGGAATATGAGGTAGATGAATACGACGCAAAAGTAGACGAAGAGGATGCGTTGGTATATGAGGAAGAAAATTACGACCTAGAGACATATGAAATAGAAAGCGACGAAGAGGATTGTGAGTCAGAAGAATACGAAGAGGATTATGAGACGCAAACATATGGCCCCGAGGTATATGAAATAGAAAATGATGAAGAGAGCTATGAGTTGTCGGATGAAATGACTCTGAATCAGAGAGCAGACACAAAAGAATCACAAGACAAAAATTTAGAATATGAAGATTCAGAATATGAAACCAGAACATACAAAACACAAGAGTATGAGCAGGAACATGATGAGGAACAAGCATGTGAAATAGACGAATATGAAGAAGAGTATTACGAATCACAGGACAATTTTGAAGAAGAATTTTATGATTCTGAAGAAATGCTAGAAACCAGCAGTGAGTATACACAAGAGCTTCAAGAAATGGAAAGTGATGTTGAAACAGTACAGGAATATGATGAGAAGTTTGAGGATTCCTACGAGGAAGAGGAGTATTATGAGACACAAGAGTATGTAGATGAGTATGACGATGCACAAAATTTTGAGGCTTCCTATGATGAAATGGAAGAATATGATGAGGAGGATTGGGAGGACTTTGATGACGAAGAACCCCAAAAGCCAGTGCAAGTCTTGTTATGGAGGATTCGGGATTGGTTTTCTAATCTAACTGCCCTAGATGCGATCTTGGTGTCAACAGGGGTAGTGTTAGTGGCAGCAGTGACAGTGATTTTAAGTATGTTTATTCAAAATAATCATGTCAATGATCAGATTGCGGCAATAGCCCCTTTAGGAAGTGAGCTTTCTAATATAGGCATTGTAGGCAAAGAGGGACTTCTTGCTATGGCCGATGCAGCACTTTTGGGAAATTTTGTGGAGGAAGAGAGCACACAAGAGATTTCGTCGATAGAGGTGATAGAAGAGGAACCAACATCGAGCAAAGTCAATGTCAGCTTTGTCTCTGTAGAGAAAGATCTAAAGATACGATTCACGGATGCCAATACAGGAGAGCTCATCACAGGAACAGCCTTTGAGGTGACACTGACAAATGCAAAGGGAAAAAATCTAGTGCTTATTGACGAGGACATGGACGGAGTTATCTATGCACAAAATGTCAATGCAGGCGTATTTGATGCGATAGTGACGTCTACCGACAAATATAAGTTCCCTACTGTATCACAGCAAGTGACTGTAAAGGACAAGGTAGAGTATGTTGTTATCAATGTACAAGATGAGGTAAAGACAGAGAAGCAAATCGACGTCGCAGTAGAGGATACTGGCAAAAATGATGCCGCAAAAGAGGAAGTAAAACTTACAGACACAGTGGAGTGGGTAGAATCCACCAAGACGCCTGTAGGTGGTTCAGAAAGTTATCTGCTCGTGGATAAGACAACAATTGAAGATCCGTCAAAGACATCTAAGGCAGCAGCTAGGATACTGTTTGACACACTAAATGTATCGCTTGAGCCATCTAGCGTCACATTGAATGTGGGAGCGAGCACAGCACTAAAAGGTACATCTTTTGAGAATTCTACAGAAGGTAATATTGAGTATCAGTACACAACACAATGGAAATCTTCCAACGAAGGAGTGGCATCAGTGAGTGATGGAACTGTGACAGCAAAAGCAGAGGGAACGGCGATCATCACATATACTGTAACCAAGAAAACTATCACAACAACTGAGGAGTCTGTGGGGGAAGAAACACTTGAAGCAAGTACGATTACAATAGAGGAATACGATAAGCTTTCAGAAGAGGAGAAGAAAAAGTGTGAGCCTATAAAAGATGAAAACGATCAAATAACAGGTTATAAATATACACAGATTAAGGAGGCTGAAAAAGAAAAAAAGACTACTGAGACAATAGAAACTGCAAGCGCAGAGTGTGAGGTCAAGGTAGAGGCTGCAAAGATTACAAGTGGAAGTTTAGAACTATCTAAATCAGCAGATAGTTGTGCGGTTGGTGGATCTCTTACAATAAGTCCGTCAAAGCTAGTGTATACTAAACAGGATGGAAGTACACAGACAATTACAGAAAGTTTCCCAAGTATCACATGGGAAAGTTCTGACCAATCAATTGCTACTGTGGATACAAATGGAAAAGTAACAGGGGTGAAGGCAGGAAAAGCCACCATTACAGGAAAGGTGACGGGAGTAAAAGGCGCAGACGACAAAGAGCTTGCGATTAGCAGCAGTGTCGAAATTACAATCACAGAGGCAGCAGAGCTTACAATTACTCTTGATAAGACAAAGGATGTAACAGTCAGTGTGGGTGCAACCACTCCACTTGTGGCAACAGTTTCTAACTATAAGTCTGATTCGGGAGTTACATGGGAATCTTCTGATCAGAAAGTGGCAACAGTGGATGAGAAAGGTGTTGTCACAGGTGTTGCTCCAGGAAGCGTCACAATCACTGCGACGACCAAAGAGAAGAATAATGCGGGAAATCAGCTTAAGGCAACTTGTGTAGTGACTGTCAATGCCAGTGCGGTGTCTGACACAACGACAAAACTCAAAGACAAGAACGGAAATCAGATTTATATTAAGGCATCTGACGGAAGCTACAAAGAAGCGGTATATGCAGATTATTTTAATAATTCAGATTTCTATATCAAAACAGATGCACAGTATACATATACAGGATGGCAAACCATAGATGGAAAGACCTATTACTATGACAAGAGTGGAAAACCTGTGACAGGAACTCAGATTATTCAGGGAGTTACGTATAATTTTGGTTCTGACGGAGCAATTGCGACAGCGGTAAATGGCACAACATTTGGAATTGATGTGTCAAGACACAATGGAACAATTGACTGGAATGCAGTGAAAGCATCTGGTGTGGATTATGTCATTATCCGATGTGGTTACAGAGGTTCTTCTACGGGAGTTTTGATTGAGGATCAGAATTTTAGGACAAACATTAAAGGAGCCACAGCAGCAGGTCTAAAGGTTGGTGTATATGTGTTCTCTCAGGCAGTAAACGAAGTGGAAGCTGTAAAGGAAGCCTCTCTTGCTGTTAGTCTAGTAAAAGGATACAATCTTACCTATCCAATTTTTATCGATACAGAGTCGAGTGGCGGAAGAGGAGACAAGATTGACAAGGCAACTCGTACTGCGGTTGTCAATGCATTTTGTCAAACTGTGGCAAGTGCAGGGTATAAGGCAGGAATCTATGCATCAAAATCGTGGTATGAGGACAAACTGAATATGGGAGCTATAGGGAATTATAAAATATGGCTTGCGCAGTACACTGCTGCACCCACATATAGTGGAAAATACGATATGTGGCAGTATTCAAGTAAAGGAAAGATCAATGGAATCAAGGGAGATGTAGATCTCAATTACAGTTATTTAGGATATTAGGAACGTACGGTTCAGTCGTTTTACGGCTGAACCGTTATGTATAACAGCCTAGTCTTTTTGACATAATTTGCAGTAGTGAGTACTAGTTTGGATGGTGGTATTGACTGTGTTAGATAATATGCATCATTATGTGGCTGGCTAACGATAGACTTTGCAGAATGTTGGGTACCATGTTACATGATAACATTCATATAGAAACAGGGGTTGCAATATTTTACATTTTGGGATAAAATTAGGCAAACAATACAATCTTTGTTATATGGAGGATTTAGGAATATGAGAACTTATTTGGTAACAGGAGGCGCAGGCTTCATCGGTTCAAATTATATACAATATATGTTTCGCAAATATGACAATACAATTCGAATCATTAATGTGGATGCGTTGACATATGCTGGAAATCTTGAGAATCTTAAAGAAATTGCAAACAGAGAAAATTACACATTTATAAAGGCAGATATTACTGACAAGGCGGCTATTCAGAAAATTTTTGAGGAGAATGATATTGACAGAGTTGTTCATTTTGCGGCTGAGAGTCACGTAGACAGAAGCATTAGAAATCCAGAGATTTTTGTGCAGACTAATGTGCTAGGGACAGCCGTGTTACTCAATTGTGCTAAGGCCGCATGGGAGCAGGAGGATGGTAGCTTTAAAGAGGGAAAACGATTCCTTCATGTATCGACAGATGAAGTGTATGGCTCTTTGGAGAAGGAGGGCGAGTATTTCTATGAGACGACGCCTTATGCACCACGCAGCCCATATTCTGCGAGTAAGGCTTCATCAGACATGCTTGTAAAGGCATATATGGATACGTATCGCTTTCCTGCAAATATTACCAATTGTTCCAATAACTATGGACCTTATCAATTCCCAGAGAAGTTGATTCCGCTGATTATCAACAATGCGCTCCAGGGAAAGAAACTTCCTGTGTATGGGGATGGAAAAAATGTGCGAGATTGGTTATATGTGGAAGACCATGCAAAGGCCATTGATATGGTGCAGGAGAAGGGGCGTTTGTTTGAAACGTACAATGTAGGCGGTCACAATGAGAAGCAAAATATTGAGATTGTCACCATCATTATTGAGACACTTCAAGAGCAGCTTTCTGATACAGATCCTAGAAAGGCGTTGGTGTCAAAGGATTTGATTACTTATGTTGAGGACAGAAAGGGACATGATAGGCGCTATGCGATTGCACCAGACAAGATTAAAGCGGAGATTGGCTGGGAGCCAGAGACTATGTTTAAAGATGGTATCCGACAGACAATCCAGTGGTATTTTGAGCATGAAGATTGGATGAAAAATGTGACAAGCGGCGACTATCAGAAGTATTATGAGGAAATGTACGAATAAAAAGGACAAGCAGTTTACCAGGGAACGTCGTCTGTGGCGTTCCCACTTTGGCGTATCCTGTGAAAACAAAGTTTACAATATGAATTTTATTCGCAGGGTGTTGGCAGTAAGGACGATTAAGTATGGAGGGAATATAGTCTATGAAAGGAATTATTTTAGCAGGGGGATCTGGCACTAGACTCTATCCACTGACGAAGGCGATCTCAAAACAAATTATGCCTGTCTATGATAAACCAATGATTTATTATCCGTTATCGACGTTGATGCTCGCGGGGATTCGAGATATTTTGATTATTTCTACACCGCGTGATTTACCAGTGTTTGAAGAGTTATTTGGAACAGGAGAGCAGTTAGGGCTTCGGATGTCATATGCAGTGCAGGAACAACCGCGCGGCCTTGCAGATGCCTTTATCATAGGGGAAGAGTTTATCGGTACAGATTCTGTGGCGCTTGTGTTGGGCGATAATATTTTTTATGGACAGAGCTTTTCTAAGCTTTTGCAGCGCGTGGCTGCCAAGGAGTGTGGTGCTACTATTTTTGGGTATTATGTGCGCGATCCTAGAGAGTATGGCGTGGTAGAGTTCGATGCAGATGGCAAAGCGATCTCTATCGAGGAGAAACCAGCCAATCCAAAGAGCAATTATGCAGTGCCAGGGCTTTATTTTTATGACAATGATGTCGTTGCGATTGCAAAAAATATAAAGCCTTCTGCGCGCGGAGAGATTGAGATTACAAGTATCAATAATGAGTATCTAAAAAGAGGGATGCTTGCAGTGGAAACAATGGGGCGTGGCTTTGCGTGGCTTGATACAGGAAACCATGATTCACTTCTTGACGCCGCTGATTTTGTGTGTGCGTTCCAGAAACGCCAAGGGCTTTATATTTCTTGTATCGAGGAGATTGCATATAGAAGAGGCTATATCACAAGAGAACAGCTTTTGCAGTTGGCAGAGCCTCTGATGAAGACAGCATATGGACAGTATTTAGTAGAGGTTGCCAATGGACTCTAGGGGAAAACGACTTGGAATATTGATTGTGTTGCTTTCTATGTCTGCGGTTGCAGGAGTGGTTGCAGCAGTCAATTTTAACTATTTTTTTGCGGGAAAAAATCAAAATACGACAGATACACAAGAAACTGTTAGTACATCAGGCATTGTGACAGAGGCAGACGGGAAGGTACATGGGGCCAATTTGTCAGCATTTTTAAAGGATAGTGAATTTTTTGATACAAATGTTCCGGTTGGTTCCAATCAGGATACATATGATGAGGTGGACGAGCAGGGTAACACAGTGCGTACACTTAGTATTTTGGCTAGTTCTGTGGAACGTGATATCCGCGTCAAGATTCTAGATGACCAAGGAGAGGCAGTGACAGGACAAGAGTTTGCTGTGGTGGTTGCTGACACTGGCGTGTATGTGGACGAAGATAAAGATGGTATGATTCTGATTTCGGATATAAAGCCTGGAGAATACAAGGTATCATTAAATGAGATGGAAGGATTTAAGGTTCCAACAGATCCTGCCAATGTGCGTGTAAAGTCGATTGTATCTTATACAGTAATTGACGATATAGATTATTTTGTACATTCAGAAGCAGAGATAGACGTACTTAAGGAAGATACCGAGTCAACAACCATAGAAAGTGAAGATGAGGACGATACACAATACAAGGCGCTGTTAGATATTGAAAAGGAACATGAAAAGGCAGTACAACTAGGAATTGATGTGTCAAAGTGGAATGGTGAGATTGACTGGGAAGTTGTCAAGGCAGAAGGTGTTGACTTTGCTATTATTCGCTGTGGTTATAGAGGCTCTTCGTCTGGCTGGCTGATAGAAGATCCCTTCTTTTTCCGAAATCTTGAAGGGGCAAAAAAGGCAGGAATAAAGGTTGGTATATATTTCTTCACGCAGGCAATTGATCGTGTAGAGGCAGTGGAGGAGGCCAGCATGGTGGTATCCTTGTTAGGCGATACGACAATTGAATATCCTGTGTTTATTGATATTGAGGGAGCAGGCGGAAATGGAAGAGCAGATCAGTTAGACGCTGCAACTAGGACAGAGATCGCCAATGCATTTTGTCAAACCATACAAAATGCAGGACTTGACGCAGGAGTTTATTCGGGGCGTTATTGGTATTATAACAATCTTAATGTAGAAGATTTTATTGGACAAAAGATCTGGCTTGCAGAGTATAGAGAGACGCCGTTATATACAGGTCGCTATGATATGTGGCAGTATACATCAAGCGGTAGTGTTGCAGGCATAGAAGGGCGCGTCGATTTAAATGTCAGTTATTTGGGGATTGGCGACTGACAAGATAGAGATTTTAGGAAAGGATTCGAGAAGAATGGGCAAGATTACGGTAGAGGAATGTGTAGTAGATGGAATGGTTATAGAGGGATTAAAAGTCATTACACCTCAAGTATTTGGAGATAGTAGAGGATACTTTATGGAGACCTACAATCGCAATGATTTTGAGGAGGCAGGAATTGATTTGGTATTTGTACAGGACAATCAATCTGCATCCAAAAAGGGAGTACTAAGAGGACTTCATTTCCAAAAAAAGTTTCCACAAGATAAATTGGTGCGTGCTGTGAGAGGCGAAGTGTTTGATGTGGTAGTAGATTTGCGCGAAGGCTCACAGACCTATGGGAAGTGGTATGGTGTCATTTTATCGGAGGAGAATAAAAAGCAGTTTCTAGTGCCAAAAAATTTTGCGCATGGCTTCCTAGTTCTTTCTGAATATGCGGAATTTTGCTACAAATGTACTGACTTCTATCATCCCAATGATGAGGGCGGACTCTTGTGGAATGATCCAGATATTGGGATCACGTGGCCGATACCAGAGGGAGTAGAGCCAATTCTTTCAGATAAAGATCGACTCTGGAGTGGTATAAAGGATTTCAGAAGATGAGAAAAGGATTATCCAAACGAACAATAAAAGTGCTTGTGACGCTTTTGGCGGCAGTACTTGCGACTGTGATTATGATTCACCACAATCCACTTGCTGATCAACAGGAGGAACAGGCTAAAAAAGTGATTGCCTGTCTGATTATAGTAGGAGCTATGGCGATTTTTTACAAGTTTTATGATAAACTTGCAACGCTTCCAATAGAGCTGTGGCAATCGCGCAGTTTGCTCTGGAAACTTGCAAAGAATGATTTTAGGAATCGCTATGCTGGATCGTATCTAGGGCGTGTGTGGGCATTTACACAACCAGTAGTCACTGTGTTGCTATACTGGTTTGTGTTTGGACATCTGATGATGGCAGATAAAAAGGAAGTTCTGACAATCGGAGTGGAGGCGCCATATGTGCTCTGGCTTACGGCAGGGCTTGTGCCGTGGTTCTATTTTAGCGAGGCTGTTAGCAATGGAACGACATCACTGATTGAATACAGTTATCTCGTTAAAAAAGTCGTGTTTAAAATTAGCATTATTCCAATTGTGAAGTTAATAGCCGCTACATTTATTCATGTGTTTTTTGTCGCATTTATGCTTGTGGTATATTTTTGTTATGGCTATAAGCCGGATCTTTATTTGTTGCAGTTGATTTATTTTAGCTTCTGTCTGTTTTTGTTTGTGCTAGCACTAAGCTATGCAACTTGTGCAATCGCTGTTTTTTTTCGCGATTTGACACAGATTATCAATATTTTTTTACAAATTGGAATGTGGGCGACGCCTATCTTGTGGAATATCTCTATGTTAGATGGGGAGCCGGTGATTCAGTGGATCATCAAGTGCAATCCAATCTTTTATGTGGTGAATGGCTATAGAAATTCAATGTTTACAAAGACGTGGTTTTGGGATGATTTCTATTCAACAGCCTATTTTTGGATTGTCACCATCGTGCTGTTTGGTGTTGGTGCGTTGATTTTTCGCAGGCTGAAGGTTCATTTTGCGGATGTTCTGTAAAAAGGAACGGTTTAGCTATAAAATACACAGATTGACGTTTGTTTTGTCACACAACAAAATATGTGGGATAAATGGGGCGATTACAAAGAAAAAATAGGGGATAGAGAGATGACAGAAAAAAGAGAAGAGATTGCGATTGCAGTGGAGGAGGTCAGCAAGGTATATAAATTGTATGACAAACCAATGGATCGCCTAAAGGAGGCATTGGGACTTACCAAAAAAAAGAAGTATCGTGAACATTTTGCACTGTCAAATGTAAGTTTTGATGTGAAGCAGGGAGAATGTGTGGGGATTATAGGGACCAATGGGTCTGGAAAATCTACTATCTTAAAAATAATAACAGGCGTTCTCAATCCTACAAGTGGGGCTGTTACAGTCAACGGGCGTATATCGGCGCTTCTTGAGTTGGGTGCAGGCTTTAACATGGAATATTCAGGGATTGAAAATATCTATCTCAATGGCACCATGAACGGCTTTTCCAAATCTGAAATTGAGTCTAGAATACCAGGAATTCTAGAGTTTGCCGATATAGGAGACTATGTACATCAGCCAGTAAAAACTTACTCGAGTGGTATGTTTGTGCGCCTTGCATTTTCTGTGGCGATTAATATTGATCCAGAAATTTTGATTGTGGATGAAGCGCTTTCTGTTGGGGATGTGTTTTTTCAGGCAAAGTGTTACCATAAATTTGAAGAGTTTAAAAATATGGGAAAGACGATTATGATCGTTAGCCATGATTTAAGTAGTATTGCAAAGTATTGTGATAAGGTGATTTTGCTCAATCAAGGAGTAAAATTGGGTGAAGGCCAACCCAAAGATATGATTAATGACTACAAGCGTGTGTTGGTAGGACAATATGAGTTGCCAGATCACAAGTCAGAACAAAGTCTGCTGCATGATGCGGATATACAAAAGGCAGCACAGAACAAGAACTCTTCTGGGCAGGATACAGAGGATACTGTAGAAGAAACTGTCGAACAAAAAGAAGATACACAAAAGAGTACAGAAAGTAGCGATACAACATCTACACAAACAGATCAGCAAGATCTGCTTCAAGAACAGACAATAGACAACAATGATAATCCTCAGACATTAGAATATGGCACGCGCGAAGCACAGATTGAAGAAATGTATATTACAGATGATCGCGGGATACGCACAAGTGCTGTGATAAAAGGGATGGATTTTACGATTCATATGCGCGTTCGATTTTATCAAGGTCTGCCTGCGCCAATTTTTGCCTTTTCGATTAAGACGCCAAAAGGCACAGAGATTACAGGAACGAATACCATGTTTGAGAAGGCGTTTTTAGAGCCTGTTGAGGCGGGAGACGTTAAGGTGGTATGTTTTACACAAAAGATGTCCCTTCAAGGTGGAGAGTATTTGCTCTCATTTGGAGTGACAGGATATGAAGGGAATGATTTTAAAGTGTATCATCGATTGTATGATGCGCTTGATGTGACAGTGGTATCAGATAAGAATACAGTGGGATACTATGATATGGACTCAAAAATTGTGGTATCTTCTTTATAGAAAAATATAAATAAAAAATAAAGATAAAAAATGAAAATAAAGACGAATTTGGCAAAAACAAAGTGGTAAATGTGTCAGTACACTAGGCGTTGCGCGTTGTAGAAAGTTGAGACTATAAGTAATAAATGTATTTGAATAGTTACAATGGGACTAGGAAAGGGGAGGTGTGAGTATGGCAGAGGACCAAAAGCAAAATCAGGAGAAAATTGGAAAAGTGACAATGGATTATATGTATTATTCGGGAGAAGATTCTTATTCGGATGGCAGTGCCATAGAAGATGAGATGTTAGAGATTGCCTTGCACCACACACCAGACGAATTTCCGAAAATCATTGAGGAAAAGAAGAGTTGGCCGATTTTTTACCATTTTTCACCTTTTCGAACCAACATTATTGATTGGATTCCGTTTAAAAAGACAGATACAGTACTCGAGATTGGTTCTGGTTGTGGTGCGATTACGAGTGCATTTGCAAAACGGGCAGGAAGTGTTACTTGTGTAGATCTCTCCAAAAAGCGCAGTCTTGTAAATGCCTATCGAAATCAAGAATATGAGAATATTACGGTGATGGTGGGGAATTTTAAGGAGATTGAACCACATCTTTCTACAGAGTATGACTATGTATTGCTAATTGGGGTGTTTGAATATGGACAGGCCTATATCGGCGGAGATACCCCATATGAAGATTTTATGAAGATTTGCAATCGCCACAGAAAGCCAGAAGGACGCATGGTGATTGCTATAGAGAATAAATTTGGGCTAAAGTATTTTGCAGGGTGTCGTGAGGATCATCTAGGAACGTATTTTGCAGGGTTAGAGGGATATCGAGAAGGCGGCTCGGCCAGGACATTTACAAGGCGTGGACTAGAAGAGATTTTAGAAAAAACGGGGATTGAGGAGTATTCTTTTTATTATCCTTACCCAGATTATAAGTTTATGACCACCTTGTACTCCGATCAGTATCTTCCAAAAAAGGGCGAATTGTCCAACAATCTAAGAAATTTTGACAGAGAACGGTTACTGTTGTTTGATGAAAAACAAGTGTTCGATCAAATTATTGAGGAAAAGGAGTTTCCTCTCTTTTCTAATTCATATCTTTTAGTGGTGGGTGAAGCACCCAATGTGCTCTATGCAAAATTTTCTAATGACAGAGCGGCAAAGTGGGCCATACGCACAATGATTGTACAAGATCCTAGCGGACAAATTTATGTGGAAAAACTTCCAGATACACAACAGGCATGTGGACATCTAGAACATACAAGACAAGCTTATGAAAGTCTGTCAGCGCGCTATGCGGGGACAAAGATTGATGTCAATAAATGCCAAGTGATTGAGAAAGATATCAAAAATGGATTAGCGTTTGAGTTTTGTGCGGGTGTAACGTTGGAGTCATTGTTAGATGATTGTTTGACCAGGGCAGATCTAGAAGGATTTCGCGCATGGATTGATGAATATATGCATTGGCTTTGCTATCATGAGCAAGAATATCCCGTTAGCAATATTGATTTTACATTTCCTAATATTTTAGTGGATGGTGAAAAGTGGCATCTTATTGACTATGAGTGGACATTGGATCAGGCGATTGGAGCAAAGGAAATTGCGTTTCGGGCTTTTTATAACTATACATTAGGTGGAGAGGCTAGAAAAACCTGTGAAGAGTTTTTGATGAGAGAGGTATTGCAGTTTTCAGATGAGCAGATGGCGGCTGCGATAGACAAGGAGAAGGAGTTTCAAAATCGCATTACAGGAAAACATGCATCCGTAGAACACGTGCGAGAGCTAATAGGAAACAAGGCATATGAGCTTGGAGGAATGGTAGAGTACTGTGTATTTTTTTCAGCGCAGCGGTTTGTTGTTCAGATTTATCTAGACTACGGCGAAGGTTTTAGTGAAGCCAACTCGATCACATTAAAGGACTGTTATAGAGAGGTGAAACTTTTAAAATTTTCGTGTGAGATTCCAAAAGATGTTGTCAGGATTAGAATCGATCCTTGTTCATTTCGATGTGTGGTGAAAGTTCAGGAAATTAGGCTAGACAGCAATCTTTATGCGCCAGAGACGATAGAAACCAATGGTGCACGACAAGAAAGTGGCGTGGTAGTATTTGACACGCAAGATCCAAACTTTACAATCAATGCCGCAGGGGGTGGTATGCTGACAGTGGACATGGAAGTGCTAGAACTTTTTGAGGAACTGACAAGACAACTAGCGCCGCCACCTCAGGAGGAAGCTAGCAATACAAAGAAAAAGGGATTTTGGACGCGACACTGGAGATAGGATACAGAATGGAGAAGGGCATGTTAGGAAAGATTAAGGGAGCTATACAAGATAGGCTGTACAAAAACTGTATAGAAGAATACCAAAAGGAACTGCATTACCAGACAGATCCATATCTTTTCTGGGTAAAGGAGAATGAAGAGGACATAAGAGATGAGGCATACCCCAATGTAGAAGTGGTGTATATGGAAGATTGTGACAAGAATTTCTCACTTCATCGCACTAATAAGGAATATTTGATCTTTGCCTCGCGACAAGGAAAGATTGCACAAAGTGCTTTTTATGAGATTTTGCAGTATTTTGCCACACATGAAGATGTCAATATTGTCTATGCAGATGAGGATGTGTGGATGGTGGAGGAGACAGAAAAGATTCAAAAGGAATTGAAGAAACGTAGCGAAAATCTCAAAATGCAAGAACATGCACACCGAATTTTTCCGTGGACAAAGCCTATGTGGTCTCCTGATACCTTATTTTCCTTTCTTTATTTTGGAAATATTTTTGCAGTTAGAAGAAGTTCTTTTTTGGAGATAGAATGGTTAGGAGACGAGGATTACAAGAAAAATATATACGATTTCGTTCTGAAAGCAACCGAGCGGGAAAGACGGCCTGGGCATATTGAAAAGATACTGTTTCACGCTTACCAGAAAGGCAAGGACAGAGCGGATATCGAAAAACGAGTGATGCACGAAACAAATTTTATTGGAGTGGGAAGAGACTATGATTTTATTCGTATCAGTGCCATGACAAGGCGTGGATGGCAAGGAACAATGGTAGAGGATAAAGCAACGGGAATCTCTTATCCGATCTATGAGTTGGAAAAGAAGCCACTTGTCAGCATTATTATTCCATCTAAAGATCATGCGGAAATAGTAAAGAGATGTATACGTTCGGTGTATGAGCATACAACCTATCCAAATTATGAGTTGATTGTGGTGGATAATGGAAGTGAACAAAAGACAAAGACCCAGTTAGAGGCGTTTTGTGAAGAGTATCCATTCACATACCTGTATCAGCCAATGGAATTCAATTTTTCACGAATGTGTAATATGGGGGTGCAGGCAGCAAAAGGCAAATATATCTTGTTACTCAATGATGATATGGAGGTTGTGGAGGATTTGTGGCTTACTAGGATGGTAGGACATGCATCACTCAAACATGTAGGTGCAGTAGGAGCAAAACTTTTGTATCCAAACTCCACATTGATTCAGCATGCAGGCGTTACAAATACGCTGTCGGGGCCTGGGCACAAACTAAAACTGCACGATGATGGTAAGTCATATTATTATGGCAGGAATCGGTTTATATATGATATGATTGGAGTCACAGCAGCATGCCTTTTGATGAGAAAAGATCGCTTTTTGGCCGTGGGTGGTCTATTTGAAGGGTTGGCGGTAGCATACAATGATGTAGATCTGTGTTTTAGATTGTGTGACAAAGGACTCTATAATGTACAGCGCAATGATGTGGTGCTCTACCATCACGAATCGTTAAGTCGTGGTGATGATCTGAAGGATGAAAAGAAACTAGAGCGTTTAGAGAATGAAAAAACACTCTTGTATAAACGTCATACTAAGTTATATCAGAAAGATCCTTTTATTGGCACACTCATGAATAATGGAGAAAATGAGTATGTCTGTCGATGGCTTGAAGGGTATGAGGTAGTCAATATGTTTGCCTGTGATAAGATGCTCGCACAGGGAAAGAAGTTGCCTAGTACTAAATCGATGAATCAGGCTATTTTGATTGTGCTAGAGGACTGTGGAAAAGAAAAGTTTGCCAAAGCGATTGCACGAAATGGCAAAGAGAAGAAGAGCTATTATCTGATTAAAGGATGGGCATATGTGCCAGGCATGGACAATGCTCGTTATCAATTCAAAATTCTATTGATTGACGATAATGGAAAGGTTTGGGAGCTTCCAGTGCAAAAGCGTTATCGAAAGGATGTTGCTTCCATTCTTCCTGATGAGACAAATGTGGAGCTGACAGGCTTTTGTAGCTGGATCTTTGATGGAACACTTCCAGCCGGCACATATGACTTGTGGATGACGGCCAAGGATGGTTGTTCTAGACAACGGTTATATCGGAGCATGGAAAGACAGTTGGTGATAGACTGAAAACTCCAGTTTTGTTTGCGGGTTATTGGCAACATAGGAGAGTAGAATGAGATATGAACAGGAACTTTTTGTACAAAAAGCACCCTATCTACAATGGTTGATAGATGAGGAAAATAGACAGGATGAATTGTCCTGTCGTAAAGAAAAGGACATAGACAGCCGCGCTGGTAGGCAGACGGGGAAGCAGGTGTGTACGCTTCCCTTTTTATCGTGTTTAGATAAGGTATCAGATATCGTTAAGGAAACAATAGCTTTAGACAATACAGTCTTGTATCTGTTTGTAAAAAGAGATGGAGTATTGTCACAGGATGCCTGTTTGATAATTAGTAAACCTTTTATAGAAAATAAGCAGGTAGTATTTGTCTATGCTGATGAGGATTATAGAGGGAGTTTACAGGAGCTATATAACATAGAACAGGGAGACTTTCAGGAAGACATCACGCGTCAATATCGAATAAAAGATACAGAAAGTTATAGAGGAGAACCGTGGTTAAAGCCTGACTTTTCACCAGACACATTAGAGTCTTTTTTCTATATTGGAAGTGTTTTTGCTATAAGGGGCGACAAGCTTAGCAAAGGAATTGAACAATATGGGAAAGAAATCAGTCTATACAAATTAATCTATGTCATGTTGATGGAGGAGATCGCTAGTCCACAGGCGATTGTGCATATTCCCAAAGTACTATACACCAATAATACACTTGCAGAAAGTCAGGAACTTTGTGGGATAGGAGAGATTAAAAAGCAATCTAGTTTTCAAGGAAGTGGCAAAGTTTCGGTGATTATCCCAAGCAAGGACCATCCAAAGATGCTTCAAACATGTCTAACTTCTATGATTCATTATACAAATTATAGTGATTATGAGTTGATTGTCGTGGACAATGGTAGCAGTGAGGAGAACAAGACAGAGATCGGGCGTCTGTTGGATGCTATACAGCGGGAGAATCCATCACTTGCAATTCAATATTTATATGAGAAAATGCAGTTTAATTTTTCACGGATGTGCAATAAGGGAGCAAAGGCGGCAAGTGGAGAGTATTTACTGTTTTTGAATGACGATATAGAAGTATTAAATACACCACAAGGAAGAAATTGGTTAGAAAATATGTTAGAATATGCCTGTCGTAGCCATGTCGGGGCAGTGGGGGCAAAATTGTATTATCCGCCACAGTCAAAAGTAGAAGGTCCTTATCAGATTCAGCATGTAGGGATCACGAATATGGGGATAGGACCAGCACATAAACTTGCAGGTGTAGAGGATAGGGGCAATTTGTATCATGGGCATAATCTAGTAAATTATGATATGATTGCAGTGACTGCGGCTTGTATGCTTGTAAAGAGAATTGTTTTTGAGCGTGTAGGAAGTTTTTGTGAAGAGTTGGCAGTTGCCTACAATGATGTGGAATTTTGTTTTCGATTATATGAGGCGGGATTTTATAATGTTCAGGTAAATGATGCAGTGCTGTTTCACCATGAATCATTCAGCCGCGGCCAGGATATTGAGCCAGAAAAGCAAGTAAGACTCTGCCAAGAAAAAGAAAAACTGTATTATATGCATCCGCAGTTACAGGGCAATGATCCTTTTTATCATCCTCATTTGGTGCAGTACAAAAAAGATGTCGAGTATCATTTAGAATATTTATTTTTGTGTGACAAACCTGTAAAACCACAATCGCCATTAAAAAAACAAGGACTTGTCATGAGGAAAAAATATGATAAGTGGCTAAAGTATCATTCTAATTTGGAGCATAATAAAGTAGATATAGGCAAACGAATATGGTCCAAAATATACTGGCGGCGAATAGGAGACGGATTGTCTATGATGCATATAGACAGTATAACATATGAAGGGACATTTGCGATCATAACAGGATGGTATGTGCTTCAAAAATATAATAACGCATGTTTGGATACAAAATTGTGGCTAATTAGGCTGACAAGAGATAAGATGTATTTTCATTCCTATGAATTTGAATTTATGCCACAGCTTCGTGAAGACGTGGCAGCGCTTTTTGAAAATGAAGAAAATAGAACAAAACACAAACAGACAACACATGTGAAACTTGCAGGGATTCATTTGATAGTGGATACAAGCAAATTGATGGAAGGGACTTATATGGTGGGGGTTTTGACAAAAAATGGACGAAAAAGATTTGCTGCGTTTCAGGAATATAGGGATTCGGAATTGCTCACAGTAAGAAAAATAACAGATGAATCTGTTCAGTATGGGGAATAATGTGTTTGGAGGTGAATAAAAAGTGGCAAATGAGGAAAAAAGCCTTTGTGTGATTCAGAATAATGAATCACAGGACGTGGAATTCTATAAACAGGCATATGAGCAGGAAAAGGCGCGCGCGGCCTCTCTTGCAGGGCGCCTTGCCGACGCGAAAAATGAGGCTGACAATCTACAATTTCAACTTGACCGCATCAAGAATAATCCAGTTTGGAAAGCTTCTAAGCCAATGAGACAGGCAATGCACTGGGGGCTTAGAAATTATAGGCGTGTCAGGAATCTAGGCGGGCCGCGTGGGATTGCAAGGAAACTGAGACAGAAAAAAATAGAAGCACAGGCAAAGAAGCAACATGGCACAGCAAGTTTTCCGACCCCAGAGCAGGCACAGATGCAGAGAGAAACTGTGTTTCCACGTATGGTCAAGATTAGTATTTTAGTACCTTTATACAATACCCCACTTAATTTTTTAGATGAGATGATACAGTCAGTACAGGCACAGACATATCAAAATTGGGAGTTGTGTCTTGCAGATGGTTCAGATGCTACCTTTGCTTCAGTGAAGGAGCGCTGTGGGGAGTGGGTGGCCAAAGACAACCGCATCCGCTACAAAAAACTTGAAAAAAATGAGGGGATTGCTGGTAATACAAACGAGTGTTATGCAATGGCAACAGGAGAATATATTGGCTTGTTCGATCATGATGATGTGTTACATCCAGCAGTGCTATATGAGTATGTCAAAGTGATAAATGAGCAGGGAGCAGACTATATCTACTGTGATGAGACTACGTTCAAGGGTGACAGTATCAACAACATGATTACATTGCACTTTAAGCCTGATTTTGCACCAGACAATCTTCGCGCAAATAATTATATCTGTCATTTTAGTGTGTTTTCACGAAAACTGTTGGAAGGGACGGAATTGTTCCGAAGTGGTTTTGATGGCAGTCAAGATCATGATATGATTTTGAGATTGACAGCAAATGCTAAAAAGGTGGTACATGTGCCTAAACTATTGTATTATTGGCGTTCGCACAAGGGGAGTGTGGCGAGTGACATCAGCGCAAAACCATATGCGATTGCGGCGGCAAAAGGTGCAGTGGCAGATCATCTGACTCGATGTGGTTTTAAGAACTTTGAGATTAAAAGCACGCGTGCTTTTGATACAATCTTTGAAATTAAGTATGAGATTTTGAGCGAAGATAAGGTTTCTATCTTGATACCAAACAAGGATCATGTAGAGGATTTACGCCGTTGTATTGATTCAATCAAGGAGCGCACGACATATAGCAATTACGAGATTTTAGTGATTGAGAATAACAGCACACAGCAAGAGACAGTTGATTATTATCAAACATTAGAAGGACAAGAAAACATAACAGTAGTTATGTATCAGGGTGAATTTAATTATGCAACCATCAATAATGTCGGAGCAAGAGCAGCGACAGGAAAATATCTACTGTTATTAAATAACGATACACAAGTTATTTCAATGAATTGGATAGAGAATATGCTTATGTATGCGCAACGCCCAGATGTTGGGGCAGTGGGGGCAAAACTTTATTATAGTGACAAAACCATACAGCATGCAGGGGTGGTTGTGGGATTGGGCGCACATAGAACAGCGGGGCACACCCATTATAAGATTAATTATGACAATTTGGGTTATATGGGGAAACTTTGTTATGCCCAGAATGTGTCTGCTGTGACAGGAGCCTGCCTAATGGTAAAAAAGAGTCTCTATGATGAGCTTGGTGGTCTGGACGAGAATTTTCAGATTGCATTGAATGATGTAGACTTTTGTTTGCGTATTCGCAAAAAGGGCTATCTAAATGTGTTTACCCCTTTTGCAGAGTTATATCATTTTGAGTCGGCTTCCCGTGGTATTGATATTGTAGACGAGGCGAAAGCAAAGCGCTATGAAAAGGAGTCTGCTCATTTTAGAGAGAAATGGAAAGATGTGCTTACAAAGGGAGATCCCTATTATAATCCGAATTTTTCGTTGGATTATAGCGATTATTCTTTGGCAATAAAAAACTAATTTGTACACTGACTAAAAAGGTGTCAAAGGAGATTGTCTAAAATTTGCTAATTCTGGTTAAATTTCACAATAACCTTGAAAAGTGTGTGGATTTTTGGTTTAATAAAAAGGAGAGATAGGTCTCATAATTAATGTATTTACGCGGAGGTAGCAGTATGGGTTTTATGGATGAATTTAATTTCTGGCTCAATGACGACTATTTTGACCAGGCAACAAAAGATGAACTCTTAAAAATCAAGGATAATGAGGGGGAAATTGAGGAACGCTTTTATAAAGAGCTTGAGTTTGGTACGGGTGGATTGCGCGGAGTGATTGGCGCAGGAACAAACCGTATGAACATCTACACAGTGAGAAAGGCTTCACAAGGCTTGGCAAACTATATTATCAAGGCAAATGGTCAAAACAAAGGGATTGCGATTGCGTACGACTCACGGTTTATGTCACCAGAGTTTGCGGATGAAGCGGCTTTGTGTATGGCTGCAAACGGCATCAAGGCCTATGTGTTTGAGTCCTTAAGACCTACACCAGAGCTTTCTTTTGCGCTGAGAACACTCGGCTGTATTTCTGGTATTGTGATTACTGCTAGCCACAATCCGCCTGAGTACAATGGTTATAAAGTATACTGGGAGGATGGTGCACAGATCACCGCACCTAAGGATAAAGATATTATTGGCGAAGTAAAGGCTGTGACCGATTATCATACAGTAAAGACAATGGACAAGCAAGAAGCAATCAATGCTGGATTGTATCAGGTAATCGGACAGGAGATTGACGATCAGTATATGGTGGAATTAAAGAAACAGATTATCCATCCAGATGTCATCAAAGAAGTGGCAGATGACATTAAGATTGTCTATACACCATTGTGTGGTACAGGAAATAAGCCTGTTAGACGTATTCTTTCAGAACTTGGCTTTAAGAATGTATACGTAGTTCCAGAGCAGGAGAATCCAGACCCGAAGTTTACAACACTAGATTATCCAAATCCAGAAGATCCCAAGGCGTTTACATATGCCTTGAAGCTCGCAAAAGAAAAGAATGCGGATATCGTTCTCGCAACCGATCCAGATGCAGATAGATTGGGCATTTATGCGCTAGATACCAAGAGCGGTGAGTATAAGGCATTCACAGGAAATATGTCTGGTATGTTGATTGCAGAGTATATCTTGAGAGAGAGAAAAGCAACAGGGACAATGCCTGAAAATCCAGCGCTTGTCACAACGATTGTGACCACCAATATGACAACGCCAATCACAAATGCGTATGGAGTAAAATTGATCGAAGTTTTGACAGGATTTAAGTTTATTGGTGAGCAGATCAAATTGTTCGAGCAGACAGGTTCTAATCACTATGTATTTGGTCTCGAGGAAAGTTATGGATGTCTTGCAGGAACACATGCTAGAGATAAAGATGCCGTTGTAGCGGTGATGTGTCTGTGTGAAGTTGCTGCATGGTGCAAGAAGCATAACCAGACTTTGTATGACATGATGCTTGAGTTATATGAAAAGTATGGTTATTATAAAGAGACTCAGTATGCGATCACTATGAAGGGAATAGATGGTTCTAAACAGATTGCAGCGTTGATGGAGAAGTTTAGGAACAATCCACCCAAGAAATTTGGAGAGCTTACAGTGGTGCGCGTAAGAGATTATGAGAATGATGTCATTACAGAGCTTGAGACAGGAAAGACCTATCCGACAGGTCTTCCAAAATCAAATGTGCTTTATTTTGACCTGACAAATGATTCTTGGTGCTGTGCTAGACCATCTGGAACAGAGCCTAAGATTAAATTTTATATGGGTGTAAAGGGTACAAGCCTTGAGGATGCACAGAAGAAGGTAGAGGATTTGACAAATGAAGTAAAGGCTGTTATAGAAGAGTAGTCATAACAGAATAGTCATAAAAAATGGTTATAAAAGAATAAAAATTTTTGGAAATGGGTAGGGATCTGTTTTTACAGCTTCCTACCCAATTCATAAATTTCCTCATTTCTGCGTTATCATTTTTATTCCTATTGGAAAATGTAAGCCTTTATAGGAAAGAAGGCGATTATTCAAACTATGAATTGATCTGTGTGTCAAAGCACATAAGGAGTACAGTACTGCATGAAAAAATTATTGGAACAGATTATTAAATTTGGTTTTGTTGGTGGATTGTGTTTTTTGATTGATTTTGCAATTTCCACAGCATTGTTTCACTTGTTGATTGGAGCAACATCGCGAAATATTGCTACCGCGGTTGGCGGTTTTATTGGCTTTACTATTTCGGTCATTGTTAATTATGTCCTCAGTATGAGATATGTCTTTGTGCGCAGAGAGGACATGAGCAGGAAAAAAGAGTTTGTGCTATTTATAATTTTGAGTGTGATAGGACTAGGTATCAATGAGGGCATCTTACTTGGATGTAGTGTGATATACGAAAAAAGTAAGTTCCTCATGAAAACCTTTGATGATACAATGTGGTTTGCCGCATCAAAAGTGGTGGCGACTGCTGTTGTGATGGTTTACAACTTTATTAGTAGAAAGATTGTTCTTGAGGATAAAAAACATTAATAAAAACATTAAGTAAAACATTAAGAAACTCTAAGGCTGTAAAAGACACAGCCTAAGAGTTTCTAAATGTTCAGAAGAACGCT
>CAJUHQ010000020.1:11560-35143 GCA_910586095.1 uncultured Lachnospiraceae bacterium | reverse complement strand
AAGGCACATGGACGCTCAGCGGAAAAATGTCAGCGAAGCTGACGAGCGTCCAGCGCAGCAAGAAGGAGAAAAAGGTCGTTCTCCTTCTTGTATAAAGGCACATGGACGCTCAGCGGAAAAATGTCAGCGAAGCTGACGAGCGTCCAGCGAATACAATAATAAGGGATAGTTTTTACTAAAGAATTATTGTATATTTTGTATATTTTGCATCTATCACTAAAATTTGCTTTGTGATATTATATAATTAATTAATAGATTTAAGAAACTATCAACCCAATATATATAAAGGAGCGAATAAAAATGAAATATTTTTTAGACAGTGCGAAAATGGATGAAATCAAGTATGCATATGATACATTTGGAATTGATGGAGTCACAACGAATCCTAGGCATATTATGCTTAGCAAAAAGCCCTTTATGACAGCAATCACAGATATTGCGCAATGGATTGAAGAGCAAAAGTTATCGGGATATGAAACATTTCCTGTCTCTGTAGAGATTAATCCTCACATTGACGATGCAAAAGAGATGGTTGAACAGGCACAGAAAATTTCTGCGATCAGTCCGAACTTTGTAATCAAGATTCCAGCTACAGAGGCAGGAATCACAGCGGGAAGAGCATTGGAAAAAATGGGTATACGCACAAATGTGACCCTTATTTTTTCACCAGCACAGGCGATTCTCCCCGCTAAAAATGGTTCTAAGTTTGTGTCACCATTTATTGGTTGGAAAGAGGCAAACGGAGAGGATTGCAGATCATACATTGAGGATATAGTCACAATTTATAAAAATTATGGTTTCTATAGAAAGACTGAAATTATTTGTGCTGCTGTGCGTACGCCCAAACAGATCGTAGATTGTGCAAGAGCAGGAGCAGATATTGTGACAGCAGGTTTAGATGTGTACAAAGATAGCATGAAACATGCGTATACAACACAAGGGATTGGAACTTTTGTCAATGCATGGGACAATACTGTGACAGAGTAGTTTTTGTACAATGCAAGAATAATATAGGGAATTTGTGATTGCGCTGCCTGCGCAGACTCCTAGTGATGAAACGGATGAAAGGGCGCGCGGAAATGAGGGATACATGAAACATATTTATTTAAATTTGAAGCGTTTCGATGTGCCAACAGATTTTGGTGGAGTAAATCGTTTGGCTCCCATAACAGAGTGGGGAGCACATATTGTCACCCAGACACAAGAAGGCCTTAAGGGCTATGACCGCACACAGGTAGAATTTATACAGTTTTTTCCGGAGGCACATTTATTGCAAGCAGTAGCGGCCAAAAAGTCCGATAGCCCTGTGCAGATTGGCAGTCAAGGGGTGTATCGCAATAACACAGCACCAGGAGGAAATTTTGGGGCGTTCACCACAAATAGGCCTGCATCTATTGTGAAGGCAATGGGATGTGAAGCGACCTTGATCGGACATTGTGAGGAGAGAAATGATAAAAAAGGCATTTTGGCAGAGGCCAATGTTACAGATGCAGCAGCAGTGAATCGATTGCTGAATCAAGAAATTCGTTGTGCCATTGCAGAAGGTCTGAAAGTAGTATATTGTATCGGAGAGACACAGGAAGAACAGCCCGAGTGGGAGAAGGTTTTAGGAGAGCAGTTAGATATAGGGCTTGCAGATGTAGACCGCAAAAATATAGTTATTGCCTATGAACCTGTATGGAGTATTGGACCAGGAAAGACACCTGCCAGTAAGGAGTATATCACAAAGATTGCGCGATTTGTCAAAGAAAGAACGGGTGACATGGATGTGGTATATGGAGGCGGCTTGAAAGCAGACAATGCAGCAATGTTAGCATCTATTGAAGAGATTGATGGTGGTTTGATTGCTCTAACACGTTTTCAAGGAGAGATTGGTTTTTATCCAGAGGAATATTTGGAGATTATTCGTCTTTATTTGGCCTAAAATATACATATCTAAAGGCGTATATCATCGCGGTAAACTGCTCCGAGACGGGAGTCAACATGAAATAAATTTCACCTGTCCTGATTTAAGAGCCTGCTAAAGCAGGCAGGCGGGAGCCAATGTGAAATAAATTTCACCTGTCCTGATTTAAGAGCCTGCTAAAGCAGGCGGGCGGGAGTCAATGTGAAATAAAAAAGGAGGAACTTCTACATGAAGTTAGAGTTTGAGTATGGTCATGGCACAGTGAGTGCAAATCTGCCAGACGCAACAGATGTTTTTATTCCAGGAGAGACTGTTGCTGATCCTGAGTGTTTGCCTCAGGATTGGGATAGTTTATATGAAGCGACACTCAAAAGTATCCGCAATCCGATTGGAATGTCAACGCTTACAGAACTTGCTAAAGCTGGCGATCATGTAGTGATTGTGATACCAGATATTGTCAAGGGAGGCAATCAGCCCACTTCGCACAGAAAGGTAGCGATTCGGGCATGTTTAGATGAACTGTATAGTGTAGGGGTAGAAAGAAAAGATGTACTACTTTTGTTTTCTAATGGTCTTCATCCACGTGCAACTGTGAAGGAAATGCGCACAATATTAGGAGAAGAATTATTTGGAGAGTTCTATCCATCAGGGCAAATTACAAGCCACGACAGTGAGGATTATGAGCATTTAGTTGATTTAGGATACACAGAGGCCGGCGATCATGTGATTATGAACAAGTATGTCTATGATGCGGATGTAGCGATTCTGATTGGTCATACACAAGGTAATCCATATGGTGGGTATTCTGGTGGATATAAGCACTGCGCGACAGGGATCAGTCACTGGAAAAGTATTGCGTCCCACCATGTTCCAGACGTAATGCATCGTCCAGATTTTGTCCCAGTTTCTACAAGCAGTGTGATGCGTGAAAAATTTGACCGCCACGGGATGTTGATGGAAGAGAAGATGGGCAAAAAGTTCTTTTGCTGCGATGCTGTACTAGATACAAAATCGCGCCAGATTGAGATTATCTCAGGATATGCAAAAGAAATGCAACCAGTGAGCTGGGAGATAGCAGACAAGCGTACATATGTGCATTGGGCAGAGAAAAAATATGATGTTGTTGTGTTTGGTATGCCTACTAATTTTCACTATGGGGATGGAATGGGGACTAACCCCATCCAGATGATGCAAGCACTTTCTGCTCAGGTTATCCGTCATAAAAGAGTACTTAGTGACCATTGTGTATTTATTGTACCTAGCATCTGTGATGGATGGTTTCATGAGGAGCGGTGGCCCTATTTGAAGGAGCTATATGAAATGTTCCAACATGATTCCATGAATATTTTACCAGATATGAATCGCTATGGTGAGTATTTTGCAACGAATCAAGAGTATATCCGCAAATATCGCTTTGCAAATGCGTTTCATCCATTTCATGGTTTCTCCATGATGAGTTGTGGACATTTGGCAGAAGAACATACAAGTGCGATCTATATTGTGGGTGCACGGGAGCCAGGAATTGCAAGAGGTATGGGATTAAAGACGCGCGCAACCATAGAAGAGGCGCTAGCAGATGCTATGAAAAAATATGTGGGACCTAATCCAAATATTTTGGCGTTGCCAAAAGCCTTCACGACAACCGCAGTTCATTTATGTATGAAAGATCCAGAAAAGAACAGCCATACGCGCGATGGACATGGACATCCCTGTTGTGGATAATCAAGAAGGAAAGGGAGGCTTACAATGAGTGAAGAAAAGAAAAAGAAAAAAGTAGTAATCAATGACAAGGTTTGGTTGCTGATATCCCTTTGTGCTGCATTGTTGTTGTGGTATCTGCTCTCTCTGGGAAAAGCGACAGGTAGAAGTTTTCCCTTTGCAGATAAGGTAGTTCCATCAGTCAAAACAATGATTGACAGAGGCGCATTTTGGAAGGATATCAGAAGTAGTATGCTCTGCGTGGTGGCAGGGTTTGGACTTGGATTTATCACATCGCTTCCCATTGCGTTTTTGATGGCATGGTATCAGCCAGTACAAAAGATTATTGAGCCGTGGATTAACTTTATCCGTAATATTCCAGCTCTAGGCTACGCGCCATTGTTAGTTTTGATCTTTGGTGTAGGACAAAAACCAGCAATTATTCTTATTTGGATCTGTACATTTATGACAATGAGCATCACCATTTATCAAGGTATCAAAAATATTGATGTCACATTGATAAAGGCGGCTAGAGTATTAGGAGCAAATGATTTTGATATTTTCTTAAAGATTATCTGTCCGGCAACAGTACCGTTTATTATTACGGCAGTTCGACTAGGACTTGGCGCGGCGCTTACAACCCTGCTTGCGGCCGAATCTACAGGTGCACAGTATGGTATCGGAATGAGAATTCGTTCTTTGTCAAATTCCTTTGAGGCCGCACCGATGCTGATGTATATTATTTTACTGGGCATTATTGGATTGCTGTTAGTAAAAGTGGTTGATATTATTGAAAGGAAATTAACGGGATGGCAGGAGAAGATAAATTAGTAAAATTAAAAATTGATAATGTCTACAAAGAATATCAGGGGCGAAATGGCAAAACAGTTGCCCTAAATGGTGTCAATCTCGATATTAAGGAAAATGAATTTATCTGTGTGGTAGGTCCGTCTGGATGTGGAAAGTCTACACTGTTAAATATTATAGCGGGACTTTTGGAGCCTACTAGTGGTGCTGTTTATTTGGATGGCAAACAGATCGAAGGCACAGGGGTGGAACGTGGTGTAGTATTTCAACAGTATGCATTATTTCCGTGGCGTACCGTCATCAAGAATGTAATGTTTGGTCTTGAGATGAAAAAGACACCAAAGGAGGAAGCAAGACAGATTGCCCTTAAGTATATTGAGGCAGTAGGGTTAAAAGGATTTGAAAATTCATATCCAAAGGAGTTGTCTGGCGGTATGAAACAGCGTGTGGCAATTGCACGTGCCTATGCGGCTAATCCTGAAGTTTTGCTTTTGGACGAGCCATTTGGTGCACTGGATGCACAAACGCGCGTTCAGCTTCAAACAGAGCTTTTGAATACATGGGAACAAGAGAAAAAAACATGCTTTTTTATTACACATGATGTGGATGAAGCCATTATTTTGGCGCAGCGCGTTATTATCATGAGCGCGCGTCCCGGACGTATCAAACGGATTGTAGACATTGATATTCCCTATCCGCGAACACAGGAAACCAAGTCAGATGAACGGTTCCTAAAATTAAAGGCAGAGATTTGGAATGAAGTCTATCAAGAGTTCTTGGAAGTTAGAAAATAAGAAAATTAGGTATTTCTATGGTCGTAAAAATATAGACAAAGAAGTGTTTAGTTTTCCAAAAGAACGCAAGGTAACTATATAGGTATGCAATGTGAGTGACTCACAACGCAGTTTTGTGCTGGAGCCTATAGTGTGAAAAAAGTTTGCATAGCAGACTATTTTCACACTCATGATTTGAGTCGCGGCAAAGCCGTGACATGGAGGTTAGTATGGGCTGTTGACAGCATGGATGGTTTGTATGAAAAAAGGAGGAAGAAAGAATGAAAAAGTTATGCGCATTACTGTTGACGGCTGTTATGACATTTTCTTTAACAGCATGTGGCGGGAACAATTCTGGCAAGGAAACTTCTGCGGATGCAAATAAGACGCAGCAGTCAACAACGCCTGCACAAGAGGAAAGTAAGGCCCCTGAACAGGAGGAGGCAAAAGCATCTACGCAGGAGCCAGAGACTGAAAAAGAAGCAGTTGAAACTGTGAAGTTAAATGTTGCATATATGCCAAACTATGCATCTTTGTGGTCTGTATTGACTGCAATGGATCAGGGTTATTTTGAGGAGGAAGGACTTGAGATTACACTGTGGGAGTTTGCAGATGGACCTTCTGAGATTGCAGCGATGGAAGGCGGAAGTATTGATCTAGCTTACATTGGACATGGAGCACATAGATTGTGTATCAATGGTCAAGCGACAATTTTTGCACCGAGCTCTGTACATAGTACAGATAAGATTATTGTATTGCCATCTTCAGGAGTGACTTCCGTAGATGACATTGCCAATCTAGCTGGCAAAAAGGTTGCATATAATGCAGGTTCTTCGTCTGAGACTGCACTTAATGGAGCATTGTCAGCAGCACAGCTCACAATAGATGATATTGATGCTTATGAGATGGATGCTACTAACATGGTTGCAGCAATGTCTTCTGGTTCAGTAGATGCTTGTACAGCATGGAATCCATATAGTGTTCAGATTATGAATAATTGTGAAGGCGCAGTTGAGTTAGAGTTTTCTACAGATTCAGTAAATCTGTCTAGTTGGATCTGCCTGCCAGATTATGTAGAAAAGAATCGCGATGTTTTGGTTCGTTTTAGCCGTGCTCTTTATAAGGGAATGGCATATGCTTCACAGCAGGAGAACTGGGATTATGCAGTAGGCCTATATGCAAAACAGTGTGCAAAAGACAAGGAAGCATGTCTAGTTGAGACAGGTGATGCAACATGGTTTAGCGCGGATGATGTAAAGAATGGTATTAAAGACAATACGATGCAAGATTATTATACAAGACAACAACAGATGTTTATTGAAAGTGGAAATGTAGAAAAAGAAGTTCCATTGGAGGACTATATACTGTTTGATGTTATGCAGGAAGCTTTAGGCAACTAATGATAAATATACAAAGAGTATAGTGTGCTCTAGTACAAATGCTTGTACAATCTATAATGTACACGGTACAAAGTAAAAAATAAGACATAGCAGTTAAGAGGAAAAGACTCTGTGGAACGGCGTAAAAGTCTGTTCCACAGAGTCTTTTATGCACACAGACGCGCTCTACTACGATTGGTCAAGAAAAAGTATTTCCCTGTTCGACTAGGTGTCGAAGGGGGGAAAGGAGCATAGTTACAGATATGAAGATATTTTTTGATGCAGACGTCTCTGAAGTTATAGCCTTTGCAGCAGAGGAACTAACTAGATATCTTACTCAGATGGTGACAGATTTAGACAAGATAGACATGGAAATCAAGCTATGCAGTGACAGTAATAGTTTTGAGGTAAACAGCAATGACAGCTATCGTGTGGAAATTAGTCAAACACAAGGCAGTATTATCGGAAATAATGACAGGAGTGTGCTACTTGCAGTATACAATTATCTATATGTTTTAGGATGTCGGTTTTTGATGCCACTCAAAACCTGTGAGATTATTCCTCATATTGAGCGTGAACGCCTAGTAACATCCTATGAGAAGCATGCGTCTTACTTTCACCGCGGTGTATGTATTGAAGGAGCAGATTCTTTTGAAAACATTATGGACTATATCGAGTGGCTTCCTAAAGTTGGATTTAACAGTTTCTTTTTACAGTTTCAAAATCCGTATGCTTTTTTGAAGCGCTGGTATGAACATTTAGAAAATCCTTATGTAAAAAAGGAGAATTACACGCCAGAGGACGCGCAGCGCGATATGGTTTTATTGGAACAGGCCGCCAAAAAAAGAGGATTGTTCCTCCACAAAGTCGGACATGGATGGACAGGAGAAGTGTTGGGGTATCGAACAGTCTCATGGGATGCACAGACACAACCAAAACAGGAATCTGTTTGCCATAGAATGGCTATGATTAACGGGAAAAGAGAGTTGTTTAAAGGAATTCCCGCAAACACAAATTTATGTTATCACAATGCAGATGCAATAGATGCGTTTGCCACAATAGTAACTTCGTATGCTAAAGAGAACCCACATATAGATTATTTACATGTGTGGCTTGCAGATGAGTTTAATAATCTCTGTGAATGTCCAGAGTGTAGCAAAACAACAGTAGCAGACCAATATGTAGAACTTTTAAATGAGATAGATCAACGACTGACGAAAGCAAGTCTTGACACTCGCATTGTATTTTTGCTTTATCAAGAGCTTTTGTGGCCCCCGGTCGTCAACAGACTCAACAATCCTGACCGCTTTGTTTTGATGTTTGCGCCAATCAGTCGCACTTTTGAAAAGAGCTATGAAATAGAAAATGTTGATGTAGAGTTGCCAATTTTTCACAGAAATCAGATTACACTTCCAGTCAATCTGACAGAAAATATGGTGTTTTTAAAAGCATGGCAAAAAATATTTTCAGGCGATTCATTTGTGTATGATTATCCGTTAGGCAGGGCACATTATGGGGATTTGGGATATATCCATATTGCAAGAGTACTCCATGCAGATATTCAAAAATTAGAGGAAATGGGACTCAACGGCTATATCAGTTGTCAAGAGCTACGTGCGGCGCTTCCCAATGCGCTGCCCAGTTATGTGATGGGGCACACATTGTTCCAGAAAGATTGTTCGATAGACGAGCTAATACAAGATTATTTTCAGTCATGTTATGGAAAGGATGCGCAAAGTGTATTAACGTATCTTTCTAAGTTGTCTGAATTTAGCAGTTGTGATTATGTAAATGGTAAGGGAGAGCGTTTTGATTATGATATGGCAAAGCGCATGGAGGGAATCGCTCTTCGCAGTGAGGCATTTGAGAAGGAAATTAAACGTCACAAAAATACAGATGGAGTTTATGAATCAATCTATTGGGAGTTATTAGAATATCATAGAAAATATGCGATATTCTTTGCAGATGCATTGATGTTTCTTGCTATGGGGGATCAGAAGTGCGCCAATTTAGAATGGGAAGCTATGAGAGATTATATCTGCAAGAATGAGCAGAAGTATCAACCATATTTAGATGTATATCGGGTGTTGGAGGTGACGCAAAAGTATACAAAGCTGCATCCACAAAAATAGTAGTTTATCAATGTAGTATAGAAAGAAAGGGGTACAATGGGTATGAAACATGAATATAACTATTACAATAAGGAACAATTTTTGAGAAATCCCAAGTTGCCGATAGCAGTATTGACGGATAATGAGGCAGTGTTTCGCGCGATTGCACAGGAAATGGTACAAGAAATCAAGAGAAAAAATGAATTAGGAGAAAAGACAGTTTTTATTTGTCCAGTTGGTCCAGTCGGACAATATCCTTATTTTGTGGAACTTGTCAACAATGAGAACATTAGTTTGAAGAATGTGTGGTTTCTCAATATGGACGAGTATTTGACTGAAGACAAAGAGTGGATAGAGACAAGCGAAGCGTTGAGTTTTCGCGGTTTTATGGATAGGACTGTCTATGCCAAAATACGCCCAGAACTCCTTATGCCACAAGAGCAGAGAGTGTTTCCTGATCCACAGCAACCAGAATATATGACTAAATTGGTTGAGGACTTAGGCGGTGTAGATATTTGTTTTGGTGGTATTGGTATCAATGGGCATCTGGCATTTAATGAGGCAGATGAGACTTTGAGTGTGGAGGAATTTAAAAAGTTACATACTAGAGTGCTAGAGATTAGCAAAGAAACCAGGACAGCAAATGCAATTGGTGATTTGAATGGAGCATTAGAAGACATGCCCCAATTTTGTGTTACCATTGGGATGAACGAAATTTATCATTCTAGAAAAATTCGGCTGGGGTGTTTTAGAGATTGGCATCGCAGTGTTGTGCGGCGCGCAGCGTATGGGGATGTTTCTGCACAATTTCCAGTGACACTTTTGCAGGATCATCCAGATGTACTTTTGCGAGTGACAGAGTTTGTGGCCAAGCTACCACAGGAACTTTGAAATAAAATAATAAAAATTCGCGGATAAAATGGAGGAACAACATGGAGGATCAATATATCATTAATGGAGACATTTATGTCGAAGGTCAGTTTAGAACGGGGATTTTGGGAATCCACAATGGCAAATTGCGATTGTATCCTGCAAATTGGGAACTTCCAAAAGATGCGAAAGTTCTAGATGCAGACAAAAAGAAAATTGTTCCTGGATTTATTGATATTCATACACATGGAGCAGTAGGTGTTGATGTGAATGGTGCGTCTGCAAACGATTTTGAGAAGATTGGATGTTTTTTTGCGGGAAATGGTACGACTTCATGGCTCGCGTCGATATTGACAGACACGACAAAGCAGACAGAGTGGTGTATTGAACAGTATGACTTATACAAAAAGCAAGCGCGTCGCGGAGCACAGTTGTTGGGGTTCCATTTGGAAGGGCCTTTTTTGGCAACAGAATATAAAGGCGCAATGCCAAAAGAACTTTTGTGCAAAGGCGACATTAAATTAGTAGAGCACTATTATAAGTTGGCACATGAAGAAATCCGTTATATTACCGTTTCTCCTGAAGTAGAAGGGGTATTGGAAATGATACCAGAGTTAAAGAAGCTAGGTATTGCAGTGGCAATCGGACATTCTGGTGCGGATTATGCCACTGCAATGGAGGCTATCACACAAGGAGCGCGCGCAATCACGCATATGGGCAATGCTATGCGTTTATTGCATCAGCATGAACCTGCAATTTGGGGAGCCGGATTAGAATCCGATGCATATTGTGAGATTATTTGTGATGGAAGGCACTTACATCCTGGAACAGTTCGGCTGATTATCAAGACAAAAGGGATTCACCGTGTCGTTGCGATCACAGATTCAATTATGGCAGCAGGACTTCCAGATGGAAAGTATCATCTAGGAGTGAATGAAGTTGTGGTGGAGGATGGAGATGCAAAATTAGCCTCGACGGGCGTGCGTGCAGGAAGTACACTCACTCAAATTGGTGCACTCAAAAAACTGCTTTCCTACACAGGACTTTCTTTAGAAGAAATTCTTCCAATGTTGACTCAAAATCCAGCGCAGCTTATTGGTGTCTATGACCAAAAAGGATCGATTGCCGACGGAAAGGATGCTGACCTAGTGCTATTGGATGCAGCATGTGATATTGCTAATGTGTTTATTGGGGGAGAACTTTTTAAGAGTAATATTTTATAAAATGGGGGATAGGGCAATGGAATATGTCATTATTACTGTGGTGTGTTTCTTATCTTCTGTGGTAGGTGCTATCTGTGGGATTGGTGGCGGAGTGATTATCAAACCTGTGTTAGATGCCACAGGAATACTCTCAGTGACAACCATTTCCTTTTTGTCAGGCTGTACAGTATTGTCAATGTCGGTTGTGTCTATGTACAAAAATATGCGGGCAAAACACGACTTTGTATTTGATAAAACCTTTGCGACTGTGATTGCTGCGGGGGGCGTGGCAGGAGGAATTTCTGGAAAAGCGTTGTATGAAGCGGTTCTGCAAAAGCTTTCGGATACAAGTCATGTGGGCGCTGTTCAGGCCGCAGTGTTACTAGTGATTACGATAGGAACACTACTATACACGATCAATAAGGAGAAAATAAGAACCAAAGAACTAATTCATCGTCCAATTATATTTTTGATTGGAATTATTTTGGGGATTATGTCGTCCTTTTTAAGTATTGGGGGAGGGCCTATTAATCTAGTAGTATTGTTCTATTTCTTTTCTATGACGTCCAAACAGGCGGCAATGTACTCGATCTACATTATTATGTTTTCGCAGATTTCTAGTCTGTTTGTCACTGTAGTGCGCGGAAAGACTCCTGCGTTTGAACTTCCAATATTGTTGTTGATGATTGGTTGTGGTATTGTAGGGGGACTAGTGGGAAGTAAGATCAATAAAAGGATTGACAACAAGACAGTCGATCGTTTGTTTATAGGATTAATGGCAGTGATTATTGTCATCAATATTTTTAATATTTATCGATATGCTTAAAGTATTGTTGTATGATAGCAAAAATGCGGTTAAATAGAAAAAATTTGTGAAATATATAGAATTTTTTTGTTTATGATAGTTGCAGTGAATCTTATCTTGCTAAAAATCTTAAAAAATGATATACTAAAATTACCTAACGCGTCATTGCAGGAAATCCATAGAGTCAGTGTTTGCTGTTGAGAAAATTTAACAACAGACGAGATTACTGGTATCGAGTATGGAACTTATAGGTATGATGCAGTGTGGTATCGTGGTATCAGTCAACATTAAAACTCAATATGTGGAGGGAATTACAATGAAAAGAAAATGGAGCTTTCGAATTGCTCTAGCTATGCTGCTTGCGTTGATGATGCAGGTGACAGTTATGGCCGCAAACAAGACGGTCACAATTAATAACTGTGTCATTACAGGAACCAACATCACAGTAGTAGCATCAGGAGCAATTCCAGCAACTGATGATGGCATGTACTATCTTTTTGAGTTAAAGCCATATCAGACAGAGGTTGGAGCCAGAACAGATTACTGTGCTTCTGCACCTGCAACAGACATAACAACATTTACAACTTCTTTGGATTTTAACAATGCAGGAAACAAATTGTATTCTAGATTTGTAGTGACAACGCTGCAAGGTGGTGTGTTCGTTCCTGTCAGCAACGAAATGCATATCACAAATCCAGAGGCACTTGCTACCAAAACAACAGGATATCCTGTGCGCTCTAAGAAGGGCTTGACTGCGGACTGGAGATTTAGCGAGGAACTCAGTGATCTGGGTGCTGGCTATGCCGCATATGAGCTTGATATCAGCAGATTTTTTACTGCTGGCGGAATAAATTATACATATAATGGAAAGAATTACAGTTTTAATGGTGGCGTAGTTGCAGAGTATGATATCGTGTGCCAGAAATTTGCAAATGAAGGCTGCAACGTAGTTATGATCGTTAAGAACTCCTTTAATCCTGCAACTGCTGATTTAATTTTACCGACAGGTCGTGTACCTGGAAAGAACTGCTATGCAATGAATACTGCTGAACAAGGTGCTGCAGAGAAGATCGAAGCGCTAATGTCATTCCTTGCAAATAGGTATTCTGGTTCTAAGGGAACTGTTCACACATGGATTATTGGAAATGAGATCAACAACAATTCACCGTGGCATTATGCGGGTGATATGGATGCTGATACATTTGCAGCACAGTATGCAAGAGAATTTCGTCTTTGCTACAACGCAATCAAGAGCCAGAACGCAGGTGCAAGAGTATTTTTGAATATTGACCAGCGTTGGAATTTTGAGGACGGAACACCAAATCAGTATGCGGCACGCACTATTTTGGACAAGTTTGCTGCTAATATCAGTGAAAGCGGAAATATTGATTGGGGGTTATCTTTGCATCCACATCCAGTACCACTGTTTAACTGCCAATTCTGGAATATGCCTGCAGGTTATGCAGGATTGAAGCTGATCGATCACACAGACAATTCTAAGATGGTAAATCCATTAAATGTAGATGTTGTGACCAATCATATGACATTGCCGACAATGTTAGCACCAGATGGAAATGTGAGACATATTTTGATTTCAGAGATGGGCTTCACATCATATAACACAGCACTTCCAACAGATGAAACCATTCAAGCAGCAGCGATGGTATATGCATATAAGTTGACAGCTTCTAATCCATTTATTGAAGGCGTTATTATTCATAGACAAGTTGACCATGCATCAGAGGTAGTACATGATGGTATGGCAGTTGGAATCAGAACAGAAACTGGTACCAAGTATGCTTATGACGTATTCCGCTATATGGATACAGGAAATGCAGCCTTTACAGATTTTGCACTGCCAATTATCGGTGCTTCAAGCTGGGCAGAGCTGGGCTTGCAATAACAATTAGATTTGTATAAGAATTGCAATAAAGTAAAAAAGTATTTCTCATGCATTGCATGGGAAATACTTTTTTATGCACACAGACGCGGAAAGGAAATGTGCAGCGAAAGCTGCTCGCGTCCAGTGTGCGGGTAAAAATAAGATGAATCCTCTCTACTCGATTTTGCGCACGAACAACCAGAGGAAAAAGTCAGCAGAAGTTGACAGGTGACTAGCATACAGGTAGGAGAAAAGATCATTCCTCTATTCGATTACACACTAAAACAGACGCGAATAACAAAAGTTACTTGCGTCTGTTTTAGTGTGTTCATGATAATTTTCTCAATCAGTTTCATGCAACTTGTGTGCAATATGTAAAGTCAAAAGCATTTATTTTATAATAGTTATTCTGACTCTTGGCTATAGCTATGTGAAGAAGAAGAATCGGTCATGGTACACTTACCATCAAAATAAGCGCCTTCATCAATCACAAGGGCATTTGCAGTAATATTACCGGTAAGTCTTCCAGTTGGGAGAAACTCCAATTTCCCATTTGCGATAATATCTCCTTGGACTCTACCGGAAATAATAATATTTTGAGCTGTAATATTTCCAATAATTTGTCCTTCTGTTCCAACAATCAATGTTTCCTCACAGACGCAGTTGCCGTTGATTGTTCCGTCTATGCGGATGGTATCCGAAGATGTCATATTGCCATCAAAGACGGTACCCTCGCCAATTAGCGTATTGACCTTGGTGCGTGCATCCGCAGCAGAAGATGTGTTTTTGCGTAACATAATGAATTCCTCCTTTTATCCTTTTGCCTCAATAACCATCAATGGATCGATTGGTTCGTTCTCAAAAAGAATCTGATAATCAAATTGTGTATTGTCAACTGTAATAGTAAACAAAGTATCGCCAGTACTTACCTGTGCATTTTCTGTAAGCTGTGTCTGCGCGCTCTCATCGCACATGTAACGTGTAGTGTAACCGCCTTCATGTTGCAGTTCAATAATAAGTGGATAGGTGTCACTAGAAGTAATGGAAATGATAGTTCCATCGCCAGCAGCAACAATAGTTCCATCTGTGTGTGTGTTGATGGACATGTAAGGTTGTTCTTCCGAATAAGAAGAGACTAACATGCCCCCCTGTCCTAGATACGGATAACCATTTGGTGCCCCTTCATAGGGGGAAGGTTCCGGATCGGGTTCAGACGGCGGTTCTGGCACTGTGGCTTGCTGTAGTTGGGCATTTTCTGCCATAAGTCGCTCATTTTCTGCATGAAGACTTTCTTTTTCGGTTTCTAGTTGTGCAATGGTCTGTTTATAAGGATCAATTTGTGCCTGCAGTGTCGCCTGTTCCTTTTGTTTCAAAAAAAGCAATCCAATCAGCACAAAAAGCACTAAAAGAATTAGAAGCGGCACATAGAAAAAAAGAGAAAAGACAAATCGTGACACATGAATTTCCTTATTTTTTCGCCCCATATTGGAGACTAGAAGAATCGAAATAATCTCCTTACGCGTATGTTTTTGAGGTTTCATATCGTTGCTTCCCATTCCGCCGCTGACGCATGCGGCATAAAATTATGTAAGAAACTGTAAAGAAATGGTATGCGTCTAATACCATGCTTTTGTCTAGGTATATTGATTGTTCGTATCTGTAATGTGATAACTGCAAATAAATAGTGTGATTGAAAAATTCGCAGTCAATATCAGATGCAATTGTAGGGAATATCATTCATTATATCACAGTTTCAAAAAAAGTAAACGGGTGAATAGAGTCGTCCTTGACTTAGCAGTAATTGTTTGACCATAAAGTTGCAAACTAGTTCGATTATGAACCGTTTGCGTTTAACATTCATCAATACACCATATGCTATTTATTATGTGTCCATTATAACCGATAAGAGGATCTATGGCAACTATTAGTTTTGACATAAGGATCAATTATAGACTAGAAAAGAGCGGGTTTGATGATAAAATAGGAGAATGAGTATTACAAGAAATAGATAGAATCACAGTGCGCCAAGGTGAGAAAGCGCTTACTTTTGCACCTTGGCGAGTATGGGGATAGGAACGATTGATCTTTGTAATCCATGAAGTTTATACTAGTTGTTCCCAAAAATTGGCATGACATCACATAGAAGAGTTTTCTACAGGAATCCAAATTTCGCTGTAGGTATCATCAGGACATTCACAGAGAGGCATGTACATCTCGATGCTGTAGTTTCCAGAAAGTTTATAGGCCTTGCAGGAAGGTAGCCATTCGCTCCAAATTCGCGTATTGACGTCTTGTAGTGCTTTTGGCAATGCGCCACGACATGGGAATATAGCCCAAGTTCCTGCTGGAATCACTCTTGTTTCATATCCTTTAGGGATTTCATTCCAAGGAATATAATTGTCTGCAATTAGATAGTCAAATTCTTTGCCATCAACATCCATACAGATTCCATACATACCACAGACAATCGTATTCTGATTGCTCTTAATGTGTTCTTGCCAGAACTTAGGAATCGCATCATACGAGGTTTCTGTGTTGAAATGCTGTACCCGTCCCATGACAGTAAATTGTTCTTTGTTTGCAATTTTGTACTCTAACATTGTACCACCCTCCAAAGTAAGTTTTATTTTCAACGGTCCAAAAAAATTAAGCTGTATGCCCTCCTTTCTGGCGACAGTAGGAGTAACTCCATGAAATTTTGTGAATGCTCTAGCAAAACTGTCAGGAGAATCATAACCATATTTTAGTGCAACATCAATGACTTTAATAGAAGAGGAACATAATTCTTGAGCAGCGAGTGTCAATCGTCGGTTTCTGATGTATTCGCTGACAGTATAGCCACATAGTGCAAAGAATATCTTTTGAAAATAGAAACCAGATATATATGCCTTTTTAGCAATGTTGTCAACTGTAAGTGCCTCCGTTAAATTTTCCTCAATATATGCGAGAGCATTGACAATTCCTTCATTCCATTCACTCATAGGTTTTCCTCCGTGTCATCGCTGTAATAATAGCATATCATCTTTTATACAACGTATCCCGATTATTTTAGCTCTGAGATGTCGGATTAAATATTGATAGTAAATTCACATCATGCGGCCCACTAAATGGCAGGATGAGTATAATGTGCATTTACTATGAAAGTCTTTGAATCCTTGCTGTAGGTCTGCGCACGTGCTGCGCTGACCGTATGACGCCAAAATGCCTGCATTTGGCATTTTGTGTGATTCATAGTAACCCCCTTTCATTCATAGTGGTGTCTGATGACAGACATGGGGGTTTACTATGAAAGTCGAAGACTTTCCTTTTATAGTAAGGATAACATACTTAGTTTATCTTAACAATATGAGAAGAGGAGCGAGGATGATTTTCGAGCATTATACGAAAAGATAAAAAATAGGAAGTAAGAATATAAAAAAATAATGAATTTTATTGACGTGACAGTAAAAATGAGGTTATAATAGGAATACCGTGCAGCCGGGGCGTTAGCGGTGCCTTGTACCTTCAATCCGCTATAGTGGGGGTGATAGGCGGTTAAGGGTCTGCGTTTGTGTAGCTGCCCTCTATAAGTGGCGATGAAGTTTGGGTCTTGCGCAATGCGTGCCATTGAACCGTGTCAGGACAGGAATGTAGCAGCACTAAGATGGATGTCGTATGTGCCGCAAGGGTGCCTGGCGGAGTTAACTGTAGAGGTAACGTGCATGGGCATAGGATTCGAGGTCGCCTGCACGGGAATAAAAAGAAGGTTCCAATTTTTAATACATCCAGAAAAGAATGTCAGCCAAGCTGACAGCGCACGAGTAAGGGGAAGAAATTTTTTCCTGCTGCATATAGGAAAAAAGTGCACTTTGTTGGCAGGTGTTGACAAAATAAAAGAGATCTGTATAGTTGGTAGCCTGCTAAAGCAGACATACAGGAGTGAAAAGTCCACAAAAGTGGGCGAATGGAGTTAGGGAGACAAATTATGAAAAAAATGAGTATGAAAAAGAGGAATATTGCATTATTATTAGCTATGACGATGGCAGCAGCATCAATGACAGGGTGTGGAAATAAAGAAGATGCTACAGAACCTACACCAGAGATTAATTTTTCAGACATTACGGGTGGCGGCAATGACAGTGCACCAGCCGAGACTGCACCTGAAGGGGGAACAGAGGAGGCATCTACAGAGGAAGCTAGTGAAGAAGAAGTACGTGAAGGAATGTATCGCAGCGAGATTACAAATGAGTGGATTGATGAGAGTTTAAAGAATCAGAGACCCGTTGCGATTATGGTAGATAATGAATCTATTGCGCTTCCACATTATGGACTGACTGAAGCGGACGTGGTATATGAGATGATGAATAGTACCATGAATGGTAGAATCACGCGTTTTATGGCAATTGTTAAGGATTGGGGAAAGATTACGCAGTTTGGCAGTATCCGAAGCACCAGACCAACCAATATTATGTTAGCGGCTGAGTGGAATGCAGTGCTATGTCATGATGGAGGTCCTTTCTATATCAATGACTGGATTGCAAAGAAGTATTCTGCAAACTTTAGCGGCGGATTTACGCGTGTCAATAATGGAAAGAAGAGAGAGTATACAGAATATGTTTGTACAGGAGATTTGGACAAGATGTTTAGCAACTCCAAGTACTCAACAGAATATAATGAGTATTATCCTGGACAGCACTATTTCTTTTCTAATTCAGAGATTAATCTAACTGCGGATATGGGAGCTTTTGACTGTACAGAGATAGAACTTCCATTTCCACATAACAGTTCAAAACTTCAGTACAATGAGTCTACAGGTACATATGATTACTATGAGTATGGCAAGGCACACACAGATCCTTTGCATGACAATGCACAGCTTACATTTAAAAACTTGTTGATACAAGATACGACGTTTTCACAGTTAGATGAGAATGGATATATGATTTACAATGTAATTGGTTCCGGACGCGATGCATACTATATCACAAATGGTAAAGCAATCGAGGTTACATGGATTAAGCCAGGTGAGAGCGACGTCACTATTTATTTGAATAAGCAGACAGGAGAGCAGATCGAACTTAACACTGGAAAAACTTATGTAGCACTTGTTCCTTCTGATTCATGGAATAAGGTAGTTATCAAATAATTTAAGTAAGAAATAGGGATACTTTGCAAAATGCGAGGTATTCCTTTTTTATGCGCAGGGATATATTTAGAGAGTCCGCCATAAACGGACAGATGGAAGTAAATGTGAAATTAAAATTTCACATATCCTGATAAAAAAGCCCACCACAGGCGGGCAGATGGGAGTAAATGTGAAATTAAAATTTCACATATCCTGATAAAAGAGTCCGCCATAGGCGGACAGACGGGAGTAAATGTGAAATTAAAATTTCACATATCCTGATAAAAAAGCCCACCACAGGCGGGCAGATGGGAGTAAATGTGAAATTAAAATTTCACATATCCTGATAAAAGAGTCCGCCATAGGCGGACAGACGGGAGTTGGATGAAGAGTGTACAAAGTGTTGAGTTTTATACAGGAAGTAGGCAAGAACTCATTCCTGATTTTGAGAAGGATTTTCCATATATTGCCTCTAGAGCAGAGCTTGATAAGTATATAGGGCGTTTTGCTCCGTGGCATTGGCATAAGATGGTGGAGATTTTTTATATGGAGAGTGGGACCTTAGAGTATTATACACCTAAAGAAAAAATTCAGTTTCCGGCTGGAAGTGGTGGGATGGTAAACTCCAATGTGCTTCATATGACAAAAGCAGTATCACAGACACAGAAAAATAATCAACTGCTTCATATTTTTGATGTCTCTTTGATCGCAGGCGAACAGGGAAGCAGAATAGAGAAGAAGTATATTACGCCTATTGTGACGGCTCCACAGATTGAGATTATTCCCCTTTTTCCAGAAAATGCAGCACATCAAAAAATAATAAAGCGTATTTGTGAAGCTTTTCATTTTTCAAGCAATACATTTGGATATGAGATGAATTTGCGTGAAATTTTATCGGAAATATGGCTTTTGCTTTTTGAACTGTCCTATCCAATGTTAGATAAAAATAGAGAATGTAATCGAAATAATGATAAAATAAAATCTATGATGATATATATTCATGAACACTATTTCGAGAAAATTGCTATTTCACAGTTGGCTCAGTCAGCTTACTTGAGTGAGAGGGAATGTTTTAGAGTATTTCAGGATTGCTTACACATGACACCTGTAGAGTATATACAAAGTTATCGTTTGCAAAGAGCTTGTCAAATGTTGGCGCGAGGGCAAGAGTCGATCACAGCGATTAGTCATGCATGCGGTTTAGGCAGTAGCAGTTATTTTGGAAAAATTTTTCGGGAGTATGCACATTGTACCCCGTCAGAGTATCGAAGAAAATGGCAGGATAGTGATAGATTATGACATAAATGAAATAGTTTTTCTATTTACATTGCACTATAATGATATATGCATTTTGATGGAAATACTTGTTGCACAGTATAGAAGAAAGTCAAAAAGTAGCAGATGAATCGATTTGCTTACGTGATTTGTACTTGAGGATAACAATAGAGTATTTGCAGGTTGAGAAGGAAACAGTAAAATGTAAATTGAAAAAAGGGGTATGATATAAAATGGAGTTCAATGAACAAAACGTAGAAGGGGCACTAAAAGAGGCAGCTCAATCAAATCCAGGAAAGTGGGTAGATCATTCGCGATATGTAGCAAAAGCCTGTAAAAATATCGCATTGCGTTGTGGACATCTTTGCGCCAACGAAGCTTATATGTTAGGACTGTTGCATGATATTGGGCGCTATGCTGGGGTAAGCTCAGAAAAGCATTTGATAGATGGATATCGGTATTGTATGGAAAAAGGATGGGAAAAAGCGGCGCAGATTTGTATTTCACATGCATTTATGATACAAGATATTAGCACTTCTATAGGGGAGTTTGATGTCAGCCATGAAGAGTATCTATTTATGAAAGAGTTTGTTGCACATGCAGTCTATGATGATTATGACAGACTAGTACAACTATGCGATTCGTTGGCTATGCCAACAGGATTTTGTCTACTGGAAAAACGGTTTGTGGATGTGACAATTCGCTATGGAGTGCATCCAGTGACTATAGATCGGTGGAAGAAAATAATAGAGATTAAGACGTTATTTGAAAAAGAGATGGGATGTTCTATATATACTTTACTTCCAGGGGTGGAAGAAAATAGTTTTTGTTAAGAGAGAATCAATGTAAATTCGTTAATATAACTAAAAAAGAGTAGCGAAATTTTACGAAAGTATCTATAGACAGTGACATATTCTTCTGTATATAATGGACCTAATGAGCAGAAATCAAAGGTGTTTAATGGAGATGTTATTCGGTATGATGTGAGTGTCATAGAGAATGAGCAGAGCACTTTTGGTTATTATGAAAGTCTTCAACTTTTATAATAAGGATGGTTGTGCGGCCTGAAATGGTATAAGACATTTGAGGAATTGCAAGCTGCTATTTAGTGTGAAAGAGAGTTAAAAAGAGTTTTGAAAATTGGTAGGTAAAGTTAGAGGAGGATTTGGAATGTCTAAGGTATATGACATCTCAGTTGATAAAAGTGAGAGGAGTACGATATCCATGAATAGGATTATCAATTCTGATTTTTTTGATGATGCCTTTGAATATGATGGTGACGACCTTGGCGCGACATATACAAAGGAAAAGACATATTTTAAAGTGTGGGCACCTACAGCATCGAATGTGTCATTGAATTTGTATTCCACAGGGGATGGAGATACCCATATAGAGACAGTACCAATGGAAGCGCAGGAGCGTGGGATTTGGTTTTGTGAAAAAGCAGGCGATTTGCATGGTATATATTACACATACTTACTTACAATCGGTGACGTGACCAATGAGGCTGTGGATCTTTATGCAAGAACTACAGGTGTGAATGGCAACAGGGGGATGATAGTTGACTTAGAACGCACCAATCCAAAAGGATTTGATGAGGATGTTCGACCTGTATTTGAAAACACTACAGATGCAATCATTTATGAGCTTCATATTCGTGATTTTTCTTGTGATGCATTTTCTGGAATCTCACATAGAGGGAAGTTTCTGGGATTTACACAAACAGGGACTATAAATGCAGAGGGATTTGCCACAGGTATAGATCATATCAAAGATTTGGGTGTAACTCATGTTCAAATTCTTCCTAGTTTTGACTATGCTACCATAGATGAATCGAAGCTAGATACACCTCAGTTTAATTGGGGATATGATCCGAAAAATTACAATGTGCCAGAGGGATCGTACAGTACAGATCCTTATCATGGGGAAGTGCGCGTCAAAGAAATGAAACAGATGGTGCAGGCGCTTCATGCAAACGGCCTTCGTGTAAATATGGATGTTGTGTACAATCATACATTCGATGTAGAAAATTCATGGTTTCAGATGACAGTTCCCAATTATTACTATAGAAAAGTAGGAGATCGCTATTCTAATGGTTCAGGATGTGGAAATGAGACGGCATCCGAACACGCAATGATGCGCAAGTATATTGTGGATTCTGTGGTGTATTGGGCAACAGAGTATCATATTGATGGATTTCGCTTTGATTTGATGGGGGTACATGATATAGAAACCATGGCAGCAGTTAGAGCGGCGCTTGATAAGGTTGATCCATCAATCATGGTATATGGTGAAGGTTGGACAGGAGGTGACTGTGCAATCTCCGAGTCTAGGCAGGCATTAAAGTCCAATATCAATCATATAGAAGGTGTAGGTGCATTCAATGATGATATCAGGGATGCGATTAAAGGCAATGTATTTGATGCACAAGACAAAGGATTTATTAATGGAAAGCAGGGGCTAGAGGAGGATATTCAGTTTGGTATAGTAGCTTCGACCTTACATCCACAAGTATTGGGTTCACAAAATGGCAGAAGTTGGGTTGGACAGCCAGGACAAAGTATCAATTATGTTTCTTGTCATGACAATCTTACGTTCTGGGATAAACTTGCGACGTCTAATCCCAATGATAGTGTTGAGACACGTATTAAAATGAATAAGCTTGGGGCTGCAATACTTTTGACTTCACAGGGAGTGCCTTTTTTCCAGGCAGGTGAGGAGTTGCTTAGAAGTAAACCATCAGCGTATTTAAAAGGGGTGTTTGAAGAAAATAGCTATGATGCACCAGATTTTACAAACAGTATTAAGTGGGACAATAGAACAACAGCGGCGGATACGTATGCTTACTATAAGGGGTTAATCGCTTTTCGAAAAGCACACAAGGCTTTGCGCATGACAACGACAGCACAGATACAAAAAAATCTTGTATTTAGAAACAATCTGGGTAAAAATGTAGTGGCTTATACCATAGGGAATCATGCAAATGGTGACACAGCAGAGCAGATTATGGTTATTTTGAATTCAAACACAAAGGCTGTCAAGGTAGAACTTCCAGCAGGTGTTTGGCAGATTTGTGTAGATGGTACAATAGCAGGAACAGAGGTGATTGCCACAGCACAAAAGAGTGTATCAGTGGCAGGTATTTCGGCGATGGTACTTGTGCAAAAAGATGAGATACTACAGTCTTCTAGCCAGACAATAGCTTGTGCTAGAACGCGAAAAAGTCAGGCAAATACAAAAAAATCTACCAGCAATGTAGCTTTATTAGCGCGCGCCGCGGTAGTGGCAACAGTAGCAGTGGTGGCGGTTGCGTTCGTTATATCTTATCGCAAGAAAAGTTAAACAACGTGCGAAAAAGATGTAATATTTCTAAATAAAAAGAGCCAAGAAATTCAGAGAAGCAAGAATTTATTGGCTCTTTTATAATGTGAATGAATGGTAAGAAGATATGACTATAATAGAACTTTTTATCAATGTGAGTGTATACATTATTGCTGCTTGTATCTCAAACAAAATTGAGCCAAAATCAGATAAGACGTAAAAATGTACTAAATATCAAAAAGAATTGGTTCGGATATTTGACATAGTCTACAATCATTGATATACTAATTAATAATGTGTGTTATGTGCACAAACTCCCGTTCGCCCGCCTTGGCGGGCACTCAAATCAAGATGTGTGAAATCTTTGATTTCACATTAACTCCCGTTCGCCCGCTTTGGCGGGCACTCAAATCAAGATGTGTGAAATCTTTGATTTCACATTAACTCCCG
>CAJUHQ010000020.1:5138-11460 GCA_910586095.1 uncultured Lachnospiraceae bacterium | reverse complement strand
TTCGCCCGCCTTAGCGGGCACTTAAATCAAGATATGTGAAATTATATAGTTCATTATTACAAAAAATCGGCGAATAGCACAGAATAGAGGAATATCAAAAATGGATTGGGGAATTTTTCTAAATGGTTTGGTGCTTATCATACAGCTTGTAGGAATGATGGTGCCTTTGATTGGCATTTTTGTGTTGACCAATAAAGAACAGAGCAAACCTTCCATGAATTTAATGATTGCCAATATTGGATGCCTGATTATGAATGGGGCATATTTTTTAATGTTGGGATCGCAAGGATATGACGAGGCAATTTTGTCATTAAAAATGGAATATCTAGGCAACATGTTTTTTTATCTGTTTTTTATTAAGTTTGTACTCTCTTACCTAGAGATTGATAAACGGCACAAGAAGGTCAATTTGTTTGTGTATTGCTGGTTTATCTTTGAGATCATTTTAGTAATGTTTTTGTGGAACGACAACCGTGGTGGAATGGTGTTTAACCAGATGGACTTTGCTGTGGAACAGCAGATGGGTTATCATTATCTCATCACTAAGATGGGAAGCCTTAATTTAGTTCGTTATGGTATCTTGGCAGTAGTGCTAATGGGACTACAAGTTTATATTGTTGTGCGCAGAATCAGTATTCGCGATCGCAAAGGTATCGAGAAAAAAAGTATGTCGAATCTGATTATTGCAATGTGTGTGATTGTAGTATCATTTATTGTGGAAGAATTGGATTGGGTAGGCAGTTTTGAGATTGTTCCCATCTGTTCCTCTATAGCTGTACTACTTATTATTTTGTGTGTGGTGCATGGAGATTTATTTTCTCTGATGGGAACAGGACGTGGTTGGGTGCTCGATAATATTGATGATGTTTTCATTATTGTCAATCACACCTATAATTTTCTGGATGCAAATACATATGCAAAATTTTATTTTCCAGAGTTGGAGGAGTTGCATAGAGGAGATCGGATTCCTAACACGCTCTATGATTTATTTTGTACACAAAAGACAGAATTTGAATGTGCGGGACATTATTTTGAGCGCGAAGTGACATCCTTAGAGCAAAATGGAAAGATCAAAGGGTACTGTCTGATTTTGATTGACATGACAAAACAGTACAAACTGATGGATGAGCTTAAGGATGCAAAGGAAAAGGCAGAAGATGCCAACCGTGCAAAATCAGATTTTATTTCCAATATGTCTCACGAGATTAGAACCCCAATGAATGCGATTGTGGGAATGACAGAGATTTTGTTGCGCAGTGATTTGAAACAACCACAACAAGGATATCTCATGAATATCAAAAATTCTGGGGCGGCACTTTTAACCATTATTAATGATATTTTGGATTTCTCCAAGATTGAGTCGGGGAAACTTGAAATCATTGAGGAAGAGTATGAGCCAATGTCTATGCTGAGTGATCTTAGCATGATTTTTCTCAATCGAATCGGAGATAAACCGATAGAACTATTATTCGATATCGACAAAGATCTACCACTTTGGTTGTATGGCGATTCGTTGCGTCTTCGTCAAGTGATTATCAATATCACTAACAATGCAATTAAGTTTACAGAGTCAGGAAGTGTCACACTTACTGTCAAAATGAGATCAGATTCTTTGGAAAAAGACAAAGTGATACTAGCGATTTCAGTCAAAGATACTGGACAGGGTATCAAGGAGGAGGATTTAGGAAAACTCTTTGGATCGTTTCAGCAGGTGGATACAAGAAAGAATCGAGATAAGGAAGGAACAGGGCTTGGTCTTTCAATCTCTAGGCAACTTGTGGAGCTGATGGGAGGAACCATTGGCGTAACAAGTGAGTATGGAAAAGGCAGTGAATTTTATTTTGCAGTGTCACAAAAGATTGTCGGTGAACAAAAAGCAGCAGTGGTGAAGGAGGAAGCTATTGTTCATGAACCATTGGTGTTTAGTGGATTGTTTGGGAATTTGTTGTTAGAAGACAGTCTAAAAAATTTAGTGCAGGCGTACGATTTGGATTATGTGGATTGGCATGCGCAGAATAGACCACATGTGGATTTTCTATTTGTGGATGGAGCAGCATATCAAGAGATCAGGGATCGTTCAGATGGATTATATCAGGATACAGAAGTGTGCGTGTTGCAAAATCCTATGTTAGAAAATATGTGGGATGAGCATGTAACCACAGTGAATAAGCCACTTTATACGCTAAATTTTTGTCAGGTAATCAATCATGAAGTAGCGGTGGGAATGATTGAAAACGAAGATCACATGAATTTTACTGCACCAGATGCGCGCATTTTGATTGTCGATGACAATGAGATGAATTTGAAGGTGGCAACAGGGCTTTTACAGCCCCTTCAGATGCAGATTGACACAGCAGACAGCGGCAAGAAAGCGATTGAAATGCTTCAGGAAACACCCTATCATCTTGTCTTTATGGATCATATGATGCCTATTATGGATGGAGTGGAAACCACTCAGAAGATACGCGCAATGGGAGATGAGTATTTAGCACATATACCTATTATTGCGTTGACAGCAAATGCTGTCATTGGCGCGCGTGAAATATTTCGCGAGGCCGGAATGGATGATTTTGTTGCAAAGCCTATTGAGATTAAGGATATTTGCGCAAAGATAAAAAAATGGCTTCCACATGAGTTGATTTGTAAGCCTAAAGCGGTGATTCGCAAAGCAGAAGAGGTACCGACAAAAGAGTTGCCCGTGATAGAAGGATTGAATGTAGCAGAAGGTGTAAAAAATTCTGGTAGTCTGGAATTGTTTACCAATCTTTTGGGGGATTTTTACAAGTTAATTGACTTGAAGGCAACAAAAATAGAAAAGTGCCTTGCAGATGGATTGATACGAGATTATACAATAGAAGTTCATGCGTTAAAGAATACAGCGCGCATGATTGGGGCACTCAAACTCTCAGAACTATTTTATCGGATGGAACAGTGCGGCAATGCGCAGGATGTGGAGACGATTCAGAAGGAGAATCCACGGATTTTGGAGTTATACAGGAGCTATAAAGCTATTTTGGAACCTTATGGAAAGGCAAATGAACAAGACAAGAAAGAAGTTCCTAAGGACAAGATTATTTCAGCTTTGACTAAACTTAAAGATGCTATGGATACGTTTGATCTAGATGCGGCTGATGCCACCTTTGGAAAATTAGAACAGTATAAACTTCCTAAAGAACTTGGAGGATTAATGGAGCGTCTTAGAGCTTATGTTGCAGATGTTGCTATGGAAGAAGTTATGGATATCAGCGGAAAAATGATAGAAGCGTTTGAAAAATTGTAAATATAATGGAGGATACATACAATGCAAAATGTGTTAATCGTAGCAGAAGCACAAAGCTATCTACTGCTATCTCTTCAAAGTCGATTAGAAGAAGCAGGATATACTGTAATAAATGTCATTGCTAATCCAGATATCATCAGTTTGGTTTCTGAAGAGATTGATTTGATTTTTATCTTTATTGAAGAAGCTTTGTTGGAACAGCATCAGGGATTGATATATATTAAAGATAAGGCGGTTGAGGAAGACATTCCGATATTTGCGACAGGGGACCCCCAGGAACTCAAAGTTCTTACAAACGATATTCCACTACATTTGATACAGCGAGAATTTCCACGGCCTATCAATGTAAATGAAGTGGCCGAATCAATTGATTCGTATGTACAGGTCTTTGGCAGACATAACAAGAAAAAGATTTTGGTGGTGGATGATTCAGGTGCGATGTTGCGCAATGTGAAAGGGTGGTTAGAAGATTCTTATCAAGTGATTCTTGCAAACTCAGGTGCAATGGCAATCAAGTATCTGTCCACCAATCGCCCAGATTTGGTGTTACTTGACTATGAGATGCCCATTATAGATGGCAGACAGGTATTAGAAATGATACGTTCTGAGTCAGAGTTTTGTGACATTCCTGTGATTTTTTTAACTAGCAAGGGCGATCGTGAGAGTGTGATGCAAGTAATGGCGCTTAAACCAGAGGGCTATTTGTTAAAGACAATGGAACCAAACCAGATCAAACAGTCTGTGGATGACTTTTTTGAGAGAAAAAAGGGACTTAACTATAGAAATATGTCAGAGTGACAAAAAAGGTATGACGTAAGTCATGCCTTTTTTATATTCGGAACACAAATAGAGGAAAAGCTGTTCCCCTACTCAATTTGCTTCCAATCAATAGTTTGTAGAAATTGGCTATAAATTGCTACAAATGTGCATAAACTGTCTAATTTGGTATAATATAAGTGGTTATGCGCAAACGCATACATTTCAATTCAAACTTTAAAAAAATAACACCATATCCTCTATGATTTAGAATAGGAGCTAAAGGTAATTGAATTCAGAATAATAGTTTATATTTACATCAAGCGCAGAGGGGTAAAATAAATATGGAGGAGGTGGCTCGTATGAATCATAGATTATATAAGGAGGCAGGAATACGGATACAGACCTTACGCGTCAAGCAAGGGTACACTAGGGAAAACCTTGCTGAAATGGCCAACATTTCAGATAAATTTCTATACGAGATGGAGACAGGGCGCAAAGGGTTTTCGGCAGAAATATTACATAGGGTGGCAGGGGCGCTACATGTGAGCTGTGATTATATCCTAACTGGAACCAGAATAGGACAAAATATGGATCAAGAATTGGCAGGAGCGATAGAACTTTTTGATGACCGGCAAGTTGAGAAATTGATTCGGCTTTTGGAGATTGTATATGAGTTTGGAATATGATAAGGAACAAAAAACCGTTCGGCCATGCGATAGCTGAACGGTTATATTTTTGTTTTAAAAAGGTATATTCATAGATTTTTTTATAGCGATCATTAATTCTTCATAGGTATCAAAGGCAGGCAGATCAGGGTGATCTGCTTTGATTTGTTCCGTGCTTTTGAATAGAAAACCAGATTGACTCGCACGTATCATTCCTAGATCATTGTAACTGTCCCCACTTGCTATTGTGATGTATCCAATGGACTGCAAAGCCTTTATGGTAGTGAGCTTAGACTGTTCGCAACGCATCGTAAAGCCTGTAATCATACCATCTGGTGCAACATTGAGTGAATTGCAAAAAATAGTAGGCCAATTCAATTTTTTCATTAGTGGTGCAGCAAACTGCTCAAAAGTGTCACTAATAATAATAACTTGTGTGAATGAGCGCAGTTCATCTAAAAAATCCTTTGCACCGGAAAGCGGATCAATCACAGCAATCGTTTCCTGTATCTCTTTTAGGCCAAGACCATGTTCTTTGAGTATGCCTAAACGCCAATTCATCAATTTATTATAATCTGGCTCATCACGCGTAGTTCTTTTTAGTTCAGGGATACCACTCGCCTCAGCAAATGCAATCCAAATTTCAGGGACTAAAACGCCCTCTAAGTCTAGACAGGTAACGTACATATTATAAGTTCCTCCATAAAATTATTCGTGAATGTTTCTTCAATAGACTTAATATGGTATAAAGTGCCATTAAAAAGTTTTATATCCCAAGAATAATAGGCTGAAAAATTTTTCATCAATGTAAACTTTGTCTGCCATAAAAAGTTATTTGTAAAGCAAAGTAATTCAAGGATAGGACGTATGTATTATATCATATATCCATATAATTCGATGGAATTTGACTATTACAAAGTTGATTGGGTTCAAAAAGAAGAGAAACATTTACAGAAACAGTATAGCATATTTTGATGAGGGGATAAAGTAAAAGAGAAGAAAAATGAAAATTAAAATTGGGGAAAAGCCAAGAAAAAAATATAATTATAAAATTTGAAAAAAGGGGGTTGACAATTTGCGTATCAGGGTATAATCTATAGCAAGAAAATACTTTGAAAGTCAAAATATTTGAAAGTCAAAATAAACAAAGGAAGATCAGTAAAAGTATTGTTGGGCATAAAAGGAATATAAGTAAATTTGAAAGGATGAAGAAAATCATGTTAGAGAGAGTAAAAGAGATCATTGAGGAACAGTTAAATCTTGAAGGTGTAGAGATCACAGAGGCAACACGGTTTAAGGAGGATCTGGAAGCAGATTCACTTGATCTGTTTGAGCTGGTTGAGGCATTACAAGAAGAATATGGTGTAGAAATTCCTTCAGAAGATTTAGAAAAGATTACTACAGTAGGTTCTGTAATCGAGTATATAGAAGCACATAAATAAAATAATAATAATATGGTAAAAACATTAAGAAACTCTAAGACAGCCAAAGACGCAGTCTAAGAGTTTCTAAATGTTTAAAAAGAACGCGAAGAGAGGCGTTCTTTAAAGGAAGAGAAAGAGACAGGAAAAGACGCAGTCTAAGAGTTTCTAAATGTTTAAAAAGAACGCGAAGAGAG
>CAJUHQ010000020.1:0-5038 GCA_910586095.1 uncultured Lachnospiraceae bacterium | reverse complement strand
AAGAGAAAGAGACAGGAAGAAACATAGTCTAAGAGTTTCTAAATGTTTAGAAAGAACGCGAAGAGAGGCGTTCTTTAGAGGAAGAGAAAGGGCCAGGAAAAGACGCAGTCTAAGAGTTTCTAAATGTTTAAAAAGAACGCGAAGAGAGGCGTTCTTTAAAGGAAGAGAAAGAGACAGGAAGAAACATAGTCTAAGAGTTTCTAAATGTTTAGAAAGACAAGAGCGTGAGGGGTCATATATTTTTGAATGAAGTGTCCACATAGGAGGACAGATGGGAGTTTGTGTGAAGACAAAAGTTACGGAAATTTTGGGAATAGAATATCCGATTATTCAGGGGGGAATGGCATGGGTGGCAGAACATCATCTTGCAGCCGCAGTGTCAAATGCAGGAGGTCTTGGATTGATTGGAGCTGCCTCTGCTCCGGCTGAGGTGGTGCGCGATGAGATTCGCAAGTGCAAGGCTCTTACAGATAAACCATTTGGAGTCAATGTTATGCTCCTAAACCCTAATGCGGATGAAGTTGCTGCTATCTTGGTTGAAGAAGGGGTTAAGGTGGTGACAACTGGAGCTGGAAATCCTTCTAAATATATGGAGATGTGGAAAAATGCTGGTATTAAGGTTATACCAGTAGTAGCAAGCGTAGCGATGGCAAAGCTAATGCAACGCGGCGGAGCCGATGCAGTAGTTGCTGAGGGGATGGAGAGTGGAGGTCATATTGGCTCAACAACTACAATGTCCTTAGTACCTCAGGTAGTAGATGCAGTCACGATTCCTGTTATTGCCGCAGGAGGGATTGCAGATGGTCGTGGTCTTGCCGCAGCATTTATGCTCGGCGCACAGGCAGTACAAATCGGAACACGTTTTGTAGTGGCTACTGAGTCGATTGTTCATAAAAATTACAAAGAAATGTTAATCAAGGCAAAAGATATTGATTCTGCGGTTACAGGGATGTCAACGGGGCATCCAGTTAGGAGCATCCGCAATAAGATGACTCGGGAATATCTCAAACTTGAGAAAGAGGGAGCAGAGTTTATGGAGCTTGAAAAGCTTACACTTGGTTCTCTTAGAAAAGCTGTGATAGAAGGAGACGTAGTCAATGGAACCGTCATGGCAGGGCAGATTGCAGGACTTGTCAAAAAAGAACAATCCTGTGCAGAAATTATAACAGAGATGATAGAACAGGCAGAGCAGTTACTTAAGTAATAGTGCTGCTTAGAGGAGAATTATGAGTAAAATTGCATTTATTTTTCCAGGACAAGGTTCGCAGTATGCGGGCATGGGCAAGGATTTTTATGATACATATGAAGAAGCACGAACAGTATATCAGGTTGCAAAAGAGGTGTCTGGACTGAATATGGAGGAATTGTGCTTTTCTGAGAACGATAAACTCAATATTACAGAATACACACAGATAGCGATGCTTGCAACGGAAGTCGCTATATTGAAGGTACTCGAGTCAAAGAAAATTAAGGCAGACTGTGCAGCAGGCTTGAGCCTCGGGGAATATGGTGCGTTGGCAGCGGCCAATGTTATGAAGTTAGAAGATTTATTTTATATCATCCGCAAACGTGGTCTTTTTATGCAAGAAGCATATCCAACAGGAGGCGCAATGGCAGCGGTATTAGGATTAGACAATGAGATTGTGGAGTCTGTATGTCAAAAGACAGAGGGAATTGTATCTGTGGCAAATTACAATTGTCCTGGTCAAGTCGTCATTACAGGAGAGGAGCAGGCAGTTTTATCGGCGATAGATAGCTTAAAGGAAGCGGGTGCAAAACGTTGTATGCCACTCAATGTAAGTGGTCCTTTTCATTCACAGCTTCTACAAGGTGCCGGAGAAAAGCTGTACAACGAATTGATAAGTATCAAGCTTCAGGAGCCGACGATTCCCTATATCAGTAATGTCAATGCATTGGAAGTGACACAAGCGGCGCCAATCAAGACGTTGCTGCGCGATCAGGTTTCTCATTCTGTGTGCTGGCAGCAGAGTGTGGAAAAGATGATTGCACAAGGTATAGATACATTTATTGAGATTGGTCCTGGAAAGACACTGAGCGGATTTATGAAACGAATCGATAAGAGTGTGACTTGCATCAATATTGATTCACTCAAGGATTTAGAGAAGTGTGAGGCTGATTTAACAAAAAAGTAGAACGTGTTAAAGAGCATAGTTTTGTGTTCCTTATTTAGAAAAGTGTCGTAAAGTTGATACAGAAAAGGTGAGGGTAAAAAAATGTTGACAGGAAAAGTTGCCCTAGTCACAGGGGCTAGCAGAGGAATTGGCAAGGAGATTGCTATGACATTGGCAGCACAAGGAGCGGTTGTGATTGTCAATTACAATGGATCAAAAGAGGCAGCTTGTGAGGTAGTATCACAGATTGAACAAAATGGAGGAAGCGCAGAAGCGATACAGTGTAATGTAGCAAATTTTGGTGAGAGTGAAGCGTTTGTCAAGCAAGTGCTTGAAAAATATAAAAAAGTGGATATCTTAGTCAACAATGCAGGTGTTACACGTGATAATTTGATTATGCGCATGTCAGAGCAAGATTATGACACAGTTCTTGACACCAATCTAAAAGGTGCATTTCATATGATTAAGCATCTTTCGCGCAGTTTTCTAAAGCAGCGCAGTGGTAAGATTATCAATATATCGTCTGTAAGTGGAGTGTTAGGCAACGCAGGACAGGCAAATTACTCGGCCTCAAAAGCAGGATTAATTGGATTGACAAAAAGTGTCGCAAGAGAATTTGCAGTGCGTGGTATCAATGTCAATGCAGTGGCACCTGGATTTATAGACACAGATATGACAAAAGAACTTTCGCAGGATGCGAAGAAGGAATTAAGTAGCATGATTCCTATAGGAAAAATGGGAACTGCTAAAGACGTAGCAGATCTTGTGCTTTTTCTTGCAGGGGAAGGCTCAGACTACATCACAGGACAAGTAATCTGTGTAGACGGTGGAATGTGTATCTAAGAAGAGATACAAGCCAAAATAGTTTTCAAATATGAATGATGCATATGTTTAAAATACGCAGAGGAGTATAAATAATGAAAAGAAGAGTTGTAGTAACAGGAATGGGGGCAATCACTCCTATTGGAAACAGCATCCAGGATTTTTGGGAAAGTATCAAAGAAGGAAAAATTGGCTTTGGACCAATTTCATATTTTGATACAACAGAGTATAAGTGCAAGCTTGCAGCACAAGTCAAGGATTTTCAAGCTAGTGATTATATGGATAAGAAAGCGGCGCGCAGAATGGAGCCTTTTTGTCAGTTTGCTGTGGCGGCTGCAAAAGAGGCAATGGAGGATTCAGGGCTGGATATGACAAAAGAAGATCCTTATAGAGCAGGATGTGCAGTGGGAAGTGGCATTGGTAGCTTACAGGCAATGGAGCGTGAGCATGCAAAGTTGTTAGAAAAAGGACCATCTAGAGTCGGCCCGCTTTTGGTCCCTTTGATGATCTCCAACATGGCAGCAGGAAATGTGAGCATTGCTTTTCAGTTAAAGGGAAAAAGTATTAATGTGGTGACAGCCTGTGCGACTGGAACTCATTCTATTGGAGAGTCCTTCCGAACCATTCAGTATGGAGATGCTGATATTATGGTTGCAGGGGGAACAGAGAGTTCTATTACACCAATTGGCATCGCTGGTTTTAGTGCTTTGACAGCGCTTTCAACCAGTACAGATCCTGCGCGTTGCTCTATTCCATTTGACAAAGATCGGAGCGGATTTGTCATGGGTGAAGGAGCCGGAGTAGTAGTACTTGAGGAATTAGAACATGCAAAGGCGCGAGGAGCAAAAATTTATGCGGAAGTAGTAGGGTATGGTTGTTCATCAGATGCATATCACATTACTTCTCCTGCGGAGGATGGTTCTGGCGCAGCCACTGCAATGCTAAATGCAGTACAGGATGCTGGAATAGCAAAAGAAGATATTACCTATATTAATGCGCATGGAACAGGCACACATCACAATGATTTATTTGAGACACGTGCTATTAAGCTAGCATTTGGCGATCATGCTGATAAGATTAAGATTAATTCTACAAAGTCAATGGTTGGGCATTTACTCGGCGCAGCAGGAGCTGTAGAGTTTGTCACTTGTGTCAAAGAGTTGTGTGAGGGATATATTCACCCAACTGTGGGCTTGCAGGAATGTGAGGAAGGCATGGATCTTGATTATTGCAAGGAAGGAAGTCACGAACATTTTACTTATGCACTAAGCAATTCTCTGGGATTTGGCGGGCACAATGCAAGCATATTAATAAAATCATTTGAGGAATAACAAAAGAAGTTCTCAATCTATATAGTAAACTCTCACCATGTACAGCCTGCCGTCTGGCGGGCCGCATGGCCATCCATATGAAAGTCAAAGACTTTCATAGTAGAACAAGAATTTCTTTATATAGTGATCGGTATGCGTGTTAAGGCATACAAGGAGGTATAACAAAAAGAGATATGGCAGTTTATACAGCAAAAGAGATTATGGAAATCATTCCACATCGTCATCCATTTATGCTTATTGATACCATAGAAGAACTCGAGGAAGGTGTAAGGGCACTCGGGAAAAAGTGTGTGAGTTTTAGTGAACCGTATTTTGCTGGGCATTTTCCAGGTAATCCAGTTATGCCAGGAGTCTTGATTCTCGAGGCACTAGCACAAGTTGGAGCCGTGGCGATTCTTGGCATTGAGGAATGGAAAGGAAAAACTGCATATTTTGCAGGGATCGATAAAGCGCGATTTAAACAAAAGGTATATCCAGGAGATGTGCTGATGCTAGAGACAAAGATTGTTAAGATTAAAGGACCATTTGGTATAGGGGAAGCAAAAGCGACTGTAAATGGAAAAATAGCTTGCAGAGCAGAACTGACATTTGTAGTAGGGGAATAAAATAAGAACCTAAATTGCAAATATTGTGTAGAGACATAGATTTGCAGGAGTTTGACAACGGTGCGAACGTTCGGTTTTTAAGAGAAATGGGACAGGAGCAATCTGGTGATATGTCAAGATGATTTTTGAAAAGATTTTGATATGTTTT
>CAJUHQ010000019.1:1288-35788 GCA_910586095.1 uncultured Lachnospiraceae bacterium | reverse complement strand
TAGCAATACAGTACATTGCCATTGGAAAAAGTGACAGCAATAAAAACAAAGCCGCGTGCCCTGCAAAAGAGGACACGTGGTCATATTGTATTTTTCTCACAAAGCTGCAAGCGATCTCATATATTGTTTTTATCTTTGCTTCTCTCAACATCATCTTTTTCATTTTCTATGCACTATTTAGCCTGATCCTTTGCTTTTTTAATAAGAAACAAATCACTGATTGCCTTTCCAAGATTATGCGGATATAATTGTATTACTGGACAGGCAAGCACATCCCCTATGTGAAGCCTAAATTTTACCTTTACAAATTTATTCTCATCGGGAAACTCATATGCCAAATATTGACCATCTTCCATAAATTTTGTATCAGGCGTAGAAATATCAGTCTTTCGTTCTAGCATCACACTCATTGATGTAGCTGATGCTCCCATCATCTGATTCATTGCCTCTGAGACAGCACTTAAATGTAATTCTCCCAACTCCATCTTGGCAAAATCGCCAGTCCCATCACTTCCCATCATCAGATCTGCAATTACTTTGGCATCTTGCTCTTCTAACATAAGGATACTACATCCCTTTATTCCTTCTATATAATTAACCTTCACAAACACCTTTTTTGAGGAGACTTTTTTAGTATACTCACTCTTTTCTACAATTTCTACTTTAGGAGGTGTGATATCTACCGTCTGACGTACCAACATACTTAGCGCAGACGCTGAATTTCCAAGACATATATTGGAGATTTCTCCGATTGCATCCAATTCCAAAGCCGAAAATACATATTCTCCCATTCACATTTCCTCCACTATTATTGATTATAAACGTCTCAAATATTGTAACTAAACTACTATTTTATCACAAATCCTGTGTTTATAACACTCCACTTATTTATTATGATATACGATGAATCTTTGCTTTCTTTTCAGGAAAGCAAAGAGCATTGAATACTTTTCTTAATTCTTAAGGCTTCTTATATAACTATCCAATCAACAGAAATTTTAACAGTTTTCTAAAATAGTACGTATCTCACGAACATAATCCCAAAATTTTTCGATATCTGACAATAATCCATCTTGTAATTTTTGAGAAGTTGTGAGTGCTTGATTGTATTGTAGCTTAGTAATTTCTCCTGTTTGTAATGCCTCTTGCAATTCATCCATATCTTCTACAATAATATCTTTGTTTGGATAAACAACCAGATCCAAATATAGATCATAAAAATAGGGAACATTGTCATCATCATATCCCTGTGTGTCAATCATATCTATATAACAAACTTTTATTTTGTAGTTATCATCCATCATTACTGTAATACAATAAAACTCATTTGCTGGCATAATTGAAAGCCAATGATATCCATTATCACATACTACTACATCTTTGTTATTGTATTTCCATACCTGCTTATCTGAAACAGAATTTATAGTCAATAGGCCAATATATCCTTTTATAATGGGTGTATCCACTTGCTTTCCAATTCTATTTTTTGAAATGATACATTTCCATTCATCGTATGTCAATCTACATTTATACATTGATATACCCCATTCAACGATATAATCATACTCTATTTTTAATAAGATTCACGATTCTGAATAGAAAGTAATTTAATAAAGCGCTTCTGGCTCACATTCCAATGCCTTTGCAAGTTTATAAACTAAGTGTTCTGGCTGCCTTGTCAAATCGCAATATGCTGTCTCGCAGTTTCTAATTGTAGAAACGCTATATCCTACCTTCTCCGCAATCTGCTGACGTGATTTTCCCAATTCAAAGCGTCTCATCATTACTGGCGAAAGTTTAGCATATTTGATATACATATTTCTCCCATCATACTTTACTGTATTTACTAATTGAATTACTTCCCCTGTATTGGTTACAGTGTCTCTATCCATCTTATAAATAGAAACAATCTCTGTCATCATTTTTTTCATAATTTGATCGTCATCATAATGACTTAACTTTTCCATGGGAATATTCAAATCCATATAAATTGCTTTCAATTCCTTAACCTGATCTTGGTCTAACTTTATAATATAACTACTTTCCTTTGCAGTGTCATACATGGATAGTATCTTCGCCCAAAACTCATCCTTGTCGAATCCCGCCATGTTGTCCCTCATTTCTACGCTGCTTTTATCATATCTCAAGCTTGTGGTAGCAGCGCAGACACAACCTTGGGTGTAAAAGATTAAAAATTCTCTTACTCTTTTTTCTGTTTCTTTATTGTAAATAATCTACCTGATTCTTTGTAATAAACGATGCATCCATTTTCTATGTACTATAGATCTTCAAAGATATGTATACCACACAAAATTGATACACTTCAGGAAAATCATCTCTCCTTTTATTGGATAGTATCATTATACGCTACAGAAAAATGTGTGTCAATTCCTATCTTTATGCAGTTTTTTGCCAAGATTTTTCGTATCAGAGATATACCTTGACCAACGATCTTGTCACTCTTCTATTATAAATAAAACGGTGTCTACTCTGTAATACTATTTGAGATGCTTATATACATCAAAGAGACTGTTGCAAAATTTGGCAATTTCACAATATATGGTTAAAATGTCCTAGATATTCACACCATATATTGCGCACATACACCATTTCGCAACAGTCCCTTATTACGCTCTAGGTAAAAATACAGAAAAAGTAGATCCTTTACCACAGACAGAGGTCACTTTAATATAGCCACCTTCGCTAGATATAATTTCTCGTGCCAGGTACAAACCAACTCCAACACCTTCGCTATCTCTTGCTGCCTCGGCACGATAAAAGCGCAAAAAGATTTTTGCCTGCTCCTGTTCAGAAATGCCTATACCTGTGTCTGCAATGTCTATACGCACAAACATCTCATAGGCAGTTATAGATATTTTGATATTTCCCTGTTTTGTATATTTTATTGCATTATCTAGGATATTACAAAGTGCCTCCGCCGTCCACTTACGATCAAACAAAGCAACCATTTTCATATCTTCTATGTCCATACTTTCTATAGACAATTCTATCCCTTTTTCTTTGGCGGATGGCAAAAATTGTTCATACACATTCTCCAAAAGAGGATATAGTGGTTGGCTTCGTGCAGACACTGTTAAAATACCATTCTCTAAACGTGAAAGTTTAACTAATGAATCAATCAAAAAATGCAGCTTTACAATCTGATTATGCAATGCCTTTATATAGTATTGTGTCGATTCGGACAGCTCTTCTTCCTCCAACAATTCACTGTACAATAACAGATTGGCAATAGGTGTTTTGGTCTGATGTGAGAGATCTGAAATCAATGTCTTAATCTTATCTCTCTCAGCAGCGATCGCATGTGCAGACACCATTGAAGCAGCTAGATAATTGGCAAACCTTGTCTCTAGCGCTGATATACGACTTTCATCAAATACTCTTTCCATAAAACTTCCGTTTGTTGCGTCCTTTAGCATTTGTTCAATCGTATTTACCATTCGTTGTGAGTGCCAACGACTCCATCCTATCGCTGTTATTGCTATCACAATTGCAATAACAATACATCCCCATCCTAAAAGCTGTATCCCATCATTCATGTTTTTTTACCCACTGATAGCCCACTCCATAAACTGTCCTAATATACTCTTGTGCACCTAACTTGTCACGAAGTCGCTTTATGGTAACTGAAAGTGCATTTTCATCCACACACTCTGCTGTATCCGTCCAAATATGGTCTATTAGATTGGTACGGCTTATGATGATTCCTTGATTTTCTACCAACAGGCGCAACAACCTTTGCTCTGTCTTGCTAAGTTCAACAAAACCTGTATTGGTCATAAATTGCATCTGGTCAAAATCAAATGTAAAACGTTCTTCGATTTGAAACACTGCTTTCTTTTCATATGGGGCGATTTTTCGCAGTTGTGTGTTCACTCTTGCCCGCAACACAGACAGCGAAAATGGTTTTGTAATATAGTCATCTGCCCCTTTCTCTAACCCATCAACAATATCTATATCTGTATCATTTGCAGTCAATAAAATAACAGGCAGATTTTGTGTTTTCTCCTTAATCTCATGTAATAGATCAAGCCCACTTCCATCTGGCAAATTCACATCTAACAAAACCAGTGATACGTTCTGACACAATAACTGCTCTCTCGCTGTTCTCAGATTCTGACAGGACACTATCTGACGATTCTGTGTCTTTAATGCTCTACACAACCCTTGATTTAACTCCTTGTCATCCTCCACAATCAATATTTGCTCCATTTATCGTTCATCCGCTCCAACTGTATAGTTTTTATACCAAAAATACTACAAAACAACTTTTCTAACCTAATGTATTTTATCATAATCCTATCGCTATCAAAATACAAGACCTTGCGCTTTATTTATACTTCCTTATCGTTTTCTTTTGAGTAATATGGTTGTTTGCGGATCAATGTGCTGGAAACCTCGCATCATGCTCAATCTGCTGTTTGACAGGCCGCATGGCCATCCATACTATGAAAGTTGTTCTTTACTTTCATAGTAATCTCGCATCATGCTCAATCTGCTGTTTGACAGGCCGCATGGCCATCCATACTATGAAAGTTGTTCTTTACTTTCATAGTAAATCTCTATATTCTGACGTCAATCCTAGTATAGAATGGTGTTTGTGTTGTCTGATCGCTTTCTGTATCATTTGTTTTGCTGTCACTAGATGATGCCTCTTTCATATCCTTATGTTCATTATCAATATCTTGAGTATGATCTACATGTTCTTCTTTCTTTGCATCTTTATCTAGTTTGTCAACAGATGTATCCTTGTTCTGTGTCTTTGTAGCCTCTTTTACAGTCTGATTCGCGTCAGCAAGCGACGACATTTGGCCCACTGCAGCTTCTTGCGACTTTTCTTCGAGCTCTGCAATCTCCTGTCTTTTCTTCTCTGCATTTCCCTTGCCTCTATCAAGCTTTAACTCTGTCTTTTTGATATTCGCCTGATATTGTGCCTGTCTAGATACACTACTTTGTACCCTCGCCTGACTAATAGAGCTTTCTGCTGACAGAATTGATGTCATATTAGTCTGTGACATTCCTGCTGTTTCTTCGTCTGTCTTCTTAGATGGTTCTTTCTTTTGTACTGACTTTTCCGACTGCTGTTTCTCCTGCTGTTCTTTGCGTCGCAGTTCCATCTGATGTTGCCGCAACTGATTGTTAAGATCGCTGATCTGTTTTTGAATCTCCTGCCTTTTTTTCATTTTAGTTTCAGGGTCTAGATCCTTATTCTTAGAAAGCTCCTGAAGCTGTTTCTGCGCATTTGCAATCTGGTTTTGCAAACTTTTGCTGTAGGAATCCACTGACTGACTCATATGAACAGGACTGTTTCCTATAGTTGCGTTGCCATTCACACCACCTATTGTCATATTGTTCCCTCCTTTTTGTACACCGCGATTTTTCTTGCAATCCATATTCTTGTCTATATCAAGAGTATGGAACTTTTATAACACCACTCTCGGTGCTACATAGTATTTCGGAAACTTTTTATGACATTTTTACAACTTTGTTGTGAAACGGTTCTTTTCTGTCGTAAACCTAATTACCTTGTTCCTTTGCTGTCATAACCATCATAATGTTTAGTCGAAATATGCCATCCTTGCACTCTGCCGATATGTCACCATAGTACTTTTGTGCCACCCTTTTCATATTCAATAGTCCATATCCATGCCCTTCTTTTTTATTTAGGGTTGATACAGGCAATCCATCTCTATCCCACTCCATCTCACCTGTCACACTGTTGTTTATTTCAATCATATACATATTATTTTTGGTGTAGGACCCAATATAGATAATTGCTTTGCCCTTCTCTTTTTGTACGACCTGCGCGGCCTTGATAGCATTGTCTAGTGCGTTGCTCAAAATAATACTGACATCAAAAACATTCATATGTGCATGTTGCGGATAGTGAAACTGACACAAAAATTCTATTCCTTTTTCTTGTGCCTTTCGTCGCCGCTCTAGCAAAATAACATCTGTCACTGGATTACCACTTTTCATTTCATACTCTTGTGATATAAGAGTATTTTTTAATGCTGTCATGTATTCATCTGCTGCTGTATGTTCTCCTGTTGAGTATAATGATTCTAGTATCATAACATGGTTTCCCATATCATGCCGAAGTCCTCGTATCTCACTATATAGCCTCTCTACTTCGCCAATGTGCTGTTTCATACTAGTGATCTGACTACAAAGTAGCTCATTTTGTCGCATCTCCTCCTGTTTTTCCTTAATACTCTGGAAAAATACAATCATCACTACAATCGTAATGATAGAAGCTAGATAGTAACACATACTCAACATATTAAATGAACCCGACACCTCGCTTAAATCATATCCCTTGTCCTCCCAATACATATGATCGTACATTTTGAGCATTGCATATCCAACCATTCCTGACATAGATGGTAAAATCATCAACACAAACTCTTTTATGGTCATATTCTCCATATTGTACTTATATGCTCTTCGGATGATCCAAACAATCCCAAAAATAATCAGTCCACTTACAATACAGTCCACTATAGATTGCATCAAATATACCATAAATTGATACTCAACACTTTGTGAATATCTTTTAAGATCCACACTACATTGATGACCCCATACCAAAAAACAATTTTTTACTGCTGCTGTCAACCACCTGACTGTAAAAAAAGTAACTGCCAGAAATATTTTTTGTAACATACGAGTTCTATCCAATATACACAAGACTGCAATTCCTGCTATCATACTCGCTCCATACGCAACAAAATTACTGATCTCAACAGGTATTATAAACATGATCGAAATAGACACAAAATAAATCACACCTGTCGCTATAGCATATCGCTTCTTTGCCGCAAATGGCACACAAAAATATGCGTATGCAGCCGCAGCCAAACTATTGTGTATTGTCACATAGATCTCATAAACTACGCGAAAATAACTATCCCATTCTTCCAAAAAGTACCTCCTACCAAACCCTAATTTTTATGAACTTTGGTGCTTACCTGATTTCACTCATATTGCACACAATTCACACAAGATCACTTGGCGTTTGCGCTGCTCTGGTAGTTGGAGCTCTCACGTTTCATGTATGCCATATATTCCTTGACAAATCCTGCATAATTTTGTTTTGCCATCATCACTTGCTCTTTTCCTATATAAATGACGCGATTGTCATATTTGGTAACATATTTAAAATGAACAAGGTACGCTCTGTGTGGCCTATAAAAATCGATTCCCAGACTAGACTCTAGCTCTCGCAACTTTCCATAATATTCGATACATTCAGATGTAGTATGTACAATTACCTTGCGATTAAATACCTCTGCATACATAATCTCAGCACTCCTAATACTAATATAGACACCGCCACTTTTGACGACAATCACCTTTTCTCCTTGTTGCATTGTATTATTATCTACTATGTGAAAAGACTCAACTTGCTTGATCGCACTGTCCAAAACGACATCAAGTTTTTCCTCCAAAACAGGTTTTACCAAATAATGAAACGCCCTCACATCAAACGCATCAAACACATAATCTGTATAGGCTGTGACAAAGATAATGCTAGTTTTCCATCCCTTCTTTCGCAGACTTTGTGCCAACTCTATTCCATTTATTTGTGGCATTTGGATATCGAGAAACAAAATATCTGGATAGGTTGTCCAATCATATTCGATCAGCTCCTGTCCTGTCTGATAACAATATATCACTGCATTTGGATATCGTTTCTGTATTTTATTTTTAAGCCATTCACACACTTGTTTTTCATCATCACAAATTGCTATTTCCATATTTAGCCCCCATGCTACAACTATCCTTTGGAAATGTTGTCATAGGACAACACTTCCACTTGCATACTATGAAAGTCTTCAAATCCTTTCTGTAGGTCTGCGCACGTGCTGCGCTGATCGTATGGCGCCAGATTCATAGTAAACCCCTTTCATTCATAGTGGTGTCTGATGACAGACATGGGGGTTTACTATGAAAGTCTTCGACTTTCATGGTATGAATGGCCAAACGGCGGATTGAATATGATGCGCGTTTACTATATAGACATACCAACCACCATTTGAAAACAGTTTCGTTTCTTTAGTATAATAGAATTTACACAAAATGATAAGGCTTTGTTGTGAATTGGAAAAATCTTGTTGTGAATTGTATATTTCTACACTTTATTTTCATGAGATTCTATTTCTATGAATCTTTATTGCAATCACATTGTTGCATAGAACACAAAATCCATCTTATTCCCTTTGCAATACGTATATCAGGCTCCGAAAAATGCCCTCCTGTGTTCCACTCTAACACAGTTTGAAGAGGCATAGATTTCTGTTTCAATAAATCGTATAGCGCTCGTGTGTTTTCTCCAACTGTTGCCATTTGCCTATTACGTGTCTTTTCCTCTTTTGTACCTAGACTAATATATACATATTGTTCTTTTTTACGACAAAAACTTTTTATCTGTTGTGTCACATATATTTCCCATCCGCTAAACCAAAACGAGCCTGAGCAGCTTACGACACCATCAAACAGAATACTCTCAAAATACGCCCACATACTAAACAAACCTGCCAAAGAATAGCCTACCAAAAAACGTGATGTCATTTGGTTAGGCTCTATATATCCTGCATCAGCAGATTCAATTTCAGGAATACAGCATTGTGTCAACCACAAAATAGTATCTGTGGCCTTTCCACCAAACTTTTGTTCACCAAATACCGCCTTTGCCTCCCACGGCGAAAAATCATCATTCCAATGCTCCACTTCATATGTCACTAACAAAAACGCTGCCCCATTCATTTGTCTTTCCACAAAGGACACTACCGCTCTAATCAGTTCTTTATCTTCTTTTGCTATCCCCCAATAAAAAATAGGCATAACCGCTTCTTTTGCACTATTGTGATAAATATGACATGTTTTGCCACATACTTGCCTTGTCTTGCATGCTCTCATCTCAACCCCCCGTTGTATGTCCTGCTTTAGACAATTATACTGATTCCTCTTATCTTTTATTGGACCTTCTCCAAATTTTTCGTTTTTCAGCCTCCTTGATTAACTCCTCGCGAAAATCAGGATGCGCGATAGAAATCAGTCCTTTTGCCCGCTCCCATGTAGAACGCCCTTCCATATTAATCGTACCATATTCAGTAGACAGAAAATATACTTGACTTCGCGGTGATGTGATAATATCTCCATCAAACTGTGGCCGAATACGTGAATGATATTTTCCTTCCTTATCCTTATAAACAGAGCTCATACAAATAAACGCTTTGCCTCCGCGCGATGCGGATGCTCCCACCAAAAAATCCAACTGTCCTCCTGTGCCACTAATCTGCCTAGAACCCGAACTTTCTGCTGCCACCTGCCCATATAGATCCACAGAGACACAACTATTGATAGACACCATATGATCTATTTGTGCTATCACACTAGGTCTGTTCACATACTCCAAAGGATACGCCGCGACTCCGTGATTGTCATCAAGCCACTCATAAAGTTCTTTTGAGCCCACCGCACACCCAAACACCCCTTTTCCCCGATCAATACACTTCTTTTTATTAGTAAGTTTTCCTGACTGATACAAACTCAAATAAGCATCTGAGCACAACTCTGTATGCATACCCAAATCTTTGAGATCGGACTGCGCAATCAGCTCTCCCATTGCATTGGGCATACTTCCGATTCCAAGCTGCAAAGTCGCTCCATCTACCAAATAAGGAAGAATATTTTGTGCAATCTTTCTATCAAGTTCTGTTGGAACAAATTTTCTGCTTCCCACAAAGGGATCGTGCTCTCCCTCAACAATATAATCCACATCTGAGACATGTATACACTCGTCATATCCACCATGTACCTTGGGAAGATGCTCATTAACTTCCACAATCACATAATCTGCTACACGAGTAATGGGCGCGGCTACCCCTGTGTTTAATGAAAAATTAAAATATCCATGTTTGTCCATAGGCGAAACACTAACCATAACAACATTAACTTTTAAAAAGTGCTCATAATAGGCAGCATTATTGTGAAATACCATTGGAATATAATAGCAAAGTCCTCTATCACAAAGCTTTCTCTCATAGGAGGAGCAGTGCCAGCTATGATAAATAAAATGTTCCTGGCTCTCGTCACACTCTGCTGTTTCTATGGGTCCTGCAATGAGATTCCCACGTATCTTTACGTCATAGAGCTCTTCTTTTCGCTCTGCTAAAGCCCTATCTAACAGTACAGGCATCCCAAGACAACTGGTATAATCCACCCAATCTCCACTTTTTACAATTTCCACGGCCTTTTTTGGCGACACCAGTTTGGCATAGTATTCTTTCTGAAATGTACTTTGCATCCTTTTCCCTCCTATTCAATTTTTTATATCATTTCTATGTTTGTTTATCCAAATAACAATATTTCACATCAAAAAGTAATAGCTCACTTTTTAACGCTTCTCATTTCGATCATTTCGCCGCGATAATCTTATGAAAAAACAGTTGTTACTATTCATAACAACTGTTTTCATTCGCAAATTGCACCTAGAAAGAGAACATTCTCTCTATTTTAATTATACTCTAAATTTACTCATAAGCTCTACCATTGATTCTACTTGTTTCTTCTGCTGTTCACTTACAGCGGCCGTCTCCTCTGAGGTTGCCGAATTGTTATCAACAAAGCCTACAACAACATTAATACCATCATTAATTTGCTGTATACCTTCTACTTCTTTTTTAAGTTTCTCCACAATTCCATTGATACGCGCTGCTGTCTCTTCTGACCCCATCTGCACTTCTTCCATATTCTCTGCTGATTCTGCAGCAATGCGCATTCCTTTCTCTACTGCTTCTGTGGTTTTTTCAATCAACTCACTGGTCTGACCTGCCGCTTGCTGTGATGCTTCCGCCAATTTTTTCACTTGCTCTGCCACCACTGCAAATCCGCGGCCTGCTTCACCGGCTCTTGCTGACTCGATAGAAGCATTTAAGGAAAGCATCTCGATTTCATCAGCGAGATCTGATATAGCATCTGTCACAGAATTAATCTGCATAGAACACTCATTAATCTTTCCCATCGCCTCTCCAAGCTCTTTCATCTTATCTGCCGCCACTACAAGAGTAGAACTTGCTAAATTGGATATTTTGACAGCCTCCTCAGCCTCTTTTTCATTGTACTGAATACTCTCCTCAAGTTCTGTCATCAACATAACTAAATCAGATACTTGACATGCCTGTGAAGTACATGCATTAGCCAAATCCTCCGCCGCCTGGGTCAATTGACCTGAACCATTGTCAATCTCATTAGCAGCATTGCTAATTGTTCTAACTGTTTCGCGCATAACATCAATAATTTTTCGCAAAGACTGCTCTATCAGAATATAATCTCCTACATATTTTTGTTGGATAGATACATTGTAATTACCAAGTGACATCTGTTCTAGTATGAATGATACTTCCTCGATCAAATTCATCAATCCATTTTTCATGGTGGAGATATCCCCTACCATTCTTCCTACTTCACTGTCATCTGCCACAAGATCCAACTCTTTATGTAAATCCCCTGCTGCCAATGCAGTCATCTGCTCAGACACCTTCAAAATTGGGATCATTAGTTGTTCACCTGCAAATCGTATGGTCTGAAAACTTTGAAAAATCATCTTGATAAAACCTGCCATAAACAACAACGCAGTGATGACTTCAAACACCAAATAAGTAATTTTTTTAACGCGCAAACGCTCCAAAATATCAGAAATCGTCTTATCCGTAAGATCATGAATCTCATTAATAGTATCTGTATATTCTGAGCCAAATACATACTCTGTAGCAGTCTGTATATCCCCCTCACTCACTGCCTTCATTGCACTCTCTTCCATTGGCACCAACCCATTTGACAGTGCTACCACTCTACTAAGCTCTTCCCACTCTGCATCGTTAAGATGGCCTTTTTGCAGATTCTCTAACGCATGATCTCTATTTTTTTCAACATTCAATTCCTTCATATATGCATCATAATACTGCTGATCGCCTGTGACTGCATAACATCTGACTGCTGTTGTCAATGCCTTTGAGCCAGTTCTATACTGATTAAGGTACATGGTACAATCTACCTGCTGCTGTGCCACATTCACAAAACCAACCACTGACACAAACAAAAGTACTAACAACGCAGTACCAACAATCAGTGATCCCTTTGTTCCACGCACAATTTTTTTCAGATGTGCAATTTGACTGTTCTTGCCTACTTTGGTATTTCCCATATTGTTCACAGCAACTTTCGCCTTCATAACTGTACCCTCCCATTGCTCTTGATGCGATATTATATTTCCTATTGTATTTATATGATTGGTCATTTTTTACAATTGGAAGTCATCTTTTGTTCCTTTTTTGGCATTTTATACTACAAATTATACTTTAACAACCTGTATTGGTCAACAAATTTTCACAATAAATTTATTTTTTTACTACAATTGATCTATAATTTATTGACTTCACTTATATTTCTTTCTTGTTACAAAGGAGGATTTTCTAGAAAAGATGCACGCTTAATGGCATCCCAACCATATTTTTCGCGTATGCTATCCATTGCCTTGTCGAGCTTCTCATATTTTTCATAGCAATCACTATCAAAAAGAGACATCTGACGCGGCGTATTGATAGAGCTAATATGACTTGTCTGAATACCAAGCAGCCGTATCGGCCTGCCATCCCACAACTCCACAAACAATCTGCGTGCGATCTCATACAGTTCATTCGTGCTATTGGTATCATGTACTCCTTCACATTGATGCGATACTTTTGACAAGTCACTATACTTGATTGTGACAGTTACAACCTTCGCTCTGACACCATCACTCCTAAGCCTTCTTCCTACTGTCTCGGCAAGCGCCATCAGTACCATACAGGCTGTACTCTCATCTATGACATCAAATGCGATTGTCGTAGCGTTTCCATAACTTTTATTGTCTGTTGGATTTGGATCAACTATGGACACCCCTTCACCATTTGCAAATCTCCAAATTGCCTCCCCTTGCTTTTTTAATGTCCCTTTCAATACCTGCAAGTCCATTCTGGCAAGTTCTCCTATTGTGTGTATCCCCAATGTATGAAGAGTCTTCTCCGTAGATTTTCCTACAAAAAACAAATCGCGCACAGGAAGCCTCCACATTTTATCTTGTATTTCATCAGGAAATAGCGTATGCACTTGATTGGGTTTGCGAAAATCACTCGCCATCTTTGCCAACAATTTATTAGTTGAGATCCCTATATTGACAGTAAATCCAAGTTTATGATATATTTCATTCTTTATGCGTGTTGCTGCTTCCACAGGAGGGCCAAACAAGCGCTCTGTTCCTGTCATATCTATAAAACATTCATCTATACTACATGGTTCTATCCTATCTGAATAATGTTCAAGAAGTGCTAGAAAGGCTCTAGAATATTGTTGATATAGACTATGACTAGATGGGACGATCATCAACGTAGGACACTTCTTTAACGCATCTGTAATGGGTTCTCCCGTCTGCACTCCATACTTTTTTGCAGGAATGGACTTAGCCAGAATAATTCCACGGCGTTTAGATTGATCTCCCCCCACTGCGGCTGGAATCGTGCGCAAATCTACTGAACACTCTGGAGATCTCTCTGGATGCTTTAGACGCTCTACTGCCTCCCACGATAAAAAGGCACTATTCACATCCACATGAAAAATCAGTCGCTCTTCTGACATAAATATACTCCTGTTCACTTTGCTATTATTCTTGTTGCGTCCTTACAATCTTACTTTTTTAACTGTACTTCGAATCCTCTGTGCTACTATCCCTATCAGTGCCCCTGTGACTACACCTGCAATCAACAAAATAGGCAAATATAAGATCACTTTGCTATTTTCAACCACAATACATGCTACCAAAAGTTGTCCTATATTATGACTTACTCCACCAGCTACACTGACTCCTATAATCGAATATCCTGTTCGATATTTTAACACATACATCACAAAAAAGCTAAGAACACCCCCTGCTATACTGTAAAGCATCATAGACATATTTCCAAATAAAAAGGAAATTAGCACGATACGTGCCACTTGAATACAGAATACTTGATAGGCTGGCAATAAATATAGCGCTGTCACAATCACCAAATTAGCTAGTCCCAACTTCATACCAGGAATTCCAAACGAAAAAGGAAACAAAGCCTCCACATATCCAAATATCATTGCCAATGCAGTCAACATAGCACAATAAGCAATCCTTTTTGTTGTCATTTTTCCTACAAACTCCTATTCACCTTCTTTACAATCCTGCACATTTTAAATTTTTATATTATTTTATCACTATTCCTATGGAACAATCACATCTGTTTTCTCTTTGGCGGTCCCTTGTGTCACCTCTACTACAAGTTTGTGTGGAAGACATACAATTAATTCTGTCTGTTTGGAAATCGGAACATATTCCATACAATATTGATCAGGACAATCCGCCTTTGACATATAGGCAGCTCCCTCTCTTACAATAATCTGATTATATCCAAATGGTTCTTCTATTGTGATAACCTGATCCTCTGACAAACTATACTCACCATAGAGTTGTCCATCTATTGTGATCTGAATCATTCCACCTTGACTATGTTGTATCATTTTTACTGCAAGCGCAGATACAACCGCTATCATTAGTAGACCTACTATCAATCGTTTATCATTTCTCTGCAACATTGTTCTTACTTTCATATATACCATATGGTCGCCTTGGCAGCACAGGCAATCAAGTCTTTTTTAATACAATTTCTTAATACGAGAGAATCTCATATCCATCCTCTGTGACTAGCACTTGGATTTCCCACTGAGCAGAAGGCAATCCATCTTCTGTATAAACTGTCCAACCATCCTCATCGGATATATAGATCTCCTCCTTGCCCATATTAATCATAGGTTCTATTGTAAATATCATACCTGGCACTAACAGCATCCCTGTATCTTTTGGACAGACATAGCTCACCCACGGGTCCTCATGAAATGCAAGCCCTACACCATGACCTCCGATTTCTCTGACGACACTATATCCATTTTCTATGGCAAACTCATGGATCGCCGCCCCCATATCTCCAATTTTTCTCCACGGTTGCACATATTCCAATCCAACCTCTAGGCTTGTCCGAGCAATATCTACTAAACGTTTTTTCTCTGCCGAAACAGTTCCTATACAATACATCCTAGACGAATCAGAAAAATATCCCTGATAGATTGTGGACGCATCGACATTGATGATATCACCCTCTTGAAGCACTGTCTCTTTTGATGGTATCCCATGACATACTACATTGTTAATTGATGTACAGACACTTTTAGGATATCCCTCATAATTTAGAGTAGCGGCTATTGCATGATGTTTTTTTGTGATAGCGCACACCCAATCATCGATCTCCTGTGTTGTGATCCCTGTTTTGATATGAGCATCAATATAATCTAAAATTTCAATATTAATTTTTGCACTTTCGCGTATCCCTTCAATCTGTACCGCATTTTTAATAATGCGTCGTGCTGGCACCAATACTCCTTTATTTCTATAATCATCTAGTCTCACATCCATATCACAATGACACTTTTTGTATTTTTTGCCACTTCCACACCAACAGACATCATTCCTGCCAATTTTTTCCTCTACTTCTTTTTCAAACAAGCTTTGATCTGACACTTTTTTGCGCATTGTATTGTATTCCAAAACATTTCTTTTCATAATTTCTCTCCTGAAGCACATTTTATTACATACTCATAATGATTTTCTAACTGCTCCATACCAATCATGACTATTTTTGTAAGAAAAACATTTATGGGATTTTTTATCTTACTAAAACCTTTTAGATCATTCCTTTAAGCTGTGCAAACAAGTCGAGATCACTCTGTGTAATTTTCATATTGGTATTGTATTCTTTTCCTTCAGGACTTGTTACCTTTACCTCAATAATTGTACCATCTGCAATGGCCTCTTGACCTACTGCCTGCATAAATGGCATAAACTTGGGGTGATTTCGCGTAAACGTCTCCCATGCCCCTTTCATTTTCATAACTGCTGAAAAATCTATCATTGTTCTATATCCTCCATTCTACCAACTTATACTTTACAAAATAAACTTTTGATTGTTTGAAAAACCAGAGTTTTCCAAACAATTATTCTAATCACAATCATTCGCAACAAAAAGGTGCCACATGCGTGACACCTTTTAATTGTCGTATCATGCTAACATCAAATCTTTGGCGTGAAACTTAGTACTTTTCTCTTGCCGTAAGCTTTAGAAATACTTTTCATGTCAAAAATCTAATAGTATTCTCATCTAGATTTTTTTCTTCCACTGCCGCTTTAGCTTCTTCTTGTTGATATCTGTTAATTTGAAATGTGTACTTTATTTTACTTCCAAAAAGTCCTTGTTTTATCTTTGCAACTTTGTCAACCTTAATCAAATAGGAAACGCCGCGCCGTAAGAAAGCCCTTTCAATTGTTTTTTTTACATCTTCATTATATGTTTCTACAAAAGCAATCTCTCGCCCCTGCTGTTGCTTCTTTTCAGACATTTCCTTCACATCCTCATTTCATGATAATCGTCCATGCTGACAACATCTTCACATCGTGAACTTTGTTCGCATTGAAATCATTCATTCACTGCTGGAGCTCGCGGCACAAATAGTCACCTAATTTCATATTTTTACACTTTTTGAAAACTTTGCGTACGCAAAAATTTTTCTGGCTTTATATTACAGTATATCCTAAATTTCTAAAAAAGTATAGGGGACATATTTGCTAATAATTTTGTAACAAAATAGATATATTTTATTAATAAATTATTAAATTTTTTAGCACGTTCTTTTGATTTGTATGGACTATAAAATACTATAATAAACTATCATATTATAATCCTATTCCAATTACAACACATTCATTCCTTCTATCTGCTAGGAAGCTTCATACTATAAAAAGCTTTCTAGCAGAAAAATATTGTACCATCACATGACAAACGGTATAATGTAATCACACTAACTCCCACCTGCCCGCCTTTGCGGGCACTCCAATCATGAGTGTGAAAAAAGTCTGCTATGCAGACTTAGTTTTCTCTGTAAAACAGCCTTTGCTGTGAGCGAAAACTGCCACAGGCAGTTAGAAGTACTTCTCACATTATTTCTTGTATACCTCTAGTCCAACACAGATATGATTGGAATGTCTAGTGTTAGAAGCATATATTATACAAAACTTAGAAATCGTTTTTGTTATGGTTTTGCAAAGCCTATAAGTTTGCATGATGAGGATTCTTTTATGAAAAACAACAAGCTAGTTATGCGAATAGCCACTCTATTGATCGTATTGATTATAGCAATGGGAACTATTTTTTATCTATATACAAAAGATTATTATCACACTCAGACATCCAACTTTCCCGCCACAGAAGAGACAGCGGATTATCTAGTCTATGGCAGCCGTGAAAATCTCTGTGGATTGATCTTTTATCCAGGCGCAAAAGTAGAAGAAACTGCATACAGCCCTATTCTATCTAGCCTTGCAGAGAATGGTATTTGCTGCATTGCAGTAAAAATGCCTTATCATCTAGCTGTTTTTCGCCCTGACGCCGCCAAACAGATTATGAACGAATTTCCTAACATAGACTATTGGTATATTGGTGGACATTCTCTAGGCGGTGCAATGGCTGCTAATTTTGCGGCGTCAAAGGGTCAAAATCTCTGTGGGCTCATTCTCTTGGCCGCATATCCCACAAAAGATCTCGGCGGTCTTCCAGTACTCTCACTTTATGGAAGCGAAGACAACATCTTAAATTATAAAAAATATACTGCTTCGCTCTCCAACGCAAATTCTCTGACTGAACATATTATAGAAGGAGGAAATCATGCTGGTTTTGGCTGTTATGGAATCCAAAAAGGGGATGGTTCTGCCACTATATCACAAGAATTGCAATGGCAAATATCTGTACAGTTGATTTTAGACTTCATACCAGATCACTATCACACTAATTAAATGCTCTTTTTTCTATACTTGTATTTATTATATAGTAGATATATAATAAATTTATACGCGTTGACAAAAGTTACTTTGGACTTGTTTAACCACTTTAATAGGTAGGAAGGCTAAAGAATGATACAAATTATTGATGGAGATTTACTTACATCCAAAACCAATCTCATTGCACATCAAGTAAATTGCAAAGGTGCTTTTAATTCAGGCGTTGCAAAGGCTATCCGACTTCATGACAAATCTGTATATCAAGATTATTACAGCTTTTGTTCTACAAAAACCCCTGAACAATTACTAGGAAGTGTACACTATTTTAAATCTAAGGCTGACAATAGAATCTATGCAAATTTATTTGCTCAGAATCAGTATGGCCATAAAAAACAATACACCGATTTAGATGCCTTGCGATCATGTTTTCTTAACTTAAAGCAATACTGTTTTGACGAGAATCTTAGTATCGCCATGCCCTATAAAATTGGTTCTGTTCGCGGTGGCGCAAACTGGAACGTAGTATATCAAATGATAGAAGAGATTTTTGAAGACTGTACTGTAGAACTGTGGCGTCTGGATAATGGATAATGAGACTTAGTACTTCTCCACGAAGCAGTCTTACTGTGAGTATAACGTGCTCTGCAAGTCTAGAAGTACTTCTCACATCTACCAGCTTACTCTCTATCAAGATCCCTTACGTTTTTGATTCAGTAATGCAATCAATGCTTCTTCGCTATCACTTACCCATACATCTTCTTCCTCGGCATTGAATCCCAGATACTGTGCTAGGGTGCACTCCTCATCGCTCATCCCCCACTCATAACTATATTCATCAATTGCCTCAAATTCTATCTCTCCTGCAAGATACAATTCCTTAAACTTTTTTGTATGTTCCATTTTTCTATCCTCCATCATGTCACAAAACGACATCTCAACTCTTCAATACTTTTCAACCTAATTTCCATGTCACAGCAAAATTGCGACTCAAATCATGAGTGTGAAAAAAGTCTGCTATGCGGACTTTTTTCACACTCCCTTATCATGCAACTCATAACTTCTATCTGCACGCTTTTGGGGTTCGCGAATTGGTTGGTTTTATAGTTCATTTTTAATATTCTAAAGTAATAAACAGCTTACATTCACAAACAATATTGACAGTTAGAATAATCATTTTATCCATATTCTACTGCTACGATTTGAATATATTTTATCACTAAATATTTTAGCTGACAAGTTCTTGTGATTTTATCCTATAAAAACTAAAACTTTCCTAATCTTCCTATTAAGTTCGAGTAAAAGAAAAAAGTCTCCATACATACAATAACGGTTTAGATTCAACACAGCTAAACCGTTATAAAATGCACACTATTAATTATGTCAGTGAATTTGCAATCGCTCTAAAAAATTCTACATGTTTCAATTCATAGTCCTTTTCCATAAAATCAGGATCTGCACTCACTTTTACTATAATCACCTGACTGGATGGATTCACATAAATCCATTGGCCATAAACTCCGATTGCCATAAACTCTCCTTCTTCTCCCTCTGGTATCCACCATTGATATCCATATCCAATGGCATTATATGCATTGTGATTTGCTCCTGGTTTAGAATATTCTTCACTAATATCCATGCTATCCCTAACCCATTCCTTTGTTAGAATTTGTTCTCCATTATAATTGCCCTCATTGAGATAAAGTCGTGCAAAACGAGCATAATCTCTAAGCGAAATGCTCAATCCTCCCATTGCAAGTTCTTTTCCATTGCTAAGTGTCCAGTAGGCATCTTCCTTTGCATCTATTTTCTTCCACAATTTTTCCTCCATATACTCAGCGAGACTATATCCTGTAGCATTGGTAAGAACTGCTCCTAAGATCTCTGTATTAATACTGATATATCTACGATATATATATGGAGGTTCCTGCACCCCATACTTAGCAATTACTTTCATGGCTGGCGTTCCCATCAATGTACGCATTGAGAAGCCACTCATATCTGTATCCTCATCAAACCGAATTCCCGATGCCATTCTCAAACATGCCTTGATGGGAATTGTCTCTAATTGTGTTCCCACAAACTCTGGAATATACTTTCCAATTGGATCTTCTACACTGTCAACATATCCTTCCGAAATAGCAATGCCCATCAAAGCAGACACAAATGATTTTCCCATTGAATTTGACGAAAATAAGGTTGTTTCATCTCCTCCTAAAAAATAATTTTCATACTTGATGACATCATCCTTAATCACCAACATCGCTGAGGTTTTTGTGTCTTCTATAAATGTTTCTGACGAATAAAAAGTATCTTGATAGGTAAATCCATCTATCAATGGACTATTGTCTTCCTTTTGAAAATCAAAACTCTGCTCTCCTTTGTTGATTTTTTTGGTTGGCTGTATCTCAGGAGTATGTTGAAATGTATAGGCCAGATTCTCATCCTTAAAACTATTGAGTGATGTATACAATGTCTTTATTTTTCCCCAAAAACAAATCAACAACACAATAACAACACTCATTACGATAGCAATAACCATACAAAACAGTTTCATCTTTTTCATTGTATCTCTCCTTTACTTAGATAATACCTTGTTTTCTTGTTCTTTATTATCATAATCCATACAGTAACTGTACAGTCAAGGAGACTATTAAAAATATTTAACGAAGCTGTGTCATACCGCCTACTAAAATATATTGGTTATCTTCATAAATTTGAGCAAACTGTTCCATAGAAAGTGGATTTTGGCCTATTCCTACTTCAATCGTATACCCAGGACGATTATAATCTTGAATAAACCAATCCTTGTATCCCGCATATCCTGAAGCATAGGGTGTTTCCTCAACCAAATAACCGCTAACTTGCCCAAAATATTCTGCTATTCGTCTAGAATCCTGCGGTTCATAATCTAGATACTTCCAATAAATCACATTTCCCTGTGTATGATATGCCAAAATCAACTTAAAATCGTGGGAAGTTGTAAAGTGATACATATTTATACTTTCTATAGCAGAAAGAGGTGCCTCTCCCACATAATCTCTCGGTGCAGGGGATGTATACCCCTGTTCAAATTTGATCTGTTTTGCCTGCTCCCATCTCGCAGGAAACTGCAAGTTCAAATCAATCCCATCAATATTGGCTTTCCAACCATCTGGATAGGGTATTTCAGGATAATCTGCGGCAATTGCGCTTGCCTGTTCCAAATAGTCTTCATTTCGAATCATACCATTGACAAGATCTGCTCCATCAGGATTTACCATAGGAACCAAATATAGGCTGTACTCCTGATATAACATTTTGGAATTTTCCCCGTAAAGTGTTCCTCCTGCTGCATATGATTGAGCATACTCTTCAGCAAATTTTAACAATACTGGTGTCGTGATCCACTCATTTGCATGAAAACAAGCATTGTAGCAAACTTGCGTTCTGCCTTCTCCAAACTGCAAATAACACATTTCTTTGCCCATCACACTTCTACCAATACATCCCACTATCAAAAATGGATATCGAACTCTCAATCCCTCTATTATATACTCAACAAGTACAGAAGTATAGGGCACGCGCTCATCCACCAGAGAAAAAGAAAAAGGAACGTAAATACTCGTTCCTGTCTGTAACTTCGTGACATCTAATGATGGATTGGCGGCCATAATGACAGATTCTTGTGTATGGTATCTATTCGCTATATCCCACAAAGTATCATCTTGAGCAATAAGATGTGTGGTATATCCTTTTAGATAAGGGAGTAGCTTATTCCATATGGTTCTATCCACATAACAACCTTCCTCACTTTGTAGAAATCTGCGCAGCATCTGACAGGTACTTTGTCCAAACTTCCCATCAATTTCAACAGGATACCCTGCCCTGTCTAATGCTAACTGCATATACTGTACTGCTACTCCTACATCTCCTATATAAATATTTTTCATACTGATACATAGCCTCCTTCATCCCCCTATCAGGATGCGTCAAAATACAACATCCCAACCTTTCCTTTCTATAAATATATGTATCCGTAATGAAAATGACACTTTTATCTGCTTTTTGTCTTACCATCTTTAATTTCTCAACTCAGCTCCTTGATAACCTCCCCCGCAAGAATCAAACCTGCAACAGATGGCACAAATGCAACACTTCCTGGAAGCACCTTCCGCTCTTGCTGTGATTGCTGTTCACTCTTGTTATGCAATGTAGTAGGCTCCTCTGTAGAATAGACTACTCGCAATTGTTTCACCCCGCGCTTTCTCAGCTCTCTTCTCATAACCTTTGCCAGAGGACACACGGTAGTCTGATAGAGATCTGCCACCTGAAATTTTGTGGGATCTAGTTTGTTACCTGCACCCATACTGCTAATTATAGGGGTCTGGCTCTCCAACGCCTTCATAATAATTGCAATCTTAGCCGTCACTGTATCCACAGCATCCACCACATACGAATATGATGTAAAATCAAATTCCTGCGCATTTTCTGGCAAAAAGAAGCATCTGTGTACTTCGACTTTTACCTCTGGATTAATCTCTAGTATCCGTTCTTTCATCACGTCAACTTTATATTGTCCAATCGTTTTATGTGTGGCAATAATCTGTCTGTTGAGGTTTGTCAAACTCACTCGATCATGATCTACCAAAACCAGTGAACCAATCCCGCTGCGCGCAAGTGCTTCCACAACATATCCTCCGACCCCACCAATGCCAAACACTGCTACTTTTGCATTTTCCAGCCGTTTCATTGCCTCCTGCCCCAAAAGTAAGCTTGTCCGTGCGAATTGTTCCTGCATCTCTATAACCTTGCTCCTCTCAAATCTCTTCTTGACATTCAAGTGTCTCATTCATACTACCTGTGCGATATCCACCCAAATCTACTGTGATATAAGCAAACCCCAATTTGCGAAACGATTGATTGATTTGTTCGCGCACATCCTCTTGAAGCAACATAGAAAGTTCCTCTGGTAAGATCTCAATTCGTGCAATGAGCCCATTTTGTTGCCCGTGCACACGCACACGCACCTGATGAAATTGTCTGTCAAGAAGCATTTGCTCTGCCCTATCCACCATATACAGACGTTCTTTACTGATGACCTCCCCATACGCAAAACGTGATGCTAAGCAGGCTGCGGATTGCTTATTCCATGTAGAAAGTCCTAGCTCTTTTGAAAGTTGTCTGATCTCTGCCTTGTTGAGTCCTGCATAATATAGAGGACTCTTTATCCCCAGTTCCTTTACTGCCGCTAGACCTGGACGGTAATCTGCCTGATCCTCCACATTAGATCCTTCTACAACCGCATTGAGATGATTTTCCTGTGCAATTTCTATAATTTTCTTTAATAGCTCACGTTTGCACAAATAACAACGATTAGGAGGATTTTGACGAAATCCTTCTATCTCTAGTTCCATAAAGGGATACACAATCTGTCGAATACCATTCTGTTCACAAAATTCTCTTGCCTCGTTCTGTTCTCTCTCTGGAAAAGAACAAAATGAGGCTGTCACTGCCAAAACTTGATCTCTCCCTAACACATCGACTGCCACTTTTAACAAAAAGGCCGAATCCACCCCACTTGAAAATGCAACTGCAACACTTCCAAATGACTGCAAATATTCTTGCAGCCTCTCATATTTCTCCTGTATATCCATCCTAACCTAATCCTCCATTCTGCCAACCACTTATAAGATTTTACTAACTATATTGGTGATTTTCTATAACTGTACCTACAATACAGTTTATGCAAAAGCTTCCATGTCATCTAGTTTCCTTTCAAATACTTCCTCTGGCACTGGCTTACTATAATGATATCCCTGTGCCACATACGCGCCAATTTCCATCATCAGCTCAGTATCTTTCTGGGTTTCCACTCCTTCACAAACGACTTGCGCATCCAAATCCTGTGCTAAATTAATAATATTTTTCATAACTTTAACCTGTCTCATACGATTTTCATTATTGAGCAAAAATGAGCGATCCAGTTTGATGACAGACGCCGGAATCTGCTCGAATACTCCAAGAGAAGAATAACCCGATCCAAAATCGTCAATAGACAAACGCACCCCATTTTGACGAAGAACATCTACCGTTTCTTTTACCTTTTGTCTTTGAAGATCCTCTACCACAATTGTTTCTGTAATCTCCACTTCCAGCAATTCTTTGGGCACCTGATATTTTTCTATCAATGCCTCAAACTGTTCTAAAAACCCTTCCTTGACAAAATGAATCCGCGAAAAATTACAGGAGATAGGAACCACTTTCTTGCCTGAATCAATGCGTCTTCTCAGCATCTTACAGACACTTTCCATAACAAAAAAGTCAATCTGTGCAATTTTTCCTGTCTGCTCATAATAGGGAACAAAAAATCCTGGTGAACGAATCGCACCATTATCTGTAGGATCTTTGAAACGCACTAATGCTTCTGCACCTACGATCTGTTCGCTGCGAATATCTACCTTTGCCTGATAATATGTTACAAAATCCTTGTCAATCTGCGCTAATTCCAACACCTTTTCACGCTCATGATGTTCCTTGAGTTGATCGCGAAGTGTTTCATCATAAAACCGCACAACATTGCTATAGCTATTCTTCAAGGTATCTATGACCTGAATACCATAGGAAAGCGCAACTTGTATGTCTTCTTCTCCCTGTGGAATACAACTTACTCCCATCGCCAGTGTCATATGAATCTGCACTTCATCATATATCCTACTTGAGATCGCATCTCCAATCTTTGTCAGTCGTTTTCTGAGTGTTTCTATGGTATCATATTTCATAAAAAACACAAAATGATCCCCGTAGCTTCTAGCATACAATTCATTTTTATTATCAAATTCCTCTGAGACTACCTCTATAAACAACTCCAAAATTCTTTGACCTGCATGCCATCCATATAGAGTATTGTAACGTCTAAACTGACAAATATCTGTATATACAACTGCGTATCTAGCATTTTTGTCAGTTGCCAATTTGCGTGATGCTTGATATTTGAGATAGTTCAAATTCCATATATTAAAATTGGTATCCTTATACATCAGTCTCTGTATATGTCTGCTATTTTGTAGCATCCGATACATAACAAAAATAATGATCGCCGCCACTGCCACCAATAGTAAGATAATTAAAATACTGTGATCTCTGATAAATGTCTCTATACTCATCTTAGAATAAAAGTTATCGCGAAGCATATAATCATTTACCATTTTATCGCTAATCCCTAGCAATTCTTTGTTGAGAATCCGAAGAAGCAACCACTCTTCTTCCTCAACTGCCATATAAATCAAGTGTGCTTTACTAAGTACACTGTGTATTTCTAAACTGCCTAGTCCAAACTCTGAGCTTAATAAATATTCCGCTAGATACCCATCGCATAAAGCGGCATCTGCCTCACCAGATTTCACTGCATACAGACAATCAAGCTGTGTATTGTATATGCACATCTGTACATTTTCTCCAGCAAAATCAAGCGATTTTGAATCGGCGACTCCTTCCTGTGTAACTGCCAACTTATTGATTGTCTCAGTCTTATCATTTTTGCGCATAATTACCACATGCGGCACCTGCGCATATACTTTTGTCACAGCAATTCCCTCAAGGCGCATATTTTTTGGAGTTTCTCCACAGTAATTTAGGATATCAATCTTTCCACTGTTCAACGCCTCTTTTGCTTCCTGCAAATTTTTCATCCGCACATATTCAATATGAAGTCCTGTGCTGACTGCAACCTCCTCGAGCACTTGCCTGGCAAGTCCACAATACTCTCCCTGCGCCTCATACGAAAATGGATAGTATCCTTCTAAATAGCCTACTTGAAGATCTTGTTTTTCCTTGATATATTGCTTTTCCTCACTAGTAAGAAGAATTGTTTGATCCAATCGACTATCATAATATTTTACCATTAATTCATTCTCTAATTCTGGACGATTCATCTTTAAATCAGATATGCCTTGATTAAGTTCACGCATTACATCATCATTTTGCTGATAAGAGATATAATAAAATGGCATTGGCGCAAAACGTCCTACTACGCGTTGTCCTTCTCTAACTTCTGTAAGAGAATGTACTAGTGCATCGATCTCTCCCGACGCTAATGCTGACTGAAGCTCTGCTGTATTTTCATATTCAATTACCCGCGGATGCGCTATCCCATGCCCTTCCAAATATTCGTAAAACTCTCCTTTTCTGATATAAGAACGCACCACTCCAAATGTTATATCGCTCATTGCATCAAAATCTTCATATGCGAGAGGACTGTCTCCATTAACTGCAATTGTACCAAATGTATAGCCACTTGCTAGATCTGCATATTGATAATATTGTGCACGCTCTTGAGAGTACTGCGCAGACCCCACTAAATCGATCTCTTCATTAAGAAGCATTTCTAATGCATTATCCCAGCTACTACACTCCACATACTCGATTTCCCAATTCACATAATCACACAGCGCTTCAAGGTATTCTACATCCATGCCTGTATAGCTTCCATCTTCACTCTTCTCATGATAACCATCCATAGGAAAAAAGCCTACTCTCACTATTCGTTTGGTTACACCATAAACCTTCATTCCCCATATGCCAACCACAACGATCACTGTCAATACTATAATCCTAATCAATAGATGCATACTTTGAGTATTTAGCGTCTTCTTATCTCGTCCAATCGCCATCATTTTTCTCCTCCACTGCACCATGCTTTTTTCTATAGCCTATCCTGCAAATCTCCTATGCATGTTTGCCTAAACTACTCTATTATTTTAATTTTCCTATCCCAGTATGTCAAAATATACTAAAAGTTCTAGTATCAAATAGAGAATAGGCTGATGCACCATATAGATCAAAAGTGAATGTTTTCCAATCCATTCTATTGATACACACCAGCCTTTGCGCATCCTGCTCATCCATTGGTGGTTCTTGACACCTACAGACAAGAAATATCCTACCAAAAATAAAAATATCCACGGAAGCAAAGAAAAATAATCTGTTGAGTAAAATCTATGTGGTGGGAATCCGAGATAAGCTGTCACAAGATTGGCATAGAACACGTCTGGAAGTTTTTGTATGATAAGTCCTTCAAAGCCAAGAACTCCTTCATTGATATTGCGTGTAAGTACAAACAATCCTACACTACCTATCACGCCCAAAACAGAAGGGATTTTCTCCAGCCATCTACCAATCGCCGCAACAATGATCATACAAGACCCAATCAAAGTCAGCACGCCAAAAACAACTCTATTGCTAGGCATTGCAATCACTGTCACGACTGTAATGACTACACCCCCAATAAATACAAATATCCCTCTCTTTGCCGGATGTCTCCCCAGTGGCAAGCAAAAACCTGACAAAAAGATGAAGGTCCAGCAAATCCCTTGCTGCCAAATATATCCGCCCGTAGACTTATACCACTCCCATTGAACATGATATAGATATACCAAATCCCATGCAAAATGGTAGGCTATCATATTGAGTAAGGCGATGCCCCTTATGCCATCTATTTTTTCATATCGCACTTTCTCCACACACAGTACGCTCCTAATCTTTATTAGATGAAAAACAACGCATTCAGGACACTTCCCAAATGCGTCACAAAAACCTATTTATTCTTTTTAGCTTTCTTAAAATTATTAATATCGTACTTGACTTCATAAGCTTCATATAGATCTGTGTACAACTCATTATTCATCTCACGGATGCTCTTTTGATACTCATGTACATCAAAATCATTTGCCTCTGATTCTAATAAAGCCACCGCCACATTAGAACAGTGTGCACCAATTCGCTCACAATCTGTCAGAATATTATTGAATGCAAATCCCTGCTTCAACTCACACTTTCCATTTCTTAGTCGCGTGATATGCCGCGATTTTAGTTCATTGCAAAGTGTATTGATAAATTCGCGCAGAGGCTCCACCATAATTGCAGTCTCCACATCATCTTCTGTAAAAGCACGCACAGTTAATTCTAAAATTTCCCGCACAGCACTGCCAAGCACGGACAACTCATAGTTGGCCTCATCCGAAAAGCCAATCTTTTTTTCATGCAATTCATTTGCAGATTTAGATAAATTCACTGCATGATCCCCTAATCGCTCAAAGTCACTGATCGTATGTAACAAAATCGACACCTGTTTTGATTGGCTCTCGGTCATGGCATGTCCTGTCAACTGCATCAAATATGTGCCTATCTTATCCTCATACTTATCAATAAGATTTTCCTTCTCCTGGACTTTATTATAGCGTTCTGTTGAATAATTGTAGAGGATTCCCATCGCCCGCAAAATATTTCTGCGCGCTTTGCGTGCCATCCCATTCATCGCAACATGGCTCTGCTTGATTGCAAGCGCAGGATATTGTAAGAAACGTTCCTCCAGCAAATCAAAATCTGCCTGATCCTCCCTGTCCTCCTCAGAATCTTTTACTAAAGCATAGACAAGTCGCTCTATCCACTTAATAAAGGGAAAGAGAATAAGTACTGTTGCAAGCCTAAAAACTGTATTTAAAATAGCAATGGATATCGGTCGCATGGTAGTATCCATAAACTCAAACTGGAACACTACATTGGCAGTATAAAATACCACCGCCCAAAATAGCATACCAAACAAGTCATTCATAAGATAAATGAGGGCTGTTCTTTTTCCATTTTTATTTGTTCCAATAGAAGAAAGAAGGACAGGACAAGCAGCTCCAACACCAATACCCAATGTAATGGGAAACGCCGATGCAAAACTAACTGCTCCCGTCACAGAGAGGGCCTGCAAAATACCAATAGATGCCGATGCACTCTGCAAAATTGCTGTGAAAGCAATTCCGACGAGAATTCCCAAAAATGGATTGGTAAACATTGTCAACATATTGACAAAGTGAGGATTTTCCTTTAACGGAGAAACTGCACCGCTCATACTTTGCATACCAACCATCAAAATGGCAAATCCCAACATGATATCCCCTATATTTTTATATGTACTCTTTTTGGATACCATCTTAAATAAAATACCTACAATTGACACGACTGCGGATATTGTTGCTGTAGATAATAATTGTGCAATACCTCCTGAGCCTTCTATGTAGGACAAACATAAAATCCATCCTGTAATACTGGTTCCAATATTGGCCCCCATAATAATACCGATTGCCTGAATCACCTTCATCATACCAGAATTGACAAATCCAACTACCATGACAGTAGTTGCTGACGAGGACTGGATAACCGCAGTAACCGCAGTACCTAAAAGTACTCCCTTAATCGGTGTATTCGTGAGCTTGTACAGAATTAGTTCAAGCTTTTCACCTGCTGCTTTTTTTAACCCATCACCCATCAAAGACATGCCAAACAGGAACAAAGCAACGCCGCTTAGTAATGATAAGATTGATGTTATACCCATATGTATGTTCCTCTTCTCATGTATTTTGCTGTTTTTGGATAACAGGCACATCTGCACTAATACTCTTGTCACTGTACCAGACTACTTCTTTATATCTTACAATGGAAAGTAGCCTTTGCCGCTTTCCAGAAGCCTTTAATTTTTCTTCAACTATATTTTGTATTTTCATAAAAAATATGAATCCCTTTTCATAATAGAGTCATTTTTGTGCAGATCTGTGTCTGAAAGCCCAGATTACTATTCTTTTGTATGCCTATACTATTTCTACCACCCACGATTGAAAAACAATCACAAATTTTGTTGTACAGGTAAATAGATCCCAGCCTAATATAACCTTATCATAGCGGCAAGCGCTATGTCAAGAAATATTCCAAACAGCAAATCATAAGCGTGAAAAAAGTCTGCTATGCAGACTTAGTACTTCTCCGTAAAGCAGCCCTTGCTGCAAACGAAAACTGCCACAGGCAGTTAGAAGTACTTTTCACACTAACTCCCATCTGCCTGCTTTAGCAGGCTCTCCGATCAGGATGGGTGAAATTTTATATTTCACATTAACTCCCATTAAATAGTTCTTTTGATTGTGCTGTCCAAATAATTTACAAACTGCTGGGCTGTCCTTCCAGAGATTCCTCCATGACTCAATTCCCATTGGTTTGCCAAAGTCCGCAATTCCTCCTCTGTCATATCAATGCCTTGTCTGCGTGCAAGCTCTATGACAATGTGGAAATACTCTTTCTGTGAAGGTTTTGCGTAGTTGATTGTGACACCGAATCGATTGACAAGTGACAATTTCTCCTCCATTGTATCAGAACGATGCATGCCATTCGCAACTTCTACATCATTGCGATCATTCCATGTCTCCTTAATCAAATGTCTACGATTTGAGGTCGCATAGATCAAGACATTATCTGGTTTTGTCTCAACACCACCTTCGATGACAGCCTTTAAAAATTTATATTCGATCTCAAATTCTTCAAAAGACAAATCATCCATATAGATTATAAACTTATAGTTTCTATTTTTAATTTGAGCGATCACATTGGACAAATCTTTGAATTGATGCTTATAAATCTCTATCATACGAAGACCTTGAGAATAAAACTCGTTGACAATTGCCTTGACACTCGTAGATTTTCCAGTACCGCTATCTCCAAATAGTAGTACATTATTCGCCTTTTTCCCCTCGACAAATGCCTGCGTGTTATCGATCAATTTCTTTTTTTGTAATTCATAACCGATCAAATCTTTTAGCATCACCTTGTCCATATTGTTGATGGGCATAAACTCAATGTCTTGGCCAGTGCGCTCTCCAATACGAAAAGCCTTATTCAGCCCAAACATACCTACCCCATATTCTCTGTAAAATTCTGTCACACAATCAAAAAATTCATTCTCATTGCATGTTTTATGTAACACTGCACTAAGCGCAATAATTTTTTCACTTACATTTTTATTGTACATCAGCTCTTTTTTTCCAATTGCGCTGTAATGGGAAATCTGAGAAAAACAATCAATATCAAGTTGGCGTTCTATCTTAGAAAAATCATAATCAAACAGATTTTTAAATACTCTAAAATCATTCTTTGCAAAATGATTCACGCTTCCATTATTTGCGCCTACCTTTTCGCAAGTGAGGCTGAACGGATTCTCATTAGTCACCAGAAAAAAGGTTAGATAATTATGCCAAAGATTATGATTAAATCCAAAATCTGTCGCCACTACCAACAATCGTTTCAATTGTGTGTAGATCTCTTTGATTAGCTCAGACTTTGTGTAGGTCATTTTCTCAAAACGACGAAAAATTTCTCCAAATTGATATAAAATACAATTTGGCTCCATATCACCGTACAAGATTAATTTTGCAATTTCACGATGCATATTCTCCCTCCCAATCTACTCTTATTGTATAGAAAATACTTTTACACCATGTGGGGCTATCTCTGCCTTCAAACTCTGATTCTGTGTTTTGTGTGTAGTATTATCCCAAAGTTCACTCAATACATACTCTCTCGAATCGTCTATATCCTCCAAAAATCGCTTCAAATCAACTGCTAGAGTCTCTTTTGTATCTTTTAGATTAAAGAGTGCTACACATACTGTATGTTCCTTTGTGCCCTCGTTTACCCAGATAGCCCTATCCTCATTGCGTTCTATCTGTCTGCCCTGTCGGTCCTCTTTAAGCAATGCAAGCAATTGCCTATTTGTAATCAATTGCTTTGTCCATTCATCGAGAAGTGTAAGCTCACAGCCAAGCATCAACGGAGATCGAAACATACACCACAATGTTATCATTGTCTTTTGTTCTTCACGGGTCAGATTGCACTCCCACTCATGCCCAAATCCCCTGCCCAATCGTCCTAGTGGAAGCATATCACAGTCTGGATAACATCCTTTCTTTACATGATCCTGCCAGGTCTCACAACGCCAAAACATTTCTTTTACAAGCTCCCACTTGTCCCACAAATCATCTGTAATACGCCACATATTTGCATTTTGAGCATAGTGCCATGCACGATCAATATGTGCAGGTCCAGGAGACAAACTTAACACAATTGGTCTAGCGCAATTTTCAATTGCCTTATGAAGCATTTTCGTCTCGTGCCATCCTGAAAATATCAAAGGCTCTTTGTACATCCAACTATCACAAATATCATCACATTTAATAAAATCTACACCCCACTGCGCATACATAGATACAATTGAATTATAATACGCCTGCCCTGCTTCATTATCACGAATTCCATACATATCTGGATTCCAACCACAAATCGAAGAAGGATCAGCAGCATCCGCCGCTGTATATGTACTGTTTGCTATAGGTAGATGATTGTGCGCTGCTACACGCGGAATTCCACGCATAATATGTATTCCAAACTTTAGTCCTAAACTGTGGATATATTCTGCAAGTGGCGCGAAACCCTTTCCGTTTTCTGAGGATGGGAAACGCCGCACAGAGGGCTGAAACCTGCCATATGCATCCACTTCATCATCACCAAAAGGTATATACTGAAACTGTTCTCTTTGTGTGCCCGCATCGTTAGAATACCATTCGATGTCCACCACAATATACTCCCAGCCATATTCCTTTAGGTTGGCTGCCATATAATCAGCATTTGCCTTTACCTCTTCTTCTGTGACTGTCGTATCATAATAATCATAACTATTCCACCCCATAGGTGGTGTCTGTGCAAAACTGTTTTTATTCATTCTCTCCATATCCTCCCATTCTTTTCTTTAATCATTATCAACTATGTCGATTATATAATTACCACTTTGCAAAGTCAATTCTATATAAAAACTTTCATAGATATAGGTAGTTATGCGCTCTAAAAAATGCCTTGACTTTACAAATACACTCTACATAAACTCCTATGACTCAAAACAATTATTATCTTTATATCGATCTAAAAAATGATGTTTGACTCCATCTTTTTTATACGCAATAACAGTGCTTAGGTTTACATTCTCTACGCTCTTAAAAATATTGCTTTCAACAAACGGATTTACCTTCTTTAATTGCGCTATCAACTGTTTTACTTCCTGACGTTTTGATGTATTTTCCAAATCTGAAAAGGTCATTTCGCCATCAGGAAACATTTGTTCTTTGTTGTGTTCCTCTGTAAATTTACATGCACATCGAAGGAACTGCAAATGATTATAGTCCCTCCACGCTTTGATATGTTCCTCTCTAATCAAATACATTGGCCGAATCAGCTCCATTCCCTCAAAATTGGTACTATGCAATTTAGGCATCATAGTTTGTATTTGTCCTCCATAGAGAAGCCCCATCAAAATGGTTTCTATCGCATCATCAAAATGATGTCCTAATGCAATCTTATTACAGCCAAGTTCTTTTGCCTTACTATAAAGATATCCACGCCTCATTCTGGCACATAGATAACAAGGCGAACTTTCTATATGAAATACAGACTCAAAAATATTGGAAGAAAATACTGTGATTGGAACATGTAGCAGCATCGCATTGTGCTCTATAAGCTTTCTATTCTCCGCACAATAACCAGGGTCCATCACTAAATATTCCACTTCAAATTCAAACTTATTATGCCGTTTTAACTCCTGAAAAAGCTTTGCCATCAACATAGAATCTTTGCCGCCTGAAATACAAACTGCAATTTTATCGCCTTCCTGCACAAGCTCATATTCACGTATTGCCTTAGTAAACTTACACCACAAATTTTTTCTATACTTTTTTCTCAAATCCTGTTCTATTTCCTGGTAAGTTCTATCATTTCCTACTTCTTGTATCCTATCCATTGTTTCTCCTTCCTTGCCTGTTCTATTAGCCAAATAGAGTTCGTTTTCTTATATATCCATATATAAATCAAGTAATAAGAACATTTTTGCTACTTGTCGTGCGCTCATGTATTGCCTTTACAGTATACATGATGAAAAAAATCTGCTATGGAGACTTAGTACTTCTCCGTGAAGCAGCCTTTGCTGCAAACGAAAACTGCCACAGGCAGTTAGAAGTACTTCTCACTCTAACTCCCATCTGCCCGCTAAAGCAGGCTCTTCAATCAGGATGGGCGAAATTTTAATTTCACTCTAACTCCCATCTGCCCGCTAAAGCGGGCTCTCCAATCAGGATGGGCGAAATTTTAATTTCACTCTAACTCCCATCTGCACGCTTTAGCGGGCTCTCCAATCAGGATGGGCGAAATTTTAATTTCACACTAATTTCCGCATAAGACTGTACATCAAAAAAGTATAGCCATATATTCACACTGGCTATACTTTTTGTTGAGATATCTCTATGTCGCCTGACACAAAATTTTACATGCCAAACACCATATGGCCTGAGATAGTATACGTTATTTCAGGAATCGTATGATGCTGTTTACTATGAAAGTCTTCGACTTTCATAGTATGGATGGCCATGCGGCCCGCCAAACGGCAGGCTGAGTATGATGTACGTTTACTATGAAAGTAAAGGTCAACTTTCATAGCATAGATGGCCATACGGCCTGAGATGGTATACGTTATTTCAGAAATCGTATGATGCTGTCTACTATGAAAGTAAAGGTCAACTTTCATAGCATAGATGACCATACGGCCTGAGATGGTATACGTTATTTCAGAAATCGTATGATGCTATTTACTATGAAAGTAAAGGTCAACTTTCATAGCATAGATGGCCATACGGCCTGAG
>CAJUHQ010000019.1:0-1188 GCA_910586095.1 uncultured Lachnospiraceae bacterium | reverse complement strand
ATGGTATACGTTATTTCAGAAATCGTATGATGCTGTTTACTATGAAACAAAATGCACGATCTACTCCTCAAAAGAAATAACTGCTCCGTCATAGTGATCGTTGATATATTGTTGAAGTGCATCGGATTTTAACACTTCTACCAATGCTTTGATTCCTTCATCATTTTCATGTCCTTCTTTTACAGCAATTACATTTACATAGGTTTTTGCCGCCTCCGAATCAGATGTCTCATATGCAATTGAGTCATTTCCTACTGAAAAACCGGCTTGCAATGCATAGTTTCCATTCAACACAACAAAAGCTACTTCATCTTTTACGCGTGCTACTTGTGCTGCCTCCAATTCTAGAATCTCTACATCCACTTTCTTAGAGGCAATATCATTCACAGTAGCCTCTAATCCTGCACCTTCCTTCAATTCTAAAATTCCATTCGCCTCTAACAAAAGTAGTGCTCTGGCCTCATTCGTAGTATCGTTGGGAACTGCTATTGTATCCCCATCTGCAATCTCGCTCAAATCTGATTTCGTTCCAGGATAGATTCCAAACGGTTCATAATGAATCCCTCCCGCATTGACAAGATGTGTTCCATGTTCTGCATTAAAACTATCAAGATAAGGAATATGCTGAAAATAATTGGCATCAAACTCTTCGCTTTCCACTACGTTATTGGGTAAAATATAGTCATCAAACACTGTTACATCCAATGTCCATCCCTGCTGCTCAAGAAGTGGTGCTGCCTGTTCCAAAATTTCTGCATGTGGTGTCGCTGATGCTGCCACTGTAATCGTTCCTTTGGTATCTACTTTCTCGCTATTTTCCTGCTGTGAATTTTCTGCTTTATCCACAGAGGTAGTTTCTGTGTTTCCTGCTTCTGCTGCTGTACCTGTTGCTTTGTCTGATCCATTACATCCTGCCAGCACACTAACTGCCAAAACTGCGGTCGCTGCCAGCGCTAAAAGTCTTCGTATTCCTCGATTTTTCATAATAATCCTCCATTCTTACAAGCACAAATTCACAACACAAACTTTGTTCGTTATGTGCTTCCCCTCATTGATGCTATTCCTACTTGACTGATAGGAATATATCACTTCTGAGCATGCCTGTCAACTATTTTTTCAAATTTTTTAAGAAGATTGTAACAGTTCAGCCCAGGACTTTGCATTTACTGCAAAGTCCGTGAAATAGCG
>CAJUHQ010000018.1:29182-35819 GCA_910586095.1 uncultured Lachnospiraceae bacterium | reverse complement strand
ACGCTATACAACACCGCGCCTTAAAGAGTTAGAAGATACCATATTAAATGCAGAAGAAAAGCTAAATACACTAGAATACAATCTATTTTGTAAAATTAGAGATACCATTGCAGCACAACTAGAGCGCATCCAAAAAACAGCAAAAGCAATAGCAAGACTTGATGTTTTTGTCTCCTTATCAGTAGTTGCTGAACAAAATCACTATGTTCGACCTACTTTGAACGATAAAGGAGTTATTGATATAAAGGATGGACGCCACCCTGTAGTAGAAAAAATGATTAACCATGATATGTTTGTTGCGAATGATACTTTTTTAAATAACAACAAACACTGTATCACTGTCATAACTGGTCCTAATATGGCTGGAAAATCCACCTATATGCGTCAGTCTGCCCTTATTGTGCTAATGGCACAGCTTGGAAGTTTTGTCCCAGCAAAAAGTGCAGATATTGGCATTGTAGACAGAATATTTACGCGTGTAGGAGCTTCTGATGATCTCGCTAGCGGCCAAAGTACTTTTATGGTAGAAATGAATGAAGTTGCCAACATTTTGCGTAATGCCACTTCAAAAAGTTTGCTCGTTCTAGACGAGATTGGACGTGGTACTTCCACATTTGATGGTTTGAGTATAGCCTGGGCCGTTATAGAACATATTAGCAACAAAAAAATCCTTGGAGCCAAAACACTTTTTGCTACACATTATCACGAACTTACTGAGCTAGAGGGTAAAATGAACAATGTCAATAATTATTGTATTGCCGTAAAGGAAAAAGGCGATGATATTGTTTTTTTGAGAAAAATTGTAAAGGGTGGGGCAGATCGCAGTTATGGTATCCAGGTTGCGAAGCTCGCGGGTGTACCAGACATGGTAATCGATCGCGCAAAGGAAATTGCAGAACAGCTCAGTGACAATGATATCACAGAAAAAATTCAGAGTATTACTGTGGATCTCAAGAGTGAGAAAAGAAAAGTCAAACATTATGATGATGTGGATCTCGGGCAAATGTCCTTGTTTGATACTGTTAAAGATGAAGATATTATCAATGAGATTAAAGAAATTGATATCTCAAATTTAACGCCTCTTGATGCGCTCAACACTCTATATCGATTACAAAATAAGTTGAAGAACCGTTGGTAAAACGAACAAAAATTATTAAGCCTATGAGAAGGTCTTAGTAGCAATTTAGGAAAGGTGCGAGTGGATGATAAAGATTCATGTATTAGATGATAATACAATAGATAAGATTGCTGCGGGAGAAGTTGTGGAACGTCCTGCGAGTGTCGTGAAAGAATTGGTAGAAAATGCCATAGATGCCGGCGCACATGCTGTCACGGTTGAAATTAAAGAGGGTGGTATTGAGTTTATCCGCGTGACGGACGACGGTTCTGGTATAGAGCACAGCCAAGTACAAAATGCTTTTATGCGCCATGCCACCAGCAAAATTAATACTGTTACAGATCTATTGAGTCTGCACAGCATGGGATTTCGCGGTGAGGCACTATCTAGTATTGCTGCGGTGTCAAAGGTAGAGATTATCACAAAAACCTCCTCTAACATGACTGGTATACGTTATTGTCTTGATGGTGGTAAGGAAACTGCTTTTGAAGAAGTAGGTGCACCAGATGGGACTACCTTTATTGTGCGAAATCTATTTTTTAACACTCCTGTGCGACGCAAGTTTTTAAAAACAGCCATGACAGAAGCTAGCTATATCACAGACTTACTGGAACATTTGGCATTGTCACGACCTGAAATTTCTTTTAAATATGTGATAAATGGTCAGACAAAATTTTATACAAATGGAGATGGTGATATTAAAGCAATCATCTATCGCATATTTGGTAGAGACATTGTCAACGAGTTGATGGAGTTTCATGCCTCAAGCGATGGAATAGAAATTCATGGCTTTCTTGGCAAACCAGCGCTCAATCGTGCAAATAGAAATTTTGAAAATTATTTTATCAATCATCGATATATTAAAAGTAAAGTTTTATCAAAAGCCATAGAAGAAGGATATCAGCCATACATGATGCAACATCGTTATCCGTTTTGTGTGCTACATATTACAGTGCCGACAGAAACGGTTGATGTCAATGTACATCCCACTAAAATGGAGGTGCGATTTTCAAACCAAACCCATTTACACAAATTAATTGCACAAACTATAGCAGATTTTTTATCCAGTCAGGAAATGATCCCAAATGCAACACTTGATGTTTATTCAAATTCTGACAAAAAAGAGCATAAAGCTGCTGCCATAAATGCACCAGAACCGTTTGAAAAAAGGAGAAAACTTGCACAAGAACCGTTACATCAAGAAAATAGCAGTACCGTTAAAAAAGAAAGTATTGGTGATGCCACTGCTAAAGAACACTATCATGATAATATAAAGGTAAATCAATCTCTTTTGCATGATAAAAATTCCTACACTCAAAATTTTTGTTCACAAAAGGAAAACACAAAAGAATCGTCTGCATCCACTCATAAGAATACCGAAAATACGTTTTTTGTAGACCATCGCGACCCAGTTACAGAATCAAATCTTAATAAGGTGCCTACTCCTGCATATGGAAAAATACTTGGTAATCCTCCTCGGGAAGAGACTTCCTCCTCCCTTGGTATCATCAAAGCCAAAGACCAGATTATCGTAGAAAAGCCCGAACAGTTAAATTTTTTTGATGAAAAAATTTTAACAAGAGAGGCCAAACAAGAATATCGTATGGTAGGCCAAGTATTTGGTACTTATTGGATTATAGAATATCGCGATAAAATGCTACTGATTGACCAACATGCTGCCCATGAGAAAGTCAAGTATGAACAAATTTTAAAAAAAGTGGCAAACAAAGAAATTTATACTCAGATCCTAACGCCTCCAACCATCATTAGTGTCACTCCGCGCGAGGCAAGCTTAATCAATGGATATGAACCATATTTTAAAGAACTTGGATTTGAAGTCGAAGATTTTGGTATGAATGCTTTTGCGATTCGTGGCGTACCACTCGATTTGTTTGGTTACAATATCAAAGATCTGTTTGAAGAAATTTTGACACAATTATCAGAGACTCCTGTGCGAGGCGTTCCACAAATTATACGTGAAAAAATTGCTTCCATGGCTTGTAAGGCTGCTGTCAAGGGAAATAATGTGCTCAGTGAACAAGAAGCAGATCAGCTAATCGAACAACTTTTAGAACTTGAAAATCCCTATAATTGTCCTCATGGTAGACCCACCATTATATCTATGTCCAAATATGAAATAGAAAAAAAGTTTAAGAGAATTGTTTAGTACATTAAATAATTAATTTTTAATATATTGGTAAAATACTATTATTAAAAAAGGGGTTAAGATCGCTCCATCAACACATATTGGACATAATAATTATATTGGAGAAAATTCAGCGATTGTTTGTTCAAAATTGTTTGGAAGTGTTGAGATTGGAAAAAATACTTATATAACCGCAAGTGTAATAAGAAATCAGAGCAAAATAGGAAATAATGTAATTATAGGAATGGGTTCAGTAGTTACAAAAAACGTTGAAGACAATAAAGTCTTAATTGGAGCGCCAGCAAAAGTAATTAGAGAAAATAATGAAAAGGAAGAATTATAGGTAATATTTACATGAAATTTACATATGAATCTTATTTGACAATGCTGAAAAAAGTAAAAGACAGAGGATATACATTTGCTACTTATCAAAATTGGAAAAACTTTGAGAAATCAGTCATTTTAAGACATGATGTTGATTGTAGTTTAAAAATGGCAGCAATATTTTCAGATTATGAAAAGAAATATTGTAACACTTGCAGGGGAATATATTTTGTATTGGTATCTACTAATTTCTATAATATCCATTCTAAAGAATCAAGAAATTATATAGAAATGATTATAAAAAATGGTGGAATCATTGGATTACATTTTGATGAAACACAATACAATATCCAATCTGAACAAGAATTAAAGGAACATGTATATAAAGAGGCGGATACATTATCAGAAATAATTGGAACAAAAGTAAACACTGTGTCTATGCACAAGCCTTCTGCAAAGTTTTTATCAAGCAATATAAGCTTTGAAAATATAATCAATACATATAGTCAAATATATTTTAAAGATATGAAATATCTTTCTGATTCAAGGAGAAATTGGAGAGAAAACGTAGATGAAATAATAGAACAAGAAACATATCAAAGACTACATATTTTGACACATCCCATTTGGTATAGCGGGGGGGTAGAAAAGAATTTAAGACAATCATTAAGAGAGAACATTTTGAATGCTTCGCTGGATTATTATGATAATCTAAATAATAATTTTCGTAATCTATCAGAAGAAATTACGCGAGTAGAGATAGAGGAAATAATAACATGTTAAGATGCATACTAACCAGTAGGGAACGCCCCTATTTATAGTTTTAATTTTTAGCTAAGATCAAAGACTATCCTCAAGAACTTAAACAACATGTTTCAAATAAATGATTTAATTCAAAGGTTGTGAAAAATGGTGTTATATATAAATTAATCTTGATCTGACAAACAGGAGTGAATAGATTACATGAAAAATCCGTTGATTATATTAACAGGTCCTACCGCAGTAGGAAAAACCACACTTTCTATAGAACTCGCAAAGGCGATCAATGGTGAGATTATTTCTGCTGATTCTATGCAAGTGTATCAACATATGAATATTGGATCTGCCAAAGTACGCCCAGATGAGATGGATGGTATAAAACATTATCTTATAGATATTTTAGAGCCAACACAAGACTTTAATATTGTTCTATTTCAAAAATATGCAAAGGAAGCCATCGACGCAATTTATGCCAAAAATAAGCTTCCTATCATAGTAGGGGGTACAGGTTTTTATATTCAATCTGTGTTATATGATATTGATTTTCATGAAAATAGCGAAAATGCAACTCTGCGCAGACAATTAGAACAACTTGTTCTACAAAATGGGGCAGACTACCTTCATAATATGCTAAAGCAAATTGATCCCAAAGCTGCGCAGACAATCCATGCCAATAATATCAAACGAGTGATTCGCGCAATCGAATACTATCAGCAAACAGGAGAGAAGATTTCAGATCATAATGAAATTGAGCGTGAAAAAGAAGCAGTCTATAATTTTTGTTATTTTGTACTCACAGATGAACGTCAAAAACTTTATGCCACAATTGACAAACGCGTAGATCAGATGATAGAAGAGGGCCTTGTGGATGAAGTAAAACAATTAATGGCAATGGGATGCAAGCGCAACTCGACTGCAATGCAAGGTTTAGGTTATAAGGAAATCTTTTCCTATCTCTTAGGTGAAATTTCATTAGATGATGCTATTTATCGGATCAAGCGTGATACTAGACATTTTGCCAAGCGACAACTCACATGGTTTCGACACGAAAAAAACGTCACATGGCTTGAAAAATATAAATTTGCATATAACGAGACAGAATTGTTAAACTATATAAAAAATAAAGTAATGCAAAAGATACAAGGAGATTGTGATATCTTATAAATACCAATGAAGGAGACACGAATATGGATAACTCTGTAAAAAATTTATATACGCAGCTTGGTATATCTGATAAAGTTTATTATTTTAGCAGAGAACTTTTGGAACGGCTTTCCCCTCGCTTCGTAGAAATTGACCAAAACACAGAATATAACCAGTTAAAAGTAATTAAGGCAATGCAGGACAATAAAGTAAGTGAGGCCTGTCTTTTGGGAACAACAGGATATGGATATAATGATTTAGGACGCGAGACATTAGAAGCTGTATATGCTTCTATCTTTCACACAGAAGACGCGCTAGTAAGACCTCAAATCACTTGTGGAACTCATGCGCTTGCACTTGCGCTTATGAGTAACTTACGTCCTGGAGATGAGTTGTTTTCTCCTGTTGGAAAACCATATGATACATTAGAAGAAGTGATTGGTATCCGACCATCAAAGGGATCTCTTGCAGAATATGGAATCACATACAGACAAGTTGATCTGCTTGAAAATGGAAACTTTGACTATGAATCCATCAAAAAGGCCATTACTAACAAAACCAAGCTTGTAACAATACAGCGCTCAAAAGGCTATCAGACTAGACCCACTCTTTCTGTACAACGAATAGGAGAGGTTATCGCTTTTATTAAAAACATTAAATCTGACGTTTTATGTATGGTAGATAATTGTTATGGAGAATTTGTAGAGCGAATAGAACCTACAGACGTTGGAGCAGATATGGTAGTTGGCTCTTTAATTAAAAATCCAGGCGGAGGACTAGCTCCAATTGGCGGCTATATTGTAGGAAAAAAAGAATGTGTTGAAAATGCCGCTTATAGGTTGACTTCTCCTGGTTTGGGCAAAGAGGTTGGCGCATCACTTGGTATCTTACGCGATTTTTATCATGGTTTGTTCCTTGCGCCTACGGTGACAGCAAACGCATTAAAAGGAGCTATCTTTGCTGCAAATGTATATGAAACACTTGGCTTTAAAGTAGTTCCAAATGCTACTGAATCACGACATGATATTATACAAGCTGTTGAATTTGGAACGGCAGAAGGCGTTATTGCTTTTTGTAAGGGTATACAGGCAGCAGCACCTATTGATAGTTTTGTCACTCCTGAGCCTTGGGACATGCCAGGATATGAT
>CAJUHQ010000018.1:0-29172 GCA_910586095.1 uncultured Lachnospiraceae bacterium | reverse complement strand
TATCTGGTTCTTCTATTGAATTAAGTGCAGATGGACCTATAAAACCTCCCTATGCTGTTTATTTTCAAGGTGGTCTTACTTTTGAACATGCCTGTTTTGGCATCATGAAATCACTTCAAAGTGTAGTCAATGCAGGAATTGTTACTCTATAGCAAAAAAATATGTCGAAAAAAAACTAATCTTTTTTGTGTACAGACGCACATTAGTGTGGTATATTACTATTGGACTATGCTTTGATGAGAGAGCAGAGCAAACCATACATGAGTCTTTTTAAAGAACTATATGCAAAGGATGAACTGCCTTATGACAAATTTTTGAAACTAGGCCCAGAAAGTCTTTCAGATGCTGAACTATTGGCAATTATGCTTAGAACCGGCACAAAGGACAAGACCCCTATAGAAGTTGGCCGCGCGATTCTCAAGCTCGCAGGTGAACAATGGGGATTGTTGGGCTTGCATCATTTTCGTGTAAAAGATTTGATGCAACTTCCTGGGATCGGTGAGGTGAAGGCAGTTCAGTTATTATGTATTGCAGAAATTGCAAAAAGAACTTCAAATATGCGGGCAAAGTCAAATTTAGTCTTTGACAAACCTGAGACAGTGGCAGCCTACTATATGGAACGAATGCGCCATAGGGACACTGAAGAACTTGTACTTGTACTGCTCAACGCCAAGCAGCACTTAGTAGATGAATCTGTGTTATCTACAGGAACCTCTAATTCGACACTGATATCACCTCGCGAGATCTGCATCAGAGCCATACGTAACGAGGCCTCCTATATAGTAATTTTGCATAATCATCCTAGTGGCGATCCTACGCCGAGCAAGCAAGATTTACTAGTGACGCAAAAGATAAAGGAAGTATCCGATTTAGTTGAAATTCCATTGCTGGACCATATCATCATTGGAGATAACAGATTTACCAGTTTTAATCAAAAAGGACTTTTGTAATAAACAGAAAGGAGTTGTTATGTTGGCTAACAACGCATTTGGTATTGATTTAGGTACCAGGACAATCAAAATTTACAGTTCTCATAGCGATAATGTTGTCGTTGAAAAAAATATGATTGCTATAGAGGACAAGAAAAATTTATTTGCATATGGTGATTCTGCATTTGAAATGTTTGAGAAGGCACCTGCAAATATTGAGATCTCTTATCCACTTTGCAATGGCGTAATTGCAGACCTTAAGAACATGCAGACACTGCTAAAAAATTTCATATTAAGCTGCAATAAGGGTGCTGTAAAACCTGCTGAGTTTTATATAGCCGTTCCTTCTGATATCACAGATGTTGAAAAAAGAGCTTTTTCGGATCTGATTCGAGACGCCAATATCAAAGCGAAAAAAATTATGCGAGTTGAAAAGGCGGTTGCAGATGGTCTTGGACTTGATATTGATGTCAAAAATGCACAGGGAATTTTAGTAGTCAATGTAGGATTCCACACAACAGAAATTTCTATTCTTTCTCTTGGCGGTATTGTGTTAAGCCGTTTGATTAAGATTGGTGGACAAAAGTTTGATGAATCTATAAAAAATGCTATTCGCAAGGAATATAGCTTAATTGTAGGTAGCAAAACAGCCGAAAATGTAAAAGTTGCCTTGCGTGGATTAGAAGAAGAGGGGAAAAAGGCTGTTGTGTACGGCAGAGATATTGTGACTGGCCTCCCTATGGAGAAGGAAATTCCAACAGATCTTGTTAGCGAAAGTATGTTAGAAAACTATAACGTAATCATTGACAATATTCGTGTGATTCTTGAAAGAACTCCGCCAGAATTGTCAGCAGATATCTTCCGCAGAGGTCTTTATTTGACAGGAGGTGCATCACAAGTGGTTCATCTCGCAGAATTAATTGCTAAAGGGACAGGCCTTCGTGTCAACATCAGCGAGAATCCTGTATCAGGTGTTGCACTTGGTCTTGCAAAAATTATTAAAGATGACAATTATAAATCAGTTGCTTATTTAGAAGGGATGGGGCGCTAAGAATCAATGAGTCCGGTGGTAAAGAGAAAACGAGAGAAATTCTCTATTCCAAGTAAATACCTACTATTGATTTTGACATGCATTTGTGTGGCACTTATGGCAGTTACTTTTTTTGCTGATTACTCCGCATCGCCGCTAAATAAGCTTGTAGGATATGTAGTTGTTCCGTTTCAAAATGGTGTAAGCCGCATCGGAACATGGATCTCTGTAAGAATCGACGAATTAGGTGAATTGAGGGTTGTATTAGAAGAGAATCAAGACCTCAAGAGACAAATTGCCGATTTGACTGTCCAAAACACCCAACTTCAACAAGATAAATATGAACTTAGCAATTTGCGCGAACTCTATAAACTCGACGAACAATATAGTGGATACGAAAAAGTGGGCGCGCGCATTATTGCCAAAGACGGTGGAAATTGGTTCCATACTTTTACAATTGATAAGGGCACTGATGATGGACTTTCTATTGATATGAATGTTATTGCAGGCGGCGGACTTGTTGGCAGAATTGTCGATATTGGTCCTAATTGGGCTAAGGTCAATGCTGTGATTAATGATGACTCAAATGTTAGTAGTATGGTACTTGCAAGTTCTGATACCTTTATGGTCACAGGTTCCTTACAATTGATGGAAGAAGGTGTCATTGGTTTTGAACAGCTTACCGATCCACAAAACAAAGTAGCAGTGGGCGACAAGGTAGTCACATCTAATATTAGTGACAAGTACCTGCCAAGCATCTTGATTGGTTATATCAGTGAGATTAATCAAGATTCAAACAATATTACAAAATCTGGAAAGCTTACACCTGCGGTTGATTTCAAACATCTTGAAGAAGTGCTTGTCATCTTAAAGACCAAACAGCAAGTGGGAGATTAATGTTCTAGTAAAAACGGCATAGGGTAATTTGCTGATGAAGAGAAATATTATATTATTTTTTGTTATAATCATAAGTTTTGTATTACAAACAACGCTCTTTCAAGTTTTAAATTTTGGAGGAATATCTCCCAACCTGTTAATCATCATCACAGCATCTTATGGCTTTATGTTCGATAAAAAATGCGGAATGGTGGTTGGTTTTATTTGTGGACTTTTAATGGATATATTTTATGGAAATGTCCTTGGATTTTATGCACTAATTTATCTGTACATAGGAGCTGCTAATGGTACTTTCCACAGCATCTTCTTTCAGGATGACATCAAATTACCGCTAGTATTGATTGCGACAAGTGATTTTGTCTATTCTTTTGTGTGTTATGTGCTTCTGTATCTCTTACGTAGCAGATTTGATTTTGTTTTCTATTTAAGAAGAGTTATTTTTCCAGAGATCGTATATACCATTTTTGTTACTGTATTTTTATATCCATGTATTTTGTTATTGAACAGAACCGTGGAGGATACCGAAAGAGAGGACCATAAGGTTGTTTAAAAGAATTCGAGAGAGTTTGATTAATCTAGTCACTTCCAGATTATTGCTATTATTTATTATTTTTGTAGCAATGGCAGTGATTTTGATATACAGATTATTTGACTTACAGATCGTAAATGGTGAAACATATCTAAATGATTTCCGATTGATGATTGAAAAAGAGAAGACTATCGATGGAACACGCGGAAATATTTATGATCGAAATGGAAATCTTCTTGCCTATAATGAACTAGCTTACTCTGTTATGATAGAAGATGTGTACGAGTCCGATTCATCTAAAAACGAACATTTAAATACAACATTGTACAAGTTAATCCATATGATTGAGGATAACGGAGATAAAATAGCCAGTGATTTTAATATTATTTTAAATGAAAATAACGATTATGAGTTTACTGTTGAAGGAACAAAGCTTTTGCGTTTTAAGGCAGATGTCTATGGACAGAAGACCATTGACACCTTAAAATATTCTATGAAAAATGCCTCTGCGCAGGAAATTATGGATGATCTAGTCAACAGATATAAGATTGGAACCTATCATTTACTTGAAAATGGCAAGAAAGAATTCACAGCTTGGGAGGGCTTTACCAAAAAAGAAGCTCTTCAAATTGTAACTATTCGCTACCAGATGAGTTTATATAGTTACCAAAAATATATTCCTACTGTGGTAGCTACTGATGTGTCTAAAAAAACGGTCGCAGTTGTTATGGAAAATGCTGCTGACCTTGCTGGTGTCTCTATTGAGGAAGATACTATACGAAAATATACGGAGCCATTTTATTTTTCACATATACTTGGATATACTGGCAAAATTGATTCTGAGGAGCTTGCTTCCTTGTCTGAGCAAAATTCTAGTTATACCGTCAACGATATTGTCGGAAAAGGCGGCATTGAACAAGTGATGGAATTAGAATTGCAGGGAAAAAAAGGTTCAGAAACAATCTATGTTGATAATATGGGAAAGGTCATTGAGACTACAGATATTGTAGAACCTCAAGCTGGCCATGATGTCTATTTGACAATTGATAAAAATCTACAAATGGCCATTTATGATATCTTGGAACAAAAAATTGCAGGTATCATTATCTCAAAGACCAGAAACATCTATAATTATGATCCTTTGACACAATCAACATCGCGTCAAAATATTATTATTCCAATAGATGATGTATATTTTGCTTTATTTAATAATAATGTCATTGATATGAATCATTTCACAGATTCCAATGCTTATGATACAGAAAAAGAAGTATATCAAATTTTTCTTGATAAACAAGAACAAGTACTAAACACTTTAAAAGAAGAGCTTCTAACGATCAAAACACCCTACAATAAGTTAACAAAAGAATACAAAAATTACGAAAGTTATATTGTATCTATGCTTACAGATAAAGGTGTGTTAATTAATTCAGCTATAGACAAAAACGATCCCACCTATATTGCATGGACCACGGAAGAGGTTATTAGTCTCAATGAATACTTAACTTATGCAATATCCCAAAATTGGATCGATATCACTAAACTTTCTGTCTCCTCACAGTACTCAGATTCATCGGAGGTTCTCGACAGTGTTATTAATTATATTCTTGAAAACCTTCAAAAAAATATAACATTTGCCAAAAAAATGTATAAGTTTATGATTAGCGATCAAACCATCACTGGCAAACAAGTTTGCATGTTACTGTGGGAACAAGATCTTATCAACGTAGAGGAAAGTAGAATTTCTGCTCTGAAAAGTGGAGCTGTTAGTCCTTATAATTTTATACTTGAGATGATTCGGACACTTCAGATTACGCCTGCACAGCTTGCATTAGACCCATGTTCTGGCTCTTGTGTAGTGACAGATGTCAATACAGGTGAAGTACTTGCTTTGGTATCCTATCCAGGATATGATATCAATAAACTTGCAAATGGTGTTGATGCAGAGTACTTTGCAAAACTACAATCTGATCTATCAGTTCCACAATGGAGTGCTGCCACACAGCAGGAAACTGCACCAGGATCTATATTTAAGATGGTGTCTTCTGTAGCAGCTATGGAAGAGGGCGTAGTCTCTTCCGTAAAAGAAACAATTACCTGTACAGGTGTATTTGATAAACTCTATCCACCAGCAAGATGTTGGAGTTCTGGGCATGGTTCTATGAATCTGTCAAACGCTATCGCAAATTCTTGCAATATCTATTTTTATGAAGTAGGATATCGACTAGGTCAAGATGAAAATGGTTATTATAATAATAACTATGCTCTTTCAAGACTAAAAACATATGCAGATATGTTTGGGCTTACCGAAAAGTCTGGTATAGAAATCACTGAAGCTGAACCCAAATTTTCAGATGAAGATGCGGTTCGGTCTGCAATTGGACAAGGTTCGAACAACTATACTACAGTAGGTCTTGCACGATATATCACTGCTGTTGCCAACAGCGGAACTGTGTACAAATTAAGTATTTTAGACAAGATAACAGACTCAAACGGAACAATCATCAAAGACTACACTCCTGAAATACGAAACAAAATTGAAATTGATGATAGCCTGTGGGATGCCATACATGCTGGTATGAGGTCTGTAGTTGAACGAAAAACAGCCTACCGTGATTTGCCAGTAAATGTTGCTGGTAAGACAGGTACTGCGCAGGAGGGAAGAAACCGAACAAACCACGCGCTTTTTCTTAGCTATGCACCCTATGAGAATCCTGAGATCTCAGTGTCTGTGCGTATCGTATATGGATATAGTTCAGACTATGCCGCACAGACGGCAAGGGATGTATATAAATATTACTATAGATTAGTAGATGAAGATGAACTTTTGACAGGTACGGCAATCATTCCTGAGGCCGTAAGTGGAACACAACAGGATTAAATAAAAACGAAACCTCATTTGTGGTTTGTGAAAAGGAGCAAATGTGAAGAATTCAGTTATTTTAAAAAGTTTTTCTGGTGGGATCTGCGTAATTTTAGATGACACCATTCCATTTGAAGAGCTGTTGAATGACATTGCATCAAAATTTAAAGAGGCAGATAACTTTTTTCGAGATGCGGCAGTGGCGATTTCTCTGGAAGGCAGGGAACTGACTGAGATACAGGAAAGAGAAATACTGGATGCGATCACACAGAATTCGCGGTTAAATGTACTGTGTCTGATAGGAAAAGATGAGGAGAAAAATGCCAATTTTCTAGGAATACAGAATAGTATGGTTTTCCAGAAAGATGAAAACTGCGGACAATTTTACAGAGGCACATTAAAAGATGGTCAAAGTATAGAAACAGAGCATAGTATTGTGATACTCGGTGATGTCTGTGCCGGATGCAATATATATTCTAGCAAAGATATCGTTGTGATCGGTTCCCTTACTGGAGCCGCCTATGCTGGAGCTGGTGGCAATAATAACCATTTTATTGTAGCACTCGACATGAATCCTAGTTCACTACAAATTGGTGACCTTGTATATAATGGCCAACCGCAAAAAAGCTCAAGATGGGGAATAAAGCCCAAAACTGTACCAAAGATTGCATATATTTACAATGGTAAGATACAGATTCAGCCTATTACAAATGAATTGCTGGACAATTTTACACTTTGATAAATATTTTTACAATGACAATCTTTAAAAAGGGTTTATATATCAAACAAATTTGTCCAGAGAACCATTATTTATTAGATAATGGAGGATTCCTATGAGTGAAGTAATAGTTGTCACATCTGGAAAAGGCGGTGTTGGTAAAACTACCACATCTGCAAATGTAGGAACTGGCTTAGCAGAGATGGGTAAAAGTGTTGTCTTGATTGATGCAGATATTGGACTTAGAAATCTCGATGTGGTTATGGGCCTAGAAAATCGTATAGTCTACAATCTTGTAGATGTTATAGAAGGAAATTGTCGTCTTAAACAGGCTTTAATCAAAGACAAACGGCATACTGGCTTATTTTTAATGCCAGCAGCACAAACAAGGGATAAAAATTGTATTACCCCTGGGCAAATGGTAAAATTAATTGATAGTCTAAGAGAGCAATTTGACTACATAATATTAGATTGTCCCGCGGGGATCGAGCAAGGTTTTCAAAATGCGATCGCAGGTGCAGACCATGCTGTTGTGGTAACTACTCCTGAAGTATCTGCTATCAGGGATGCTGATAGAATTATTGGACTTCTCGAAGCAAATGAAATCAAAAAAATTGACCTGGTTATCAACCGATTGCGACATGATCTCATACGCAGGGGCGAAATGATGACTGTAGATGATGTTCTAGATATATTGGGACTACCTCTTTTAGGCGTTGTTCCAGACGATGAAAATGTTGTGATTGCCACCAACCAAGGTGAACCACTCGTTGGCAAAAATTCTGATGCAGGTCAAGCATTTTTTAATATCTGTAAACGTATTGAAGGTAAAGAAGTTCCTTTCATGGATTTTGGAAAGAGCGTCACAATATGGACAAGATTTTCTAGCTTGTTCAAGAGAAATCTACAGGAGGAGCGCGCATGAGTTTATTTTCTTTTTTTAAAAGGCATACATCTAGTCAGATTGCTAAAGATAGGTTAAAGATACTTCTGATATCTGACAGAGTAAATTGCTCTCCTGAGATGATGGAACTAATCAAAAATGATATTGCCAATGTAATATCAAAATATATGCAAATTGATACCTCAAGCATGGAAATACAGATATCAAAGACGGGTAGTACTGCCAGAAACGGAAAAAAATTACCTGTATTGTATGCTAATATACCAATACTTGATTTGAGAAACTAATCTATCTATAAACAGTTGTCAAATTTTTTGAATGTAGATATTTTTGATATACTATTTTAGTTTGTCAACTGTTACTTTATACAACACTAAAAACAAAAAGTAGGAAAGGGAATAATGTTTAGGAATTACAGAGTCAGAGATTATGATTTTAAATTAATTATTTTAATGGTTGCTGTTACAATTATAGGAATCCTATCTGTTGGAAGTGCAAAAGCAGACTTACAAAATAAACAACTTTTAGGATTTATTATGGGTCTTTTTATCATGATTGTGCTTTCCTTTTTTGATTATTCCTTTTTCCTGCGTTTTTATTGGCTGATTTATGCATTTAATATCGGCCTTCTCTTGTTAGTACGATGGCAAGGTGAAGTTGTAAACAATGCTAGAAGATGGCTAAAAATTGGTGGAATACAATTTCAGCCTTCCGAACTTGCTAAAATTATGATGATATTATTCTATGCACAGTTTATTATGAGACAACAAGAGAAGCTAAATTCTTTAAAAAATATAGCAGCTATGTTAATTTTGCTATATCCTCCTTTGAGATTAATATACGATCAACCCGATATGTCTACAAGTATTGTTCTTCTGGTTATTTTTTGCGTTGTATGGTATGTTGGAGGACTTAGCTATAAAATTATATGTGGCGCATTGGCTATTGCTGTTCCTACCACTATTGTACTTTTTATCATGATACTACAGCCAGACCAAACTCTGATTAACGATTATCAACAAGAACGCATTTTGGCATGGCTTGAACCCGAAAAATATGCACAAACTACAGCATATCAACAAATTAACGCCAAAATGGCTATTGGTTCCGGACAATTGTGGGGCAAGGGATTAAACAATAATATGATTAGTTCCGTAAAAAATGGAAACTTTGTGTCTGAGCCCGAAACAGATTTTATTTTTACCATTGTAGGAGAAGAGCTTGGTTTTGTAGGAGGTTGTACTGTAGTTATTCTTTTATTTCTCATTACTTTAGAATGTTTGAGTGTGGCAAGAAAAGCGAAGGATCTGGCTGGGACCTGCATTGCGAGTGGAATGGCCGCGCTTGTCGGTTTTCAGAGTTTTATCAATATGGCTGTTGCTACTGGTGTTTTTCCTAATACTGGTGTGCCGCTTCCTTTTGTAAGCTCTGGAATGACTTCTCTTGTCAGCCTATATATTGGTATGGGCTTTGTCCTCAATGTACGATTACAATGTGTCAGAAAGTATAATAATTAATACACCCCAAAAGAAAAAACAGCTTATTTTAATATTTACCACATAAGTTTGATATGATATTCTGTTAATATTGACAATAAATATTAGAAAAATATAATAAAATTCATATAGATTTTTGTGCTCAAAAAGTTTAAAATAATTTTAGGACTATCCGACAGATAGAAAAATTTGACAAAGGAAGGTGCAGGAATCATGAATATTGCGTTAATCGCACACGACGGGAAGAAAAAATTAATGCAGAACTTTTGTATAGCATATAGGGGAATTTTGAGTAAAAATGATCTGTATGCCACAGGTACAACCGGAAGATTGATCGAGGAAGTAACCAACCTTACTATTCATAAGTATCTGGCAGGTCATTTGGGCGGAGAGCAACAGATTTGTGCACAAATAGAGCATAACCAGATAGACCTTGTCATATTTTTAAGAGATCCGCTGAATTCAAAGTCCCATGAGCCGGATGTCAATAACGCAGTGAAACTTTGTGATATGCACAATATTCCTTTAGCGACAAATCTTGCATCCGCAGAACTTTTAATTAAATCACTTGATAGAGGAGATCTGGATTGGCGTGAAATGTACAAATAAAATTTGTAGAAAATTGAGTGTCCTGCTAACCATTTCTTTATGTACAATTTATCTAGCAGGGTGCGGTGCAAAAGAATATACATTTGCCTATGATAAAAACCGAAATAATTCTAGTTTTTCTATAGAATCTCATACAAAAGGAAAAACATTAGATACATTTGCATCAGGTTTATGTGTTGCATCAGGAGATATTACTGCTGGAACAGATGTAGATATGTCTGAAGCCACCGCCGCTGGATTATTTGATATGGATGCCGGAAAAGTTATCTATGCAAAAAATATTTATGAAAAATTAAATCCAGCAAGCCTTACTAAAGTTCTTACTGCATTATGTGCACTAAAATATGGTAATTTAGAGGATGTAATCACTGCTTCTGAAAATGTTTATATCAGTGAATCAGGTGCTGTAAAAATTGGGCTAGCGGCAGGCGATACCATGACATTGGAGCAAGCATTGCATTTGCTATTATTAAAATCAGCAAATGATGTAGGCGTTATGGTGGCTGAGCATATCGGCGGAAGTATAGAAGGATTCTCAACTATGATGAATGATGTAGCCAATAGCCTTGGCGCTACTAACAGTCACTTTGTCAATCCTCATGGGCTCACAGATCCCGAGCATTACACAACAGTATATGATTTGTATCTCATATGCAATGAAGCCGTAAAATATGACAAATTTGTAGAGATTTTAAACATTTCGGAATATACTTGTGTATACCACGATCAAAATGGTAATGAAAAAAATGTTAATGTATCTACATCAAATGCATATATAAAGGGAGAAGCTTTTGCGCCAGATAACATAACTGTTGTTGGTGGAAAAACAGGAACCACAAGTGCTGCTGGAAATTGCCTTTTATTATATTCAAAAGACACATCTGGTCATTCATATATATCCGTCGTTTTACAATCAAAGGATCGAACTACTATGTATCAAGAAATGACGGATTTACTAGAGGAAATTGTAACTTAGTTTTTATGTATTTGATAACCTTGCAATTGAATTATTTATTCAAATGTTGTTCGACTATCTAATAGTAGTCAATAAATGGCATGTTTTATCTAATTACAAGTTGTCAATATACTGGTTTTGATAATATAAAAAATATAAGTTGTTTTTTTTAAAGTATTCAACTATAATTAAATTGATGAAGTTTTTCATTATTATAACTACGGTTGAATTATAGGAGGTAATTGCATATGGTGCAGCTTATTGTTGGAAAAAAGGGTAAGGGCAAGACAAAGATCGTACTGGATTTGGTAAACAAGGAAATTTCTACTGCATCTGGAAATATTGTATATCTTGATAAAAGCAATGATCATATGTATGAGCTGAACAACAAGGTAAGGCTTATCAATGTAAAAGATTATGGTGTTGCCAATACAGATGAATTTATCGGTTTTGTGCGCGGCATCATTTCTCAAGACCATGACTTAGAGCAAATGTATTTTGATGGTTTCTTAAAAATTTCTTGTTTAGAAGGAACGGACAAGCTAGAAAAAACTATTCAAACTCTTGATGCCATCAGTACTACATATGGATTTAAGATTATTATAAGTGTCTCAGTAGATGAAGCTGAATTGCCTGAAGCATTAAAGCCAATGGTAACCGTGTCATTATAATTTATGCAACAAATAAATAAATTATCTGTCAAAATAAAGCCTCGGAGAACTATTCCGAGGCTTTTAGGCGCAAGATTTATATAGGAAAGGATCTACTATTCTATGGCGGTCAAGAAAAACCATCGAGACAAATCGGGACAGACTATGAATCGAATCGAATTCATTATATTTGGTGCAATGACCATCTATATTATCATAGTCCTTGTTATGTATATGAAATCAGAACCTGTTCAAGGTTATGAAATACAAATGGGGTCCCTTTCTGTATCAAAAGCTTATACAGGAATAGCAATACGTCAAGAGGAACTACTCATGTCTGCCTACACAGGATACATTAATTATTATGTCAGAGAGGGAGAGCGTGTTTCATCTCAAGATACTGTCTATTCTATTGATGAAAGTGGTAAACTAGCATCTCTTTTAAATTCGGGTAACTTAGGGGAAAATACCTACTCTGATGCAGAACTTGCAGAATTACGATCTGAGTTGATTCAATATGACAGAAGCTTTAGTAGTAAAGAATTTAACAGTGTGTATGATTTTAAATATGATCTAGAAAATTCTGTCATGAAACTTGTGAATATCAACATGTATAAAAGTATGGAAACACTCAATAATGCAAATCTTAGTGGGGTAGTGTCATTGTGTTCAACTGGAAAGTCAGGATACATTGTATATAATACGGATGGGTATGAAGAACTTACCCCAGAAGAAATTACCATGCAGCACTATGACCAAACCACATATGAAAAAAATCGTGTTAACAATAATGACTTAATTAAGAAAAACGCAGTAGTGGGTAAGATTATACTTGACGAAAACTGGTCTTTGGTAATATCTGTTGATGAAAAAACTGCTCAAAAACTAGAAGAGGAAGGTTATGTTCTAGTCAAATTCGTCAAAACCCAAGATACATCATGGGGCCAAGTGACAATCCATCATTTAGCTGATGGTATCTATGCTGAACTTAGCTTTACAAACTCTTGTGTCTCCTTTTGTACAGATCGTTTTGTAGATATTGAGCTTGTTTTGGATGATGAGCAAGGATTAAAAATTCCCATTTCTTCCATAGCAGAAAAGGAATGTTTTATCATACCAGCCGACTATATGAGCAAGGGAGGCCCTAACGGAGAATATGGTGTCTCTAGAGAAACATTTGATGAAAATGGTAATGTTGTATATCGCTTTGTAGAAACTACAGTATATAGCTCCAATGAAGAGGAATTTTATGTTGATAATAGTAATCTCAGTGTTGGTGTTTATATTTGTAAACCTGATTCTACTGACAAAATGGCAATCAGTAAATCAGGAAAACTTGAAGGTGTCTATAATATGAATAAGGGATATGCTGACTTTAAGCAGATTACTATTCTTGCAAAAAACGATGAATATGCAATCGTCAGTTCCAATACCAAATATGGTTTGACTGTTTATGATAGAATTGTATTAGACGCCAAAAGTGTAGAAAATAACGACTTTACCTATAAATAAAACTCGTAACCTTTTTAATCTGTAACTATAATTAGCATTATGTCTTTAAACACAAGGAGGATATATCAACATGAACAAAATTTGCATAAAAGATAACCTTGCTGCTGTTGAAGCGACAATAGATATTGCATGTAAAAAAGCAAAACGAGAACGTTCCAGCATCACATTAATTGCTGTAAGCAAAACAAAACCTATTGAGATGATACAGGATGCCTATAATTGTGGATGCAGAGATTTTGGTGAAAATAAGGTACAGGAACTTCTTGATAAATATGAAGCACTTCCCAAAGATATTCGATGGCATATGATTGGACATCTACAGAGAAATAAAGTAAAATATATTGTTGACAAAGTCTACATGATACACAGTGTAGATTCTCTGCGACTTGCAGAAGAGATCAGCAAAGAAGCTGTTAAGAAAAATATTTCTGTTAATATTCTTATAGAAGTCAACATTGCAAATGAAGAAACTAAATTTGGTGTGAGCAGTTCAGACGTAAAACAACTTATACGCGATATTTCAATATTGCCCAATATTCATGTCAAAGGACTTATGACTGTGGCACCTTTTGTAGAAAATTCAGAAGAAAACAGGATATATTTTATGAAATTAGAGAAATTAGCAGTTGACATTATCAATGAAAACATAGATAATGTATGTATGGATATTTTATCTATGGGAATGACTGGAGATTATCCAGTGGCTATCTCTGAAGGAGCCACTTATATTCGGGTAGGAACTGGTATCTTTGGAGAAAGACAGTATCTGCCAAAAGGAAAGGAATACTAGTTATGGGAGTTATGGACAAGTTCTTAGATGCACTTCATTTAAATAGTGAAGATGAGGATGATTATGATGAGGACGATTTCTATGATGAAGGTGAAATCGTAGATAATACAGTGAGAAAACCCAGAATTGTTGCACGCAACGAGGAAGATTACGATGAACCAGTGGAACGTGTACGGAAACCGTCACAAAAGGTAACTCCAATCAGGGCTGTCAAGAAAAATCCAGGAAATGGCATGGAAGTTTGTGTCATTAAGCCTGCAAGCGTAGAAGATGCAAGAGAGATCACAGAAACACTTCTAGCAAACCGGACGGTTGTCTTGAATTTGGAAGGGCTAGATGTGGAGATTGCACAGAGAATCATCGACTTTGCATCAGGTTCTACCTATGCCATTAATGGAAATCTTCAAAAAATTTCCAATTATATCTTTATTATTACCCCCGCAAGTGTTGATATATCTGGTGATTTCCAGGAAATTTTTTCAGGAGCTTTTGATGCACCTTCTATTTCACATGGAAGTTTTTAAGATTTATCGTTCTCTGTTGCCGTGAGTGGATTGAAGACTTAAGATTTTTAAGACTTAGGATAAAACAATGCAAACTTCGGCTTCCCGCTTTTTGCAAGTGGGAAGTTTTTTCATGATTCGTATAGATTAAGATAATATAAATGAAAAACTTGTATATTATCTAGTTATAGGAGGATACTATGTCTCAGAGATTAACAATCAATCAGAATAACAAGCCGATCTATGATATTGTATATGAAACTACCTTTGAACGATTAGCACAAGAATTAGAAGCATTTGAGATTCATACTAAAAAAGTATGTATCATCACCGATTCCCAAGTAAAAGGACTATATGCAAATGACGTTTGTTATGTTTTGCAAGAACACTGCAAACAAATTGCTGTATTTGATTTTCCTGATGGTGAACGAAGTAAAAATCTCGACACAGTAAACTTAATCTATGAATTTCTAATTACAAATAAATTTGACCGTAAAGACTTGATCGTAGCACTTGGCGGTGGGGTAGTAGGAGATGTAGCCGGATATGTAGCAGCTACTTATTTACGTGGAATTGATTTTATTCAACTGCCTACAACACTCTTAGCTCAAGTTGATAGTAGTGTTGGTGGAAAAACAGGTGTCGATTTCGATCAATATAAAAACATGGTTGGTGCTTTTTATATGCCAAAACTCGTGTACATGAATCTATCCACTTTAAAAACTCTTGATGATCGGCAATATTATTCAGGAATGGCTGAAGTCATGAAATATGGACTAATTAAAAATGCAAATTTTTATGAGTGGATTATCAATAATATGTATGAAATTCATGAAAGAGATTTAGAAACACTCGAAGAAATGGTTCTAAAAAGTTGTACTTACAAAAAAATTGTAGTAGAAAAAGATCCAACCGAAAAGGGAGAGCGCGCTATTTTAAATTTTGGACATACGATTGGACATGCTATTGAAAAGGCAAAAAATTTCGAATTGACGCATGGTGAATGTGTTGCTTTGGGAAGTGTCGCCGCCGCATATATTTCATGGAAAAGAGACTTGATCTCAATGGACGAATACTATGAAATCCGTGACATGTTTGTCCCCTTTAACCTGCCAATCTCCATAGAAAATATTGATCCAGAAGAATTGTATGCCTTAACAGCTTCTGACAAAAAGATGGAAGGAGATCACATCAAATTTATTCTACTCAAAAAAATGGGAAAGGCAATGATTGATACAACTGTTACTAAGGAAGAAATCATTGCAGGAATCAACGAAATATATTTTACTGACGAGGATTGGGATGAATAAAAAAAAGAAAGTTTTATTGGTAATAGATATATTATTAATGATTTTATTAGTGGTAGGAGATCAAATAACAAAGTATATAGCTGTTTTAAAACTGAAAGGAAATCAACCGTGGGTTTTAATAGAGGGTGTTTTTGAATTACACTATCTCGAAAACCGTGGTGCTGCATTTGGTATGCTCCAAGACCAAAAACCATTCTTTATTTTTATAGCAATTGTAATTTTAATTGCTATTATGTATATTCTAGGAAAGACTCCTTACCAAAAAATGTATATCAAACTCCACATTTCTTTAATATTTATTGCGAGTGGAGCAATTGGCAATCTAATAGACCGTGTGCGATATAACTATGTAGTAGATTTTCTTTATTTCAGTTTAATTAATTTTCCTATTTTTAATGTTGCTGATATATATGTAACACTTTCTGCGATCTATCTAGTTATCTTGCTGCTTTTTGTCTATAAGGAATCCGATTTAAAGTTTTTGAGTTTTAGAACCAATAAATTTCGTGATGTCAAATAAAAATCTTGTTCAAAAAACTAAAACGATCTTCTTCATTCTGCATCGTTAGGACTGAAACAAACATTTTGCAAAAAGTATGGTTAAAAAATGATAAATGAAATTGTATTTGATACTACTCCCGAAATGGAAGAGGAGCGTATTGACAAATGTATTAGTGCTTATATGACTACTCTATCAAGAAGTTATATTCAAAGAATAATCAAAGATGGGAATGTTTTTGTAAATGACAAGCCTGTAAAATCAAACTACAAACTTAAAGCAGAAGATACTGTAAGATTTACTCTTCCTACTTGTGTAGAACCAGATATTCCCGCCCAAAATATCCCTCTTGATATTTTATATGAAGATCAGGATATTCTTATTGTCAATAAGCCTAAAAACATGGTGGTACATCCTGCACCAGGACATTATGAAGGAACACTTGTCAATGCTGTATTGTATCATTGTAAAGACAATTTGTCTGGTATCAATGGAGTTTTACGTCCTGGCATTGTGCATAGAATTGACAAAAATACAACAGGTTCACTTATTATATGCAAAAATGATGAAGCACATCATGCTATAGCAGCACTACTAAAAACACACAATATTACGCGAACTTACCATGCCATTGTATATGGAAGGATAAAAGAAGAACAGGGAACAATCAATGCTCCTATAGGACGCCATCCAAACGATCGCAAAAAAATGGCAATCAATGACAAAAATGGAAAAAGAGCTGTTACACACTACAAAATACTTCAACATTTCGATCAATATACATACATTGAATGTCAGCTCGAAACAGGAAGAACACATCAAATTAGAGTTCATATGGCAAGTATAGGTCATCCAATTCTCGGCGATGATATATATGCCAATCGAAAATGTCCTTTTGTGTTAGAAGGGCAGGTGCTGCATGCTATGACTATCGGTTTCATTCATCCACGAAGTCAAAAATATGTTCAATTTGAAGCACCATTACCCGAATATTTTAAAAAATTGCTTGCTATTTTATGAAATTTGTTTGAAATTTCAATCTATTCCATGTATAATAAATAGTATAGGAAAGAGTATGATCCTAAATTTCCTGTGGAAAGGGTGATAATATATGAAGACAATTATTACGATTGGACGTCAATTTGGTTCTGGAGGACATGAAATCGGAGAAAAACTGGCTAATCATTATGGTATCAAATGTTTTGACAAGGAATTACTTTCGCGTGCTGCAAAGGAAAGCGGCTTTTGTGAAGAAATGTTAAGAAATCATGATGAAAGACCAACCAATTCATTTCTTTATAATCTAGTTATGGATACATATACATTTGGATATAATTCTTCTTCATTTGTTGATATGCCAATTAGTCATAAAGTATTTATGGCACAATTTGATACAATCAAAAAAATTGCAGAGGAAGAAGCTTGTGTTATTGTTGGACGTTGTGCAGATTACGCACTGCAAGAATACAAAAACTGTTTGCATCTGTTTATTCATGCCAACGAGGACGCTAAAGTTGAGCGTATTATGAAAAAATATGACTTAGATGCTACCAAAGCTCGTGAAATGATGATTAAAAAGGATAAACAACGCCAAAGCTATTATAATTATTACTCAACTAAGAAATGGGGACGTTCCGAGAGTTACGATTTATCTATTAATAGCAGTATCCTTGGAATCGATGGTACTGTAAAGCTGATTATACAATATATCGAAGATTTTGAGAGCAAAAATAAATAAAATCTACTAAATTTAAGTATATACTTATAAATTATGAAATACAGCTATTTTGAAGTTCATTTTTAATCATGAACTCCAAAATGACTGTATTATTTATTTTTACTTATAAAGTCTAGGTAAAGTTATGATTTTATAAAAACAAACTGAGAGATTACTAAAATAAATTCTTTGAATTTCTTTATAAATGTGTGCGAAAAAATATAAATATATTAAAAAATGCCATATTTATATGGCTGAAGAGTGATCTATATCTATTCGCAAAAGCATAGTTTAACGAATAGTTAGTGTTTTAATTACTTATATAGGCCAATTTCTTTATATTTTGCTTTACTGATCCTTTTTATCTTTGCTATTACATTTTTCATTAAAATATATCACTACTCATAATTTTTCACACAACAATTTTTAAATTATTATATAAAAAATTTCGTTAGTGAAAAAATAAATTCAAATTAATTTATTGAGCTAAAATTTTATTTTAATAAATTTTATTCGACTAACCATACGATTAAAATATTTCCAATCAATTTTTAAAGTTTTTGTAAGGTTCCACATATTCAAAATTCTTTGTAGTTCTTCAAAAATTCACTCTGTTTTATCTTATATTACGTTGAAAACCATATTTCTTACAAAAATCATCAAATTCCAACAATATAATCTATTTCCTGCTTAATTCTAAACATAATCATCTAAAAAAGGATCTAACAATGAAGTCACCAACAACAATAGAAAAAAATACAAAATTGACAGATTTTTCACGATATGGCTGGAATTTAAATTATCGCTTAGCAACTTCAAAACAAAATGTCTCTTAAACCATTATTCCTTAGAAACTCTCTCCTGCCGCACCAATAAGACAACAATGCTATGATGACGACCCTTTTGAGATATTTTTTATCTTAAAGAATCCGGTTTTAGGACTCAGTCAGGTGGTTTTATTTTTTGTACTAAACTCTAGAGACTTATTTTGAATGATTGACCACCACAATTTCAATTACCTTGTTTAGTCCCTTTGAGCTTATTTTTCTTACTTTTTGTCTATAATTGTTTCAAATACATCTCTGGTCATATTCCAAACCTTTTTCAGTTACTTCCGAATACATTTCTTCTATCTTCTTTATATTTTCCCACTATACTCCACATAGTATCCTATATGATCCAAAATGTACTTATGAGAACATGATCTGGATAAATTTTTGTTTCCACAATATACACTTCTTTGCGCTTTCTAAATGCTTGCTATATCCTATTTTTCAATTCCTCATATATAAATTTTTCTTCTATATTTTTGACGTGAAAACGGATAGAAATCTTCTTACAAGCCCTCATAAATATTTATAATATCATGAGAAATGGCTTAAAATCAAAGTTTTCCACATATCATTGTTTATAATCTTGCTGCATAGTCGTTTTGTGAGATCTGGCACTATTTGTGCTCGTTGAGAAATACTCCCAAACCTTCTTTGTTTATCCACTGTGAGGCTTGCAAAACGGAATGGAAAAACAGAAGAAAATGTGATATAATAAAATCAAAAAGTAATGACGCTATTTTTATATAATCTGAGCAAAGATTTGAAACGTGAGGGTATTTATATTTGGCCGAGGAAATAAAAAATGAAAAAAGTACTTGTAACAGGTGGAACTGTATTCGTTAGTAAATACATTGCTGAATATTACGTAGCAAATGGGTATGATGTTTATGTTCTCAACAGAAACAGCCGTGAACAGTCTGCTGGTGTAAAACTCATTGAAGCTGATAGACATAATTTAGGTGATATTCTTAGAAATTATCACTTTAACATTATTATTGATACTGCATATTGCTCTAAAGATATTGATTTGTTGCTTCATTCGCTTGGAAGTTATGATGATTATATATTAATTAGCTCAAGTGCTGTTTATCCAGAATGGTGTAAACAACCTTTTGCAGAAGACAGCCAATTAGGTACTAATAAGTATTGGGGGAAATACGGAACAGATAAAATTGAAGCGGAACAAATATTGCAGAAAAGAAATCCTAATGCATACATTATTAGACCACCATATTTATATGGACCAATGAATAACGTGTACAGAGAAGCTTTTGTTTTTGATTGTGCTATACAAGGAAGAACATTTTATTTGCCTCAAAACGGAGAAATGCAATTGCAGTTTTTCCACATTAAGGACTTATGCAAATTTATTGATTCATTACTAAGTTTTCACCCAAAACAACATATTTTTAATGTTGGTAATAAAGAAACTATCTCAATTCGTAAATGGGTTGAAATTTGCTATCACATAGTTGGAAAAAAAGTTGAATTTGTAAATATATATGATGATATAGAACAAAAAAATTATTTTAGTTTTTATAATTATGAGTATTGTCTTGATGTGTCAAAACAATATAATTTGATAAATGATACTATTTCATTAAAAGATGGGTTACGTGAATGTTTCGATTGGTACAAAGATCACTCTGACCAAGTGGCTAAAAAAGCTTATATTGATTATATTGATATAAACTTTAGTTGCACAAAATGAGCTCCCTAGGCTTGTCAAATTTCAGTTTATCGGGGAGATTATAGTCTCCCCCTAAGTAGCTACTCTTGGTCAATAGTGAATATCTATATTTGTCCAATCATAAAACATTTTCCACAGACGTTCTAGACCAAACGCTGCTAAAACAAGCATTTGTGCTCTAGTATATGAAGAAAGATTTTCTTCTGCATTTTCGTATAAATTTATAGGAAATCATATCGGACAGAACTCCATTCTTGTGTTGTATTTAATTATAAATTACTTCTTTAACATTTGAATAATAAACACATAAGAATTTTTGTCTCTTCCACTTAGAGACTCCGCAACAAGTGTGCGGAGTTTTTTTAATTGACGCTATACTTTTATCCCAAACTTTCTCATTAACACATTTCATAACAAACAGAAACACTTGAAATCTCACATATAAATGTTCATAAATATCATCTGTAATCTTTCTCACACATTTTGTTCTTTACTCTTCTGTCCTATTAGAAAAGATTTTAATTTCCACGAGTGATCTATTTTTTGTTCACCTACTATTTGCACTATCTATCAACTATTTTCAATTCTAAAAGTTGAATTTTGCTTAAAATTACATCTTAAATATAGTTCGGATTATTAAATTTCATAATTTATATTTGGATTCGTAAATATACAAATTGCTATAATCAGAATTATACTATTAGTAAACAATGGTGAACTTTGATCTATAAACAATACCAATTATCTTGAAGAAAAATTATCACGATAAACTGCACGATCAAAGCATACTTTCTGATTAGTATTTCTACAGAGAAAAAGTACTATCATTCTGAATTCCATTCATTTATTTCAATGTTTGTAAATACCATAACAATACCACTTTACTAATTATAATGTTGCCAAATAGTATCGTAAATGTTTTTGCTCTTCCAATAAGCAATTTTTTATTTGTAAATTATTTTAAATCATCATCACTTATATCATCTGCATCTTTCTTTGCATCATGATGATGCTTGTATTTTCCATGATTCTTCACTAAAATCTTTGTGATCTCTCCAAATGGCTTTTTACTATCTGTAGAAAACTCAACAAATTCTCCTGAAGTATCATTAATATATAATAGTTTCAGATACTTACTTGTTTCAGACGGCAGATCCTTTGATGCAAGACGTGTTTCAACCAAAGATTTTGTAAACGCAAACAACACAGCAAAGATGGGAACTCCAACAATCATTCCAAAAATTCCCCATATTCCGCCAAATAAAGTTATCGAAAAAATTACCCAAAAACTTGAAAGGCCCGTAGAACTTCCCAATATTTTAGGTCCAATAATATTTCCATCAACTTGCTGAAGAAACAGAACAAATATTAAAAAATAAAGAGCCTTTAATGGATCAATAAAAAGAATTAACAGTGCAGAAGGAATCGCACCCAAAAAAGGTCCAAAAAATGGTATTACATTTGTTACGCCAATAATAACACTAATTAAAACACTAAATGGCATCCCTAATATACTCATACCAATGAAACATATAATACCAATAATAATAGAATCTAAAATTTTTCCTACAAAGAACCCTCCAAAAGTTTTATTTGCAAATCGAATATTACTAATAAAACGGTTCGCAGGATCTATAGAAAAAAATGCATACACGATTTTTTTTGCCTGTGCTGCAAATAATTCTTTGCTGGATATCACATAAATGGAAATGATAAATCCTATAATCAGATTCCAAAATACTTTAAAAAACGAATAAACACTGATTGAAATTGCCATAATCAAATTATTAAGTTGAGGAAGTACTTCTGAATTGATATACTTTTCAAAATCTAAAGAATATTTATTGAGCAATCCCATCACTTTCTGTTCAATATCTGGATTATTTTCTAAAAGATTAGAAATCCAAATACTCAGAGTGTTAATATAACTAGGAAATTGTTCTATAATTGTTTTGATACTATTTGCTATTTGTGGAATAACAATTGAAAAAAATGCATAAAGTGCCCAAATAACCACTACAATTGTAATAACAATAGAGATAAATCTACTTTTACTCTTAATAACTTTGATTTCTGTCGCTCTACACAATGGTTGAACTACCTGACGTTCAAAAAAATTTACTAAAGGAGTTAGTAAATAAGCTAAAACAAGGCCATCTATAACTGGCATTAGTATAGTGAACAAACTCTTTATAGTGGTTGACAAGCTATCTAAATGAAAAATAATGTAATAGCCTACAAAACCTCCTAGAACTACCAAAAAAGCTGTAAGTCCCCATTTTACATATTCCTTGTTATTTTTCATAATGTTAGAACTGCTCTCCTATCTTTTATAAATATTTTTGTTGGAATTATAGAAAAAATGTTATAGAATGATTATAACACATTTATCTATAATAATGTATAAAAATTTTGATAAGAGGCGATTTACATTGGAAAAAATCAATACTACAACCTATCATGATGAATTGAATAAAAAAAACATTTTGCATTTGAGAGAACTCTTAGATACTCTTCCATCTTTCTGTAGTCAATATTTTAGAGGAATACAAGAGTATACATCTAGTCGGACAAGAATCGCGTATGCTTATGATATTCGCGTTTTTTTTGAATATCTTCACGATAATAATTCTATTTTTAAAAAAACCTCCATTAAAGAATATAAGCTTGACATTCTAGATATGATTACACGACTCGATATCGAGGAATATCTCGAACATTGTTCATATTATACGAAAGACGGAAAAGAATATATGAATGACGAAAGAGGCAAAGCACGAAAATTAGCTTCTTTAAGAAGTTTCTATAATTATTTTTTTCAAAATGAAATGATTGAAAAAAATCCAGCAGCTCTTGTAAAAATGCCAAAACTTCACGAAAAAGAAATTGTACGACTCGATCCTGATGAGGTTGCTATTCTTCTTGACACAGTGGAAAGTGGAGAAAATCTTACCAAAAAACAACTACAATATCATGAAAAGAACAAAGTAAGAGATGTAGCATTAATTACGCTTCTACTTGGTACAGGAATACGAGTTTCCGAATGTGTTGGCATTGATCTTTCAGATGTCGATTTTAAAAATAATGGTGTAAAAATACGACGTAAAGGTGGTTATGAAGCTATTATTTACTTTGGTCCAGAAGTTGAACAAGCACTTCTTGACTATTTTGAACAACGCGAACATATATTGCCTTCTGACGGACATGAAAATGCCTTATTTTTATCTATTCAAAATAAAAGAATCAGTGTGAGGGCTGTTGAAAAACTAGTAAAAAAATATTCTTCTATTGTAACATCTGTCAAAAAAATAACACCTCATAAACTAAGAAGTACTTATGGCACTACTCTTTATAGAGAAACTGGAGATATCTACCTTGTAGCTGATGTATTAGGACATAAGGATGTAAATACTACCAAAAAGCACTATGCTGCTCTCGAAGAAGAAAGACGACGCCAAGCAGCAAAAGCTGTGACACTTCGCGAAAAGCGCTAACTTTAATTTATAATAGGCTCTGAGGCAATCAATTCTGTTGAATAATATGGTATAATGAGATGTCTTCCAGCAAATATTTTATCAGATGTAAGTGCATTCATTTTCATTACTTCCTCTATATATTCACTGGTATTTTTATAGTAGTTATAGTCAATATACTCATTTGCTACAGACCATAAAGTATCACCTTCTGAAAGTTCTATACTTTTATAATATTTATATGAGGGTTGATGTTCCACATCATTTGCTTGTGTTGAAAAAGTTAAAAAAAGAATAGGTGCTGATATCACAAATATCGAAGAAAGAACTAGCATAATAATATTGCGTCGTACTTGTATATGGCGTTTTCGCCAATCCATAAAAGATTTTGATACATAAATTGTATGATATGTTGTATTCATAATTGTTCTCCTTATAGTAAAAATTTAAAAACGAACACTTTTTCCAAACATCTATTCCGAACAGTTGTTTACGTTCATTATATCGAACAGAGGTTTCTTTGTCAAGCCATTCTTTCTCAAAATATCAAACAAATTTTTGGAATAAATGTTTGCAATTTTTACAACATTATGCTATACTAAGACTAATAAAAAATCTAACTATTCTGATTCTGACAATTCAGCGCTTATTTCGCAGAAATATATGATATTAAATTGTAACAGCCCTCATTTATAAACAGACTGTTATATATTGATTAAAGGAGGAAAAAATGGCATACGGTAAAATTACAGTGAAGCAAAAAGAAATTCTTGATTTTATAAAAGAAGAAATTCTTAAAAAGGGATATCCACCTTCAGTAAGAGAAATGTGTGAGGCAGTAAATCTAAAATCTACTTCCTCTGTTCATTCACATCTTGAAACTCTTGAAAAAAATGGTTATATCAGAAGAGATCCAACCAAACCTCGTGCTATAGAGATTATGGATGATAGTTTTCAGATGGTTCGTCATGAAATGACGAGTATTCCGATTGTAGGAACAGTGGCTGCAGGTATACCAATCCTTGCTGAACAAAATATTGAAGGATATTTTCCAATTCCAGCAGAAATGGTTCCTACTGGTGAATCGTTTGTTTTAAAGGTAAAGGGTGACAGCATGATTAACGCTGGAATTTTCAACGGTGATAGTATTTTTATTAATGCATGTAATACCGCTGAAAATGGAGACACCGTAGTTGCGTTAGTTGATGATTCTGCTACAGTTAAGACATATTACAAGGAAAATGGACATTATAGATTACAACCAGAAAATGATAACATGGAACCTATTATCTTAGATAATGTAGAAATTTTAGGAAAAGTGTATGGTGTTTTTCGTTTGTATCACTAGACGGTTTATTAGCAAGTAAAAATAGTACTCAATGCTACTCATCTTGTTAGAGATCATGAACAAATACAAATTTTTCTATGATATAATAAAGGACTGTTGCAAAATAGCATCTACGCACAATATATGGTATGGATATCTAAGACATCTTAAACCATATATTGTGGGATTGCCAAATTTTGCAACAGCCCTTTTGTTATAGACTAGTTATTGATCTATAAAACATAAATATTTACCAAACATCTAGTAAACCTTTTCACTCAAGACTTAGAATGATCTTCTGTATTAAAAATGAGTAGAAGACTGCTCTTCTACTCATTACAATGATGTATATCAATTATTTTTCCATCTCGCCATATACGTTCCAGATCATAGTATCCGCGACTTTCTTTGTCAAATATATGAACAAGAACATCTTGACAATCTATCAAAATCCAATTAGCTGTATTGTACCCCTCTATATTTTTTGGTTGGATTCCTATTTTAGAAAGTTTCTCTTCAACATGATCTGCCAATGCTTGTATTTGACTTTTGTTATTACCATTTGTAATTATAAAATAATCAGCAATAGTAGAAATTTCACTAATATTAATTAGTCGAATCTCCTCTGCTTTCTTATTTTCAAGTGCATCGATAATCACTTTGACCATATCTTCTAAATTACCATTGTTCAACTAATAAATCCCTCCTTGTAACAGATAAGTATCGCAATATCTTAGCTATGCAAAGTATACCTTATTATATAATCCTATAATAACATAATTTAAAGCATTACGATACCTACTCAATCTCTTTTACTTTACAAAAGTGAACAAGTGTCTTTACGAACTAATTTTTGTATAACTATTATATGTTGTTTGTGTCATTAAATCAATTGGGGCCTTCTTAGTTTTCAGATATTGGAGTGTGTTTAACAACACTTTTTCAACAGCCTCGTCAATATCTATAAAAGCTAATTGACGTATTTTATCCAGTTCTGGCACAGGCCGCCGCGAAGGCTCTATATAGTCAGCAATAAATACGATTTTTTCTAACAAGGACATATTGGGCCGACCAGTAGTATGCCATGTAATTGCTTGTAAAATATCGTTATCATCAATTCCAAACCGTGACTTTGCTATATAAGCACCAACTTTTCCATGTAATAAATATGGATGATTCCATTCAAATTGACTGTATGAAAGATGATTTTCCTTACAAATTCGTAGCTTTTTATCGTTATCCATACATTTCGCACAATCATGAAGCATTCCTGCTATTTCTGCCTTTTTAATAAAATTAGAATTTCTAATGTCAGGATTATAGCGCATCGCTAAAGAAATTGCTGTATAGGCTACTCCAAGTGTATGATGATATCGCTCCTTGGTCAAATGTTTTTTTAGATATTTTTTAATTTTCTTCATCATATAAATGCTCCTGTCTAATATAGTTGGCCACCTCTATCGGAACATATTCAGAAATTGGTAGCTTTTCTTTCACTTTCTTTCTGATATCTGTGGAAGAAATCTCTATTTTTTGAATATCTAAATAAAGAATGTCTGCACCTTTTTGAACAAGAAGGGCTCCTTGTCTTTTTATCGACTCTAAATGATACTCTTGTCTAATTGCACATACCAAAGTAGACAATTGATATATACGTTGTGAATATCGCCATTGTTCTATTTGAAAAAGAGAATCAGCCCCCATAATAAAATAATATTTTGCATTTGGATTCAAAATAGTAAGTTCTTCTAACGTCTCATACGTATATGTGTTTCCTAAACGTTGTGCCTCTATAAGCGATAGTTCAAAATAAGGATATTGTCTAATTGCCAATCGTACCATCTCTATACGTTGGCATACATTTAAGACATTCCTTTTCATATATGAATTACCACTTGGAATAAATAATACTTTATCCAAATGTAACTGGTCATAAGCCGTCTGAGCCAAAATTAAATGTCCATTATGAATAGGATTAAAGGTTCCTCCCATAATACCAATTTTTTCACCTGTTTTCATAAAAAACCTCGATATATGATTCTTTATTTTGGCAAAACAATTTTAGGATTATCTCTGAATGGCTTATAAAGTACAAATTTTTTTCCAATAACTTGAACAACTTGTGCATGTGTTCGTTCTGCAACCATTGTTGCTATTTCTTTTGTATCATCTATACAATTTTTTAAAACGGATATTTTAATTAACTCATGTGTGTTGAACACCTCTAAGATGCCTTCCACATTTTCAGGAGTTACAGATGCTTTACCTATCTGAAATATAGGATCAATATTCATAGCTAGTCCTTTTAAATAAGCTCTCTGTTTACTTGTCATATATTCCTCCTTCCATTCACCCTCAGATCTTTTTATTCCTTGTAATAATTAAAAGAAAGGCCATACATACGAACGGTATCTCCCTCTTGTATTCCAAGTGCTTCCAATTCGTCTAGAATACCATGTTCCTTTAAGAAATTCTGAAAAAATCGAAATCCACGTTCAGATTCAAGATTTGTATATCCCAACATCTTTTCTATACGTGGTCCTTCTACCACATACTCTGCATCCTTTTCATTATAGGTTACTGTATAAGGCTCATTTCCTATAACAATATCTGTATCTGGATTAAACTCTGCAGCAAATACAGTAGGCGGCTCCTTAATCTGTGACAATAAATCACTTATATAAAACAATAGTTCTTTTAGCCCTTGTCCAGAAACTGCCGAAATCGGAAATACTTTTATTCCCTTTGGTTCAAATTCTTCTCGTATTTTTTGAATAGGATCAGTCCCATCCATTGCAAAAATAGCATCTATTTTATTAGCAGCAATAATTTGTGGTTTCAGTGCAATAGTGTCATTATACATTTCAAGTTCTTTATTAACAGCATAAATGTCTGCAACTGGATCGCGTCCTTCTGTAGAAGCTGCATCTACAAGATGAACAAGAATTTTTGTTCGCTCGATGTGTCGTAAAAACTCATGTCCGAGTCCCACGCCTTTAGATGCGCCCTCTATTAATCCAGGAATATCTGCTATGACAAATCCCTTACTCCCTTCTACATCAACAACACCTAAATTGGGATTTAATGTAGTGAAATGATAATTTGCTATTTTAGGTTTTGCATTTGTCACTCGTGACAATAATGTCGATTTCCCAACATTGGGAAATCCAACAAGTCCAACATCAGCTATCACTTTCAATTCTAAGAACAAATTTAATTCTTTTGCAGGTTGCCCTGCCTGAGCATATTTTGGTGCCTGCATAGTAGATGTAGCATAATGTTGGTTGCCATTTCCACCTTTTCCACCACTAAGAATCGTTTGCCTGCGATTTTCTCCTGACATATCAGCAATAATTTTACCGGATTCCAATTCTCTTATTATCGTTCCTTCTGGAACTTTAATAAAAATATCCTGCCCATTTTTTCCACGACAATTTCGCTTTCCACCTTGCTCTCCATCTTGTGCACAATATTTTCTTATATGGCGAAAATCTGTAAGAGTATTCAGCCCCTCATCCACCTCAAAAATTACACTTCCGCCATTACCACCATCTCCACCATCAGGCCCACCATTTGGAACATATTTTTCACGTCGAAATGACACATGTCCATCTCCACCTTTACCACTTCTGATATAAATCTTAGCTCTATCTGCAAACATTTCCCTTCAACCTTTCCACCTTCAATAAAGCTTTGTATACAAAAGGCTTCAGGTGAAGCCTGAAGCCTTAACACAGCCGTGTAAGTATGGTCTTAGTTCTCTTTTACCACAGGATAAACTGAAGCCTGTTTCCGATCTCTTCCTTTTCTCTCGAATCTGAGTACACCATCTACTTTTGCAAATAGTGTATCATCTCCACCGAGTCCAACATTTACACCTGGATGAATCTTTGTTCCACGCTGTCTATATAAAATGTTGCCTGCTTTTACGAATTGAC
>CAJUHQ010000017.1 GCA_910586095.1 uncultured Lachnospiraceae bacterium | reverse complement strand
CCATTATGCAACATGATATCCCTGTGAAAATTATTGTCATGAAGAACAATTATCTTGGGATGGTACGTGAATTTCAACACTATAATTACAAAGACAACTATTCTGTAGTTGATATTAAGGATGGAACTCCAGATCTTGAGAAACTTGCCGCAGCATACAATATTCCCTTTATCAGGGTTGAGAATATGTCCAATGCACAAGAAAAAATAAAAGATTTCTTGCGCGAGGACAACACCATGCTAATGGAGTGTCTCATAGACCCAATGGACTTGGTAAGGTAAGGAGGTTTATTTCGTATGAAGAAAATTTATTCTGTATCCGTAGAAAATAGATCTGGTGTGCTTTGCAAAGTGTCTGGTTTATTTTCGAGAAGATGTTTTAATATTGATAGTCTTGCTGTAGGTGAAACCGACGATCCAGCAGTTTCTTGCATGACTATTGTAAGCTCTGGCAACCAAAGAACAATCGAGCAGATTGAAAAACAACTAAACAAAAAATTAGATGTCATTAAAGTAAAAACCTTTGACGAAAAGGATAGTATCAGCCGTGAACTTATGCTAATCAAGGTCAAATATAACCGCGGAAACCGACGTGATATCATGGAAATCTGCGAGATTATGAAAGCAGATATTGTTGATATGTCAAATGTCAATATGATTATCCAAATCTGTGATCTACCAGAACGCATTAAAGTTATGCTAGATATGCTCAAGTCTATTAGTATTGTAGAAGTCGCAAGAACAGGTACCTTAGCCTTGCCGAAATGTGTTGACAATTAGTTGACAATTAATAGAAAGCTTGCTAAAATATTTTTTATGTATGCAATCCATACTCTTTTGCTTTACAACGCAAAAGAGCACTATACTTTTTCATTTAGCAATTTTAGTTGACAACACAGATGATTAGTGCAAAAATCAGAATTTTCAATCTGCAACTTGAGATTCGCAGATTTCGACAGGAGTGGGAGATTTTTATGCAGAAAAGAGTATTTCAGATATTGGCTGACAATAATGCAGGCGTTTTAAGCCGTATTACTGGATTGTTCTCAAGACGCGGTTACAATATCGACAGCATTACGGCTGGTATCACAGCCGATCCACGTTACAGCCGCATTACAATCGTAACTTCAGGAGATGAAGATATCTTAGATCAAATTGAAAATCAGGTAGAAAAGCTAGTGGATGTCCGTGATGTTCGAGAGCTCAAACCAGATAAGAGTGTTTATAGAGAATTATGTCTGATTAAGGTTCATTCTACCCCTGAGAAACGACAACATATCATTTCTATCGCTGATATTTTTAGAGCAAATATTGTAGATGTAAATGTAGATAGCTTAATTGTAGAGCTGACCGGTAACCAGACAAAAATTGAGGCGTTTATGGGACTTCTTAGGGACTATGAGATTTTAGAGGTTGCTAGAACAGGTATTGCAGGCCTTTCACGTGGTTCAGAAGAACTCGTTTGTCTAGATTAATCGTTCATAATTGATTATAAATATAGCAACCAAACTTCGTATTTTGGATACGCAGTTCTGATTTTACAATGATTGAGGAGGAGATAAAAATGTCAGAAGCAAAAATTTATTATCAGGAAGATTGCAACCTTTCTTTATTAGAGGGCAAAACCATTGCAGTGATTGGCTATGGTAGTCAAGGACATGCACACGCATTAAACGCCAAGGAATCTGGCTGACATGTCATTATTGGTCTCTATGAAGGCAGTAAATCATGGGACAAAGCCGTAAAACAAGGTTTTGAGGTTTACACAGCAGCCGAAGCAGCAAAAAAAGCTGATATTATCATGATTTTAATCAATGATGAGTTACAGGCCGATATGTATAAGAGAGATATCGAACCAAACCTTGAAGCAGGCAATATGTTAATGTTTGCACATGGCTTCAATATTCATTTTGGATGTATCAAACCCCCTGCGGATGTAGATGTTACTATGATTGCGCCAAAGGGACCAGGACATACTGTTCGTTCTGAATATCAAGCTGGCAAAGGTGTTCCTTGTCTAGTAGCAGTAGAGCAAGATGCTACAGGAAAGGCATTGGATCTAGCACTTGCTTACGCCCTTGCTATTGGTGGTGCAAGAGCTGGTGTATTGGAGACTACTTTCCGCACAGAAACAGAAACCGATTTATTTGGTGAACAGGCTGTTCTTTGTGGTGGTGTGTGTGCATTGATGCAGGCAGGTTTTGAAACTTTAGTAGAGGCAGGCTATGATCCTAGAAATGCATATTTTGAGTGTATTCATGAAATGAAATTAATTGTTGACTTGATCTATCAGTCTGGCTTTGCTGGCATGAGATACTCTATCTCAAACACAGCAGAGTATGGCGATTATATCACTGGACCAAAGATTATTACTGATGAAACCAAGAAAACTATGAAAAAGATCCTTTCTGACATTCAGGATGGTTCTTTTGCAAAAGAATTTCTGCTGGATATGTCACCTGCGGGACGCCAAGTTCACTTCAAGGCTATGAGAAAACTTGCTGCGGAACATCCATCTGAAAAAGTAGGTGAAGAAATTCGCAAACTCTATAGTTGGAATAATGAGGAAGATAAATTTATCAACAACTAATTAAACTAGTTATTATTAATTATCAAGAAGGAATTTAAAACATATGTTTTAAATTCCTTCCTTTTTTTTCAAATTTGTGCTATACTAAAGACCATTGAAAAAGACAAACTGGAGTACTAACCATGTTCTAGAATGACTCATTGATAAAGAAATTGGGGGAATACTAAAATGTATGCATATATAAAAGGTGAAATTGCAGATATCTCAGAGGACAACCTAGTTTTGGAATGTAATAGCATTGGTTATAATATCAAGATCCCTCTTAGTGTAGCGCAGCGGCTTCCTGGTATTGGTGCCACAGTTAAGATTTATACTTATACGAGTGTACGTGAAGATGCCTTTACTTTATTTGGATTTCTCTCAAAGGACGATCTTGAGATTTATAAGAAATTAATTGCTGTAAATAGTATCGGCCCTAAGGGCGCCTTAAGTATTTTGTCGGTTATGAGTGCTGATGATCTACGCTATGCCATTCTTTCTGGCGATGCAAAAGCTATCTCAAAGGCTCCTGGTATTGGCAATAAATCAGCAGAGCGTATTATTTTGGAATTAAAGGATAAGATCACCATAAAAATGCCAGATGAAGAATCTATATCCAATCGTGATGTAGCGGGAATATCTACTATTTCAGCAGCTAAAAATGAAGCGATTGAAGCGATGGTTGCGCTAGGATATTCTCCAACCGAAGCACTCAAGGCCATCAAACAATTAGATGTTACAGATGATGCAGATTCGGGTATCATTTTAAAACAAGCTTTAAAAATTATCAGTACCTTTTAAAATTTTATGCTAACAAAGAATTATATAAAGTGCATCATGATACCAAATTCTTATGGGAGGTAGGATATGGCTGCCAGAGTCATAGAAACAAAGATTTTAGAGGAAGATGTCAAACTTGAGGGAAGTCTAAGGCCCCAATGCCTCAAAGAGTATATTGGACAAACAAAAATCAAGGAAATCCTAAGTATTTATATTGAGGCTGCAAAACAACGAAACGATTCTTTAGACCATGTATTATTTTATGGTCCGCCTGGGCTTGGAAAGACAACACTATCGGGAATTATTGCAAATGAAATGGGCGTTCATATGAAAGTAACTAGTGGGCCTGCTATCGAAAAGCCTGGTGATATGGCGGCCATATTAAATGGATTGCAGGAAGGAGATATTCTTTTTATTGATGAAATTCACCGCCTAAACCGTCAAGTAGAAGAAGTTCTCTACCCAGCTATGGAAGATTTTGCCATTGATATTATGATTGGAAAGGGAACTACCGCACGCTCTGTAAGACTAGATCTTCCGCGTTTTACCCTAGTAGGCGCAACGACGCGCGCAGGTCTTTTGACCGCCCCTTTGCGAGATCGTTTCGGTGTGATTCAACACTTAGAATTTTACTCTGTCGATGAATTGACATTAATCATTCAACATTCAGCTCGTATTCTAAATGTTCAAATTGACGAGCAGGGTGCTATGGAACTTGCAAGGCGCAGCCGTGGAACACCCCGTCTTGCAAATCGTATTCTAAAGCGTGTACGCGATTTTGCACAAGTAAAATTTGATGGACAAATTACACTCAAAGCTGCTAACACAGCACTTGATTTACTGGATGTTGACAAACTTGGTCTAGATCAGACAGATCGATTGATTCTTATGACCATGATCGATAAATTTAAAGGAGGCCCTGTTGGATTGGAAACCCTTTCCGCCGCTATAGGAGAGGATAGTGGAACCATTGAAGATGTCTATGAGCCCTATCTAATCAAGAACGGGTTAATCATGCGTACTCCACGCGGCAGAGTCGTATCCGAGTTAACATATCACCATTTTGGACTTGAAATGCCAGAGTAATCTGATATATAATAAGATAGCAAGAGACTTGATCTTAGTGTATTGTCTGGATCATTTTCAAACTCTACTCTAGATTTATGACTTCAATCTAAGGCCATCAAAAAAGACCTAGTTGTTACAAAATGATTTCGACACAAATAAAGAGCATAACAATACGATTGCGACTTGCTACAATCAAGAAAGGGGCATGTAAATGTCTGCTAAAACGGATACAGAAGTTATTATCGGCGGAAAAGTACTGACAGTCAGCGGAAATGAGAGTGCAGAATATCTTCAGCGCGTTGCTGCCTACATAAACAGTAAAATTAATGAGTATACTAAAATGGATAGTTTCAAGTGGCAATCTGTGGACAAGCAAAATATGTTGATCCATCTCAATATTGCAGATGACTATTTTAAAGCCAAAAACCAAATCGAATTGCTTGAACAGGATTTAAAGGCAAAAGAAAATGAACTATATGAACTTAAGCATGAATTAATTGCTACGCAAATCAAACTTGACAATACTACAAAATCACTCAAGGAATCCCAAGAACAAGTAAACGAACAATCCAAACAAATTGTTCGCTTAGAAACAGAGCTGAAGAAAAATAAACATAATTAAGGAAGTTCTATGAAGAAAGCAACAGTCGAACTTTTGGCACCAGCAGGAAATTTTGCCTGTTTTCATGCCGCCATCAATGCTGGCGCAAATGCCATATATCTGGGTGGAGAAAAATTTGGCGCGCGAGCTTACGCAGATAATTTTACGACACAAGAGATTATAAAGGCAATACAGATCGCACATATATTTGGTAGAAAACTTTATCTAACCATCAATACTCTAGTCAAAGAAAATGAATTTTCAGATCTGATCCCCTATGTTACCCCATTTTATAAAGCGGGGCTAGACGGTGTGATTGTTCAAGATATAGGTGTACTAGAATTATTTCGTCATCATTTTCCTCACTTAGAACTGCATGCTAGTACACAGATGACTATTACAGGAGTCTATGGTGCATCTTATATGAAACAGCACGGTGTTTGTCGTGTTGTTCCTGCACGAGAACTCTCTCTTGAGGAAATTCGTGATATCAAGAAAAAAACAGGACTTTCCATTGAATGTTTCATTCATGGATCGATGTGTTATGCTTATTCTGGTCAGTGCCTTTTTAGTTCTATCCTCGGTGGTAGAAGTGGCAATCGCGGCCGCTGCGCAGGGCCTTGTCGTCTCGCATACACAGATGAAAAGGGCCATACTGTCTATCCATTAAGCCTAAAAGATATGAATACGCTCGATTTGTTACCAGAACTTATAGAAGCAGGTATTGATTCTTTTAAGATTGAGGGCCGCATGAAAAGCCCTGAATATGTAGCAGGAGTAACAGCAGTCTACCGAAAATATATTGACCACTATCTAAATCACGATCCTCATTCCTATCATGTTGATCCAGCAGACCAAAAACTATTGCAGAATTTATATATCCGAACCGATATCTGTAGCGGCTATTATCATCAACATCATGGGAAAAATATGGTTACATTAAAGGAACCTGGTTACTCAGGAAGCACACAAACCGTTTTGGAACAAATACGCGAATGCTATCTCTCAAAAAACATTCGTCTAGCAATAACTGGATGTGTACGTGTCTATTCTGGAGAGCCAGCACGTTTGACACTCACCTGCGATTCAGCTTCTGTGACAGTAGAAGGAGACAACGCAACTGTAGCTTTAAACAGACCTCTTGACAAAGAAGAACTCACAAAAAGACTTGGCAAAATGGGGGATACTTGTTTTGAACTTTGTGCTCTTAAAGTTGATACTGACAATACTTCCTTTATGTCTGTTAAGAGTCTAAATGAACTACGGCGTCTTGCCTGTGCGAAGCTAGAGGAAGCATTGACCTTTTGTAATCATGCTTTTTTGGAACAATCGGCCGACTTCGATCACATGAGCATACCAACACATCATAACGGCGAAAGTGTTTCGTATCAGCCTAGAAATATTTTATGTGCTTTGGCTTCTACAGTAGAGCAGTTAGAGACAATCCACCAATTCCCCGATATTGAAACAATTTATGTCAATGCAGATATATTTCTTTCATCTGCCTTACAAGATACTATTTTGACAAACGCTAGAGAAACACATGGATCTTTTCTTCAAAAAAAGAGAAAAAAAGAGTCCAAAGCATCTGCTATTTTATTGCGTGACAAAAATTATTTTTTAGTACTTCCTCACATATTTCGGAAGCGTTCTTATCAATATAATTTACAATACAAAGACTTACTAGATAGTGGTTACTTTCAGGGAGTTCTAGTCAGAAACTTTGAGGAATTAGAGTACCTTCATGAAATAAACTATCAGGGAAACATAGTATCAGACTATTCCATCTATGCGTGGAATAACATGACACTATCTGTATACGCAAAAGAATTTGATCGAATCACGCTTCCATTAGAACTAAACAAAAAAGAGTTAAATCTATTGTATACTAACCACGCACTTGAGTTTGTTGTGTATGGTTATATTCCTCTGATGTACTCGGCAAATTGTATCCGAAATACTCTAGAGAAATGCAGTGGGCAATCTGATCCATATCATCTATTTGATCGGTACAAAAACGTATTTACAGTAGTTCCAAACTGCAAGCATTGTTATAATATTCTATACAACACAGTACCATTATCACTTTATGGACATATGGATAATATTGCAAAAAAGAATTATACTATAATTAGATTGGATTTTTCAATCGAAGATGCAAAACAGACACACAATGTTCTTGCATATTATCTTAATAAACACAGCCTGCAACCATTTGAAAGTTTTACAAATGGACATTATAAACGCGGCGTAGAATAAAAGTGAAAGGCATCGCCTAGTGAATAGGTGAGTATTCAGAACATGCTAAGAGCAGTCATTGAATTATCAAAATATATACTAGTTGTCAATATTTTTCTGTACACCCTGTCTAGTTTTATAGTACTTAAACGTGATGACAGGGAACGATACGGATTTATTTTTGTACTTCAATATATTATGATTCTAATCAACCATATCACGGGAAGTCTGGTACTTTTGTCATCGCGCGCAGATTTTACATACCTGTTTCTGCCTCTTTTTCAGGTCATTACAGTCTTTGCGTACCTTGTATTGATGCGAGCAATTTATCCAGAATCAAATCGACTGATTATGAATCACACTGCAATGCTTTTGTCTATCAGCTTTGTTATTCTAACTAGATTGTCATTGACTAGATCCATACGCCAATTTGTTATTATAGCGATCTCATTGGTAGTTGCGCTAATCATTCCAACTTTTATGAAACATCTTCGTCTATTTCGAAAATGTGAATGGATTTTTGCAGGTATCGGTATTGTAGTTCTTGGCGCAGTGTTAATCAGAGGCAGCATCACCAACGGATCAAAGTTATCCTTTTCCATTATGGGAATATCTTTCCAGCCTTCTGAATTTGTAAAAATATTATATGTCCTATTTCTGGCATCCATCTTGTCTAGAGCAAAACATTTTGGGCATATTTTACTTTCAGCCGTTCTTGCTGCTATTCACGTGTTGTTCTTGGTTGCTTCCAAAGATTTGGGTAGCGCGCTAATTTATTTTATCACATACACAACACTTTTGTTTGTCGTTACACATAAAGCGCGCTATTTAGCTCTCGGATTTGCGGGTGGAGCAGTGGCCTCTTATGTGTCCTACCTTCTTTTTTCTCATGTGCGAGTGCGAGTAGCAGCATGGCTTGATCCTTGGCATGATATCAATGCTACTGGTTATCAGATTGCACAGTCTCTTTTTGGAATTGGAACTGGTGGCTGGTTCGGAATGGGAATCGATGCAGGTACTCCTAGTTCCATCCCTTATGTAGAACAAGATTTTATCTTCTCTGCAATCTGTGAAGAATATGGTGTTATTTTTGGCATATGTCTGATAGCAATCTGTGTCAATCTCTTTTTGGAGATTGTTCATGTTGCGCATTTTTGCTATGATCCTTTTGTAAAATATTCTGTGTATGGTTTAGGTATTGTCTATATTGTGCAACTTTTTCTCACAATTGGCGGTAACAGCAAATTTATACCACTGACGGGAGTAACCCTTCCCTTAATTAGTTATGGTGGGAGTTCTGTATTGGCAACAATTGCAATGTTTTCTGTCATTCAAGGATTTTATCTCTATAACAATCTTATCTGTGATGATGGTTATTATGGAGATGCTTATTATCCTGAACCAAAACCAAAAAAACAAACTGTCCAAATTCCCTATGTGCCCAAACGGTACATGAACAGCATGGCTGGAGTTTTTTGTGGCTTGTTTTTGTTGATTATTGGATATCTGATACATTTTGTTTATTATGATAGTGCTCAAGTCATCAACAATGCCTATAATACAAAGCGTCAAGATATTTTGGCATCACAGACTATTCGCGGGGATATTTTATCTGCGGATGGACAGATCTTAGCTACAACAAATAATAGTACTAACACACGCCAATATCCATTTGGCGAAATTTTTGCACATGCTATCGGCTATGCGTCAAATGGAAAAATGGGGATAGAACTAAGTGCCAATATCTACTTAGTGTCATCAAATATATCACTCAACAATAAATTGCAAAATGATCTTGCCAATGAAAAGCATATGGGAAATACTGTGTTCACAACATATGACACAGAACTTCAGAGGATCGCTTACAATGCATTAGGACTATACGAAGGTGCTGTTATCGTGACAGAACCATCAACTGGAAAAATTCTTGCGATGGTATCCAAACCAGATTTTGATCCGAACACCATAACAGACATATGGGATGAGATTATCAACGATGAAGATAGCTCTATACTTGTTAATCGAGTTACACAAGGGGTCTATCCACCAGGATCTACATTTAAAATTTTGACAGCACTCCAATATATCCGTGAACATCCTGACAACTATGACCAATACCAATATACTTGTAATGGCCGTTTTGTACGCAATGGTACCACAATTATTAAATGTTTCCACGGAACAAATCATGGGACAGTTGATTTTCGTCAGTCCTTTGCAAAGTCCTGCAACTCGTCCTTTGCTGATATTGCTTTGTTGATAAATCGTGAAAAATTTATAGATACTCTAGAAAACTTATATTTTAATAGAGAACTTCCTGTAAACTTCTCTGCAAAGAAAAGTACTGTATCTGAATCGATTCTTTCTAGTGACAACACTATGATACAAGTTGCAATCGGTCAAGGTACTACACAGATGACGCCGTTACAACTTTCTATGATTACATCTATGATTGCCAATAATGGTATAATGATGAAACCTTATGACATTGAAAAAGTCACAACTGCTGATGGCACCATCTTGAAAGAATATGAGCCTATTTCATTAGGACAACTCATTACGCAAGAAGAAGCTATTGCACTACAGGAATTGATGAAGGCCGTAGTAGAAGAGGGGACAGGAACAAGACTTAGTGGTCAGTCCTACAAAGCCGCTGGAAAAACAGGCTCCGCCGAATACAATTCGTCCTCCGATTCTCATGCATGGTTTACTGGCTACACCTATGACACTCCCAATCCTGTGCAAATTACAGTCATTATGGAAGGAGCCGGCTCTGGTGGTGAATATGCGGTTCCTGTTGCGCGAAGAATCTTAGATGAATATTACAGCGAACGTTAATTGTAATCATACTTTTGTATATATACAAATTTACAATCTAAAATAATTATTCCTGTTCACACTTTTTATTATATTTCGTATAGTTGTATACGTTTTTGGTGCGAACAGGAATTAGTTCTTCTCTCTAAAATGTTCTTCTTACGCTTTTAATAGGCACATGAACAGGAACAAGTATCACTTTTATGAAAAATTTTAATTATTCTTTGTATTTTTTTGTAAAAAGGTGTATATTAGTATTAGGTAAGTATAAAATGAATGTTAACCATTGCCCAAAACCGCATGGTGCCTTACAGGTACACATCAAGATGGCGATGGAAATAAATTGAAGGGAGCCGAAAAATGCTTAACCGTTTATTTGGAAACTTTTTAGTAAAAAAAGGAAAAATTACACAGGAGCAGCTCGATCATTTACTTCCTGTCCCAAAGGATGTAAAGGCACAAGTAGAGACAATAGCGGTAATCAACAAAGTTCTGACTCCGAATCTAGTTCAAACTATTCTAGAAAACAATAAAAGTTTTGGCGACACCGCTATAGAGGCTGGATATTTAACCGAAGAAAAACTTGATGAACTTTTGACCTATCAATCCAATACATTTATGCAATTTGTACAGTGTCTTCTTGATAAGAAATGGATTGCGTTGGAGCAGATCAATCCTTTGTTAGATGAATTTCAAATGCTAGGATCATTCAGTGATGCACAACTTAGTTCTTTGATTCACGACGATCTAGAGCAGTGTGTTCGTATGTTTGTACCTATCAAATCAGCGCAACTACAATCTTTTACATTGACCTTTATCGGAGCTTTTCGACGATTGATCGATCCACATATGTATCTTGATAAGGCTTATACTGCGCGCTCTTTGCAACTGGACAAGTACGCATGTCAACTATTAGCAGGTGATTTTCATCTAAAACTTTACTTGAGTGCACCTGACAATGGACTGTTAGCAGTCGCCAATCACTTTGCAAATGGTACATATGAATCCGTCGATTTAGACGCTTTGGACAATGTTGGCGAATTTATCAACTGTGTAAATGGCCTGTTTGCTACCGATTTGAGTTATGAAAATATTTCAGTTGATATGAATTCCCCCGAATATTCGTTAGAGGGGCCTTTTATCAGCAATGAATCGTTGTATATTATTCCAATCCATGCAAATGGCTATGATCTCAAGGCTGTTTTAGAGGTCTATGAATAATAATTATACAGACAGACCACCGTTTGAAGGATTACTGTTTCAAACGATTGATAGCTATACAAAATAAAAAAATATGAAAAACAGACAATATTCTCACAAATTGTTTGTTGAGAAGTTTGAACAGAAAAATTTTTCAGGTCATTTAATAATGTCCGCTAGAGAGGGACAGGAGGTATAAAGGTATGAACACAGTTTTAATTGTTGATGATTCGAAAACATCTAGGTATATGCTCCGAACTATCCTTATTGAAAACGGCTATGACGTGATAGCAGAAGCAGAAAACGGTCTAGAAGGTTATGAAAAATATTGCGAACTAAAACCCGACTTAGTGACTCTCGATATTACAATGCCTGTTATGGATGGAATCGAGACTCTTGTTAAAATTAAAGAATATGATATGGCTGCAAAGGTAATAATGGTAACAGCGGCAGGTCAAAAGGGAAAAATGCTCGACGCAATCAAACTAGGCGCGGCAGAATTTGTAACTAAACCTTTTGAAACCAACCAAATTATCAGGATCATTGAAAGCATCCTATAAAACTCAAAAACTTTTATGACTATTTCTATTATAGAAAAGCCTAGGGTAGTTTGGCCACATGGTCATCTATATTATGAAAGCTAGAGACTTTCATAATAATTTTGCATACCATACAGGAGGAAACGCCATGATTCAAGCTATAAGCTGTGGGGGCGTGGTTATTTTCAGAGGTAAAATTTTACTTTTATACAAAAATTTTAAGAACAGGTATGAGGGTTGGGTGCTTCCAAAAGGCACCGTAGAAAGCGGTGAAAAGCATGTGGAAACAGCGCTTCGTGAAGTTTTCGAGGAGTCAGGGGTAAAAGCAACCATCATGAAATACATTGGAAAGAGTGAATATTCTTTTAATGTTCCACAGGATACAGTAGAAAAAGAAGTCCATTGGTATTTGATGATGGCTGATAATTATTACAGCAAACCACAGCAGGAGGAATTTTTTGTTGATTCGGGATACTATAAGTACCATGAAGCTTATCATTTACTAAAATTTTCTAATGAAAAGCAGATATTAGAACAAGCATATCAAGAGTACTTAACACTACGAAAAAACAAACAATGGATAAAGCCACGTTAAAGAAGGTCTGAAAAGACCTTCTTTTGAGTTTGTAAATTGGCGTACAATGTGATAGAATAGAGTATCATAAAGAGGGGACCTATTTTTAAAGTCAGATTTATGATATTTTTTATGATGTCAAAACAAAAAAGTTGGTGAAAAAACATGTATTTTAGTAAAAAATTATATATTAGTCCTTCCTTGGAGAAAAAGTATCGTCGTGTCAAATGGAAGCTTCGCACAGGCCGACCACAGCCTTTGATTTTTGTCATTGCCTTGACAAAAGGAGAGGATTTGTTAGAGATCTATCACAGTGCTATGTTAAAGCAGTATTATTATAGGCAAAAGGAACATTCGCCTTATATTGTAGGTATTGCCAATGGATATTCTGCTGCGGTTGATTTGGTTTCAAATATATTATGTGATGTCTATACCACCACAGGTGGTTTTGATGTTAAAGCATATTTTCGTTAAAGGGGAATTTATGGTAGCAATCATATTGACTATATTGAAAATAATTGGAATCGTTTTGCTTGTGATTTTATGTGTTGCACTTGTACTCTTATTGGCTGTAACATTTATTCCCGTCAGATACAAAGCAAAAGGAACATACCAAGAAAAGGAGATTCAGGTGCGCGCAACTGCCACTTGGTTTTTGCACATACTCTCAGCGGCAGCCATATATCAAAACGGACAGCCCTTCCATATTTATGCAAAGATATTTGGAATTCGCATTTTTGATAACCTCAGACCCATAAAGAAAAAAGATAGGAATAAAAAGGGGAAAAAAACAAAAAATAAATCTAACAATGTTGGTGAAATTCGAGCTGCTTCCTTATCAAATACAATAGAGGACTCTCTAGATCATACTGATGAAGACAACGAATTCATAACAAAGTCATCAGATCCAACAGAAATGACTAGAAGCACACCTTCGTTTGACCAGTCTTTCGATCAGACACAAGACAGTCCAAAGAAAGAAAATATCTTTCAGAAAATTAAACAAATTATCTCTAAATTTGTGAATTTTTTCAGAAATATAACATTCACATTTCATAAAATATGTGATACAATGAACAGGATAAAAAAGAACCTATCCTATTATTTACAATTATTACAGCAAGAGCGCACCAAACAGGCTTTTTTTGTCTGCAAAAATCAATTGGTGCGAATTGTCAAAAAAGTGATGCCCAAGATATGTCGTGTACATCTTCATCTCGGTTTTGAGGACCCCGCAGTCATGGGAGAAATCCTCGCTGTCTGGGGAATGTTTTATCCATTTCATCAAGGTGCAATCGACATACAACCAGAGTTTGATAAAGAAGTAATAGAGGGCGATTTTTATTTAAAAGGACGTATAAATATTTACATTTTTATCCAGGCAATTTGTGTCTTTTTATTTGATAAAAATATAAAACACGTGATAAAGCATCTAAAAGCAGAGTAAATCAAGGGACTTTAACACAAAGTTCTCAAGAATTTGGAGGTCTATTATGTCTGATAACAGTTTTAATGAAGTAGTAAATTCTATGATGCAGGGAATGGAGAGCTTTCTCTCTTCAAAAACTGTCGTTGGCGCACCCACTCAGGTTGGTGATACCATTATTATTCCTTTAGTAGATGTTACATTTGGTGTAGGAGCAGGCGCTTCCTCCCAAGAAAAGAAAAACGGTGGTGCTGGTGGAATGACTGGAAAAATGTCCCCTAGTGCTGTGTTGGTCATCAAAAATGGTCAAGTACGTCTCGTTAATATTAAGAACCAAGATACAATCAATAAGATTATTGATATGGTTCCTGACTTGATTGATCGATTCACTTCCAAAAAAGATCAGCCACAGGATGAAGAAGTTATCCATACAGCTTTTCCAGAAGAGGAATAAGAAGTAATTATTTCTGCATATACTGAATAAAGAAATGCCGGAGAATTATATGTGCAAGCTAATAGGATATACACTGATATGGGTTGCAGTCGGCATGCTCTTTATGTTGATTTTAGGAAGTACATGGATAGGACTCATTTTAATTGCTGTGTTTTCTGTTGCGGGGTATTGCCTGTTTTGTTGTTAAACAAACGCGATTGTTATAAATTGACACGCGTTTTTCTGTTATGCAATCAGAGTGGAGTTATGGATAAAGAGAAACATTAATGTGAACTTTGTTCGCATTGCAAATTTGCTGCTGTGTAAATGATTCGTGTGAAAAATCTTTGGATTTTTCACACGCAATTTTGTGTTTGTAGCACAAAATTTGCAAGCTAAGAGAAAGGCATGGTTATTAGTATGTTGGATTTTGCTGAAGGGTTCATGAATGTAGAGGCATCTGATGATCTAAAAAAAATGAAGGCATGGATGTTTAAGGAACAAGTCAGAATTCAGGCAAAAAAGGACGAACTGCAGGAACTAAACCGTGAACTGCAAGATTTAAAGCGTACCTTAGAAGGAGAGCGCAGTATGCTTGATCTGCGCGAAAAAACAATCAAAAAGCGATTTGACGACAACGAATCATTTATAGCCAAAAAACTAAAAATTATTGAAAATGCTTATCAACAATTGGAGATTGACCGAAAGGCGTTAGAATGTGAACGTCTAAATTTTGAACATGAAAAAAATAAATACCGTCGGCAGAAAATGTCTAGCGCTAAGGCACATTCTTATGAATCAGGTGCTTATGAAGGTACAAGCTTCTTTCGCGGAGTTGACAGTGAACTAGCTCTTCGCAAACGCTATAAAGAGCTATTAAAGATTTTTCATCCAGACAATAAATGCGGTGATACTAAGACATTGTTATTGATACAAACAGAATATGAAAGTTTAAGAAGCCGATACTACGAGATATAGTAGTTCCGGCTTCTTTTTAATACTTTTATCTTTTATTATTTTTATCTTATTGTAGGAAATTGATCTAATACAAATATTATGCTCTCTCAACAGCACCAGAACGTAAACATCTTGTACATACATGAATTCTCTTAGCAGCTCCGTTAATTTTGCATTTTACCCTTTTTACATTTGAGCTCCAAATTGCATTGGATCTTCTATGAGAATGGCTTACATTATTTCCAAAATGAACGCCCTTGCCACAAACATCACATTTTGCCATCGTCAGCACCTCCTTGACTAAACTTAAGTCATTCGACTCGCAACATTAGTATATTACCAAAAAAAACAACTTTTGGCAAGCTCTTTTCACAAAATAATTATAACATAGAAATTATTATATTTTTGTAAACTATTTCAATTAAATTGAAATATCAGTTTCCTTTTTTATCAAAAACGGTTATAATAAAAAGCAAAGTGATTCTGAGGAACAAGAAGAATTGCTAGGTCTTTTTTGATGATAAGGAGGATTTCTATGAAAGGATCTATGAATACTCATCTAGGCAACATCTTTATTGATACTGAAGTCATCGCAAAGTATGCTGGAAGTGTAGCTGTTGAATGTTTTGGCATTGTTGGAATGGCTTCTGTAAACGTGAAAGATGGTTTAGTCAAGCTGCTTATGAAAGAGAGCATTACTCATGGAATATTGGTCAATATTGTGAATAACAAATTAATTCTCGATTTCCATGTAATTGTCGCATATGGTGTCAGTATTGTGACTGTCTGCGATAATCTGATTAGCAATGTGAAATATAAGGTAGAAAACTTTACAGGTCTCGAAATCGAAATAATCAACATCTTTGTTGAAGGCGTTCGAGTAATAGATTAAGGAGGATTTTTGAAGTGGGTTTAAATGTAATCGACGCGAAAATGCTTTCAAAGATGTTTCTTGCGGGAGCTAAAAATTTGGAGCATAAAAAAGAATGGATAAACGAGCTGAATGTTTTTCCTGTTCCTGATGGAGACACAGGCACGAATATGTCAATGACTATTATGTCCGCTGCCAAGGAGGTAGCTTCCATAGAAAACCCTGATATAGCTTCCCTCGCCAAAGCGATTTCGACAGGCTCTCTTCGCGGAGCACGTGGAAATTCTGGTGTGATTCTATCACAGCTTTTTAGAGGATTTGCCAAAGTAATTAGAGAATATGACGAGATCAATGTAGCTATTCTTGCATCTGCATTTGACAAGGCAGTAGAAACTGCCTATAAAGCAGTCATGAAACCAAAGGAAGGCACCATTCTCACAGTCGCAAAAGGTGCTGCCAAAAGAGCAAATGATCTTGCTATGGCTGGCGAGAAGAACTTAGAACTATTTGTAGGTGAAGTGATTAAGGAAGCAGAGACTGTTCTTGCACAGACTCCTGAAATGCTGCCAGTACTAAAACAAGCTGGTGTTGTTGACTCTGGTGGGCAGGGCCTTGTAGAAGTACTAAAAGGTGCCTATGACGCATTGCTTGGCAAAGAGCTTGATCTATCGATTCATACAGCGTCCAAACCGTCCGCTGCCATAGCTATGATGAATTCTACCATCGAGGCGCAGGCCAACGCTGAAATCAAATTCTGCTATTGCACACAATTTCTCATCATGCTTAACAAACCATTTAACATTCGTCAAGAATCTGATTTCAAGGAATATCTTTCCACAATTGGAGACTCTATTGTAGTCGTTGCGGATGATGAGATTGTAAAGGTGCATGTACACACCAACGATCCAGGTCTTGCCATGCAACGCGCACTAAAATACGGTTCATTAACTACCATTATCATTGAGAATATGCGTTTAGAGCGCGATGAAAAGATCTCTGATATGATGGAAAAACAGATGCAAAGCACAGACTTGTCACGCAGCAAAGATGTTGAAGTTGAACAAGAAAAATCACCAGTAGCAGAGCACAAAGATACTGGTTTTATTGCTGTTTCTATCGGTGAGGGAATCAATGAAATTTTCCGTTCCCTCGGTGTTGACTACATTATCGAAGGTGGTCAAACTATGAATCCGAGCACTGAAGATATGCTCAATGCTATTGATAAAATCAATGCGGACAATATTTTTATCTTCCCAAACAACAAGAATATTATCCTTGCCGCTAATCAGGCAAAGCAATTGACAAAAGACAAAAATATTATCGTGATCCCAACAAAGACTGTTCCACAAGGAATTACTGCAATCATCAATTATGTTCCTGATATTTCCATAGAAGAGAATGAAGCAGTTATGACACAGGAATCACAAAATGTGGCAACAGGACAAGTAACCTATGCTGTACGGGATACTATGATTGACGACAAAAAAATCCATCAGGGCGACTTTATGGGAATAGGAGATAAAGGAATTTTGTCTGTCGGCACAGATCTACAATCTGTCGCATTTGATATGATCAAAGAAATGATATCTGATGAATATGAATTAATCAGTATTTACTATGGAGACATTATTAAAGAAGAGCAGGCAAGAGCATTAGCAGATCGCGTTATAGCAGAATTTAGTGGTTGTGATGTAGAACTTCAGTTTGGTGGTCAGCCTATTTATTCTTATATTGTTTCAGCGGAGTAGACCATGCTACAAAAAGATCCCATCACATCCGTAAAAGGTATTGGTGATAAAACCGCTACCTTATATCACAAAATGAATATCTATACGATCCACGATCTTATTGTTCACTATCCACGCGATTATGAACAGTGGCATGACATTGTGGCAATTGGAGAACTAAAGGCGGGGCAAGTGCATGCCATCCGTGCTATGGTCATCAGCGCCCCCGCTGTTTTACATGTCAGGAAAAACATGTCTGTCACTACTGTGCGTGTAAGAGACCATAGTGGTACTTGTGATATCGTATATTTTAATATGCCTTATGTTAAAAATAGCCTTCAAACGGGAAAACAGTACATTTTTCGTGGGCATGTTCTATTGAAAAATAATCGCATGACGATAGAACAACCAAAAATCCTTAGTCCTCAAGAATTTGCGCAGAATGTCAATAGACTTACTCCTATCTACCCAACGACAAAAGGACTCACAATAGCAGCAATCACAAAATCAATGCGGACTGCTATAGATAGTCTTTCTCTTAAGGAAGATTATCTTCCAGAGGCTGTGCGCACTCAGTATGATCTCGTAGATTTTCATACAGCGTTATGTGGTATACATTTTCCAGACAGCAAGGAAACTATGCTTACCTCAAGAAAAAGGTTGGTCTTTGAAGAATTCCTATTTTTTATTGTATCTGTCTTAGTCCTAAAGGAAATGACTGCGCGTGAAATAAATAATGCACCTATGATGCGCATAGATGCCTGCGCCGATTTGATTGCAAGGCTTCCATACAAACTGACAAATGCTCAGAAAAAAGTATGGTCACAAATAGAAGAGGATATGTGTTCTACACATGTCATGAATCGTCTCATACAAGGTGATGTTGGTTCTGGCAAAACAATTGTGGCTATTCTAGCTATGTTTTTGTGTATCATGAATCACCGTCAGGCGGCTTTTATGGCTCCCACAGAAGTGTTAGCCAAACAGCATTATGAAACAGTTACAAAAATTGCAGAAGAACATGGTTTACCTTTTAAGCCTGTGCTTCTGACAGGTTCACTTACTGCACGTGAAAAACGCAGAACAAAAGAAAGTATTGTACTTGGAACTTGTAATATCATTATTGGTACACAAGCTCTAATACAAGAGGATGTTGATTTCTATGATTTAGGACTTGTAATCACAGATGAACAACATCGTTTTGGCGTCAAACAACGTGAAAAACTAGCACAAAAGGGGCTTCAACCACATATTCTTGTCATGAGCGCAACCCCCATTCCACGAACATTAGCTCTTATTCTATATGGGGATTTAGACATCTCAGTTATGGATGAACTTCCAGCAAACCGCCTTCCTATCAAAAACTGTGTTGTCAATACTGACTATAGAAAAAAAGCATATGAATTTATTGCCAAAGAGGTCGCAAAGGGGAGGCAAGTTTATGTGATCTGTCCTATGGTAGAAGCCAATGAAGAATTTTTGGGAGATCAGCCAGTTTTGGAAAATGTAGTTGAGTACACTCAAAAATTGAGAGAGCGATTACCTGACACAATCACAGTAGAATATCTTCATGGCCAAATGAAACCCAAAGCTAAAAATTTTATTATGGAGGAATTTGCTGCTCATCATATTGATGTGCTTGTTTCAACGACTGTCATAGAGGTTGGTATCAATGTGCCTAATGCTACCGTCATGCTTGTAGAAAATGCCGAGCGTTTTGGTCTAGCACAACTTCACCAGCTTCGCGGACGTGTGGGACGTGGCAAAGAACAATCCTATTGTATCTTTATCAGCACTTCAAGTCAGAATGATACCTTAGAACGACTTCAGGTATTAAATAAGTCCAACGATGGCTTTTTTATTTCATCTGAGGACATGCGACTTCGCGGTCCAGGTGATCTATTTGGTATTCGGCAAAGTGGTCAATTTCAATTCCATATCGGGGATATTTATCAGGATGCAGCGATTTTACAAGAAGCACAAAGCTGTGCGATGGAATTGTATACCACATATATAGATCACCAAAGACAGCCAATTGAAGCGCATAAAGCCTTTTGGGAACACTATGAAGAAATTACAACTTTCAATATGGACTTTATTAATATTTGACAATAAAGTTTTGTGACAAAATCGTTACAGAACAATTAGAAAACGAAATCAAAATAAATAGCAGGGAGAGATAGAATACTATGTCAAAAGTAGCAGTAGTTACAGATAGCAACAGTGGAATCACGCAGGCACAGAGCAAAGAACTTGGGATTGAAGTATTACCAATGCCTTTCATGATTGATGGTGAAACCTTTTACGAAGAAATCACGCTAAGTCGCAACGAGTTTTATCAAAAACTTGCACAAAAAGCGGATATTTCAACTTCTCAACCATCTCCCGAATCCATTCTGGAGTTATGGAATACGCTTTTAAAGGAATATGATGAAGTGGTTCATATCCCCATGTCAAGCGGACTGAGTGGTTCTTGTCAAACTGCTGCAATGCTTGCCGAAGATTATGACAAAAAAGTACATGTTGTAAATAATCAGCGTATTTCTGTCACACAAAGACAATCTGTTTTGGATGCTATAGCCCTTGTACGTGCAGGAAAGAGTGGCAGTGAAATCAAAAATATCCTAGAAGCAGACAAGTTTAATTCCAGCATATATATTATGATCGATACCTTATACTATTTAAAAAAAGGAGGACGTATCACACCAGCAGCAGCGGCGCTTGGTACTTTATTGAAACTTAAACCTGTTTTGCAAATACAAGGTGACAAGCTAGATGCCTTTGCTAAAGCTAGAACAGTCAATCAAGCAAAATCTATTATGATTACTGCGATCAAAAATGACATTGAGAAACGCTTTGGTGGTATCTCATCAGAAAATCCAATTTACCTTCAGATCGCACATACAGAAAATGAGGCGGCAGCCAATCAGTTAAAAGAAGAGTTGATCGCTCAAATCCCTGGATATCCCGTTTATATTGATCATTTATCTCTGAGTGTATCTTGTCACATCGGACCTGGTTCCCTCGCAATTGCATGTTGTAAAAAATTGCAGGTCGAGTAGAAGAGAATAAGTAGCACATATAAAAATAAAGCAGATCATTGGCTTTCCCAAATACCTTTGATCTGCTTTGTTTTATTATAGTTATTGCACATTCACAATGTTATAGTCATCGATCATGTGCGTACCTCTCCAGATGTTGTTTATCTCCTTGCCATCAACGACGACCACATTATCCTCGATCGTCATCTTTCCATCACTGTACATGCCATAATTCTGGTCATAGTCAGCATCTAAAGAAATATATCCATTGCCTATCGCGTGGATCTTTTGTTTACCTTCCTCCAGATACACCCACTGTCCCATGTGCATCGGATCCTCATACCATCCGTTGAGCTCTGTATTAGGATGGAGCATGTACTTGCCCTCTCCAAAATACATTTTGAACTTTTCCTGTGCTTCCTGATCGAGTGCGACTGCTTTGATCTCTGTATTGGGTGCATCCACCTGATAGATGAACCACAGACATGCAAAATCATTATTATTATACAGAGGGACACTGATCAGTTCAGGAACTTCATGTTTTATCGTCCGGTTATTTTTGATCTCGTGCAGCGGGATAAAGATCTCTTTGTAGATCCTCAGATTATAGGTCCAGTCATCGGCAGTCGTACCAGCATAGTACTGCGTTTCCTGTATGTTTTTTTCTATCTCCTGTGCCGACAGCACTGTATTGTTAGCATACCTGCTGCGTACAGATGCCTCATCGTAGTAAGTCACAACAAGATTCTTGGGTACCATATTGATCTTATCCCCGGCCTTTGCACGCACGCAGATGTCGCCGTGATCGCCTGAAAGTTGCTCATCCTCTATCCCGATCGTGACATATCCATCAAATGGCATGATGAAGTAAGCATCTTCCTTTACGACCTGGCAGGAGACGGTCTTTACATCATCTGGAATACTTCCATCAGACATCAACATAGGCCAGGTGGAATAGGGGAGCATATGATCGATGATATATTGTCCGTTTACAGACAGTACATCTGAACCATCTCCGTTGCGCATCTCGACAGCCGTATCCTCATTCCAGTCAAACGTGTAATTTCCTATCCATCCCATCCAGTGAAACGGCTTCTGTGGGGAAGCCTGCGCGATGCTATTCATGCTCCCTGCCAATAAAATAGCAGATAGGGCAATTCCCATTATTCTTTTTCTCATATTCATATTCCTCTCTCCAATCAACAACTAAATATTTATACCAAAGCTGCTGTGATAATAGCCATAGAATACACTTCAATAGCATTGCACCCGCGCGATAAATCATTTACTGGTGCATTCAGTCCTAAAAGAATAGGACCATAAGCCTCAAAATTTCCCATTCTCTGTGCGATTTTATAACCCATATTTCCAGAGCTAAGATCTGGGAATATAAAGGTATTTGCATGTCCTGCAACCTGTGATTTTGGACACTTTGTACGCGCCACACGCGGAGATACCGCAGCGTCAAACTGAAGTTCACCTTCGATTGGAGTAGTTGGGAATTTTACCTTCGCCTTAATTGCAGCATTTCTCATTTTTTCCACATCGGGTCCCTTACCAGATCCCATGGTAGAGTAGCTTAAAAATGCAACTTTTGGATCAACACCAAATATTTTTGCACACTCTACAGTTTCACCACAAATTTCAACCAATTCATCCTCTGTAGGATTGATATTAATTGCACAGTCACTCATGGCCAAAACTTCATTTTCACCAGTAGCACCAGGACGCACTAGAATAAAACAGGAGGATACAATACTATTTCCAGGTTTTGTCTTGATAATCTGCAATGCAGGACGAACAGTATCTGCGGTGGAGTATGTGGCTCCACCCAAAAGAGAATCTGCCACTCCCATTTCCACAAGCATTGTACCAAAATAATTTGGTGCTGCCAGCACTTTTCTTGCCTCTTCAGATGTCATTCCCTTACCTTTTCTAAGGTCACAGAAGCGTTCCACCATCTCATCAAAACGATCATAGTGATTGCTATCTATAATCTGGGCACCGCGGATATTGTAACCTGCTTCCTCCGCAGCCTTTAAAACATCTGATTCATTTCCAACAAGGATAGGGGTCAAAAAGCTGCTGGCCAGTAACCGCGAAGCAGCCTCCAAAATACGTGGGTCTGTTCCCTCTGTAAACACAATGGTCTTAGGGCTTTTTTTGAGTTGCTCAATCATCGTACCAAATCCATACATAGTCATATTCCTTTCCTTTCTGTGAAATATTTTTGATTGTTTTAGGTGTTTATGAAAGCGGTTACACTATGATATTTAGTGGACTCGCTCTTATTCTACTTACTATTGTATACAATTTTTTTCCATTTGCAATGGTTGTATTGAATTAAGTGCATAGAAAATTTTTATGAAAATATAATAAAACATATATTCGAAACTTTTCTGAAAACCCTTGCAATGTGAAAAAGATATGTTATAATGATTCTCGTGCTGTGCCTCATGGCACCAATCAGTTCTATCATGAAATTAAATAAAAAGTTAAAGAAAGGCATGATGACTCAATGGCAAAGACAGATGGCAATGTATATGATGCCTCAAGTATCACTGTGTTAGAGGGACTTGAGGCTGTCAGGAAAAGACCTGGCATGTATATAGGAAGCGTATCAACCAAAGGGCTTAATCATTTAATTTATGAAATTGTAGATAATTCTGTAGACGAACATCTCGCGGGCGTTTGTAGTGAGATTCGCGTGACATTGGAGAAAGATGGTTCCGCTACTATAGTAGACAACGGACGTGGAATCCCAGTAGGTATGCACCAAAAGGGAGTGAGTGCAGAGCGTGTAGTCTTTACCACACTTCACGCAGGTGGTAAATTTGATAACAGTGCTTACAAAACCAGCGGCGGGCTTCATGGAGTTGGTTCCTCTGTTGTCAACGCATTATCTACACAATTGACAGTAACCGTAAAAAGTGGTGGCTTGATTCATCAAGACAAATATGAATATGGAAATCCTGTTGTAGATCTAGTGGACGGGCTTTTGCCAGTGATTGGCAAGACAAAAGAGACAGGTACCACCATCAATTTTACTCCCGATCCTTCTATTTTTGACAAAACTTGGTTTAAAGCAGATGATGTCAAAAGCAGATTACATGAAACAGCTTACTTAAATCCAAAATTAAGCATTGTATTTGAAGATAAGCGTGGAGAAAACATTGAAAAGATTACATATCACGAGCCTGAAGGAATTGTAGGCTATGTGAAAGACTTAAATAAAAATAAGGAAGCCTTGCATGACATTATCTATTTCACAGGAGTCAGTGAAGAGATCACTGTCGAGTGCGCATTTCAGTACATCAATGAATTTCATGAAAACGTGCTTGGTTTTTGCAACAATATCTATAATGCTGAAGGTGGCACACATCTAACTGGATTTAAGACAATGTTTACGACCATCATCAATAGTTACGCACGCGGACTTAATATACTAAAGGAGAAGGATGCAAACTTTACCGGCGCAGATGTCAGAAACGGAATGACTGCTGTTGTTTCAATCAAACATCCTGCTCCACGATTTGAAGGGCAGACAAAAACAAAGCTTGACAATCAAGATGCTGCGAAATCCGTGAGCAAAGTTACTGGTGATGAAGTGCCGCATTTTTTTGACAGAAATGTAGAAGTATTAAAAACGGTCATTTCCTGTGCTGAAAAAGCTGCAAAAATCAGAAAATCAGAAGAAAAAGCCAAGACAAATATGTTGACAAAACAAAAGTTTTCTTTTGATTCCAACGGAAAACTTGCCAACTGTGAATCGCGCGACAGCAAAAAATGCGAAATTTTTATTGTAGAGGGCGATTCTGCTGGGGGCAGCGCTAAAACAGCGCGCGATAGAAATTATCAAGCTATTTTGCCGATTAGAGGAAAAATTTTAAATGTAGAAAAGGCCAGTATTGACAAAGTGTTAGCAAGTGCAGAGATCAAAACCATGATTAATGCCTTCGGCTGCGGTTTTTCAGAAGGATATGGAAATGACTTTGATATCTCAAAACTTCGATATAACAAAATCGTAATCATGACAGATGCCGACGTGGACGGCGCCCATATCAGCACATTGCTCTTAACTCTTTTTTACCGATTTATGCCCGAACTCATCTATGAAGGACATGTGTATATTGCCATGCCACCACTCTATAAGGCAATGCCTGCTAAGGGAAAAGAAGAGTATCTTTATGACGACAAGGCTCTTGAAAAATATCGCAAATCTCACAGAGGAACTTTTACTTTGCAACGATACAAGGGACTTGGTGAGATGGATGCTGAACAATTGTGGGAGACAACACTCAATCCTAACACTCGATTATTAAAACAAATTGAAATCGAAGATGCACGCATGGCATCTGAAATGACAGAGTTATTGATGGGAACAGATGTTCTTCCCAGAAAGACATTTATCTATGAGCATGCGACAGAAGCTGAGCTTGATATATAGGAAAAACATATATAACAAACATAGACTTTGTTTTCAATGCAAACTTTGTGCTTACACTCAAATTGCAGGCTGTTGGCAACATGGAGAGGATTAAAATAATGGAAGAAAGAATAATAAAAACCGAGTATTCAGATATTATGCAGCGGTCATTCATTGATTATGCAATGAGTGTCATTATTGCGCGAGCATTGCCAGATGTACGCGACGGTCTAAAACCTGTTCAGCGCCGCACCTTATACGATATGCATGAACTTGGTATTAAATATGATCGACCTTATAGAAAAAGTGCGCGTATTGTAGGCGACACAATGGGTAAATATCACCCTCATGGGGACAGCTCGATTTATGATGCTTTAGTAGTGCTTACCCAAGATTTTAAAAAGGGAATTCCACTGATTGACGGACATGGTAACTTTGGAAATATTGAGGGAGACGGCGCAGCAGCAATGCGCTATACAGAAGCACGATTGCAAAAAATCTCACAGGAAGCCATCCTTGCTGATTTAGATAAGGATGTTGTAGATTTTGTGCCAAATTTTGATGAGACAGAGAAGGAACCTAGTGTTCTTCCTTGCCGTTTTCCCAATTTATTAGTTAATGGTTCTGAAGGAATCGCAGTGGGAATGGCCACTAGTATACCGCCTCACAACTTAGGAGAGGTTATTGATGCCACTAAAGCTTATGTAAAAAATGAAAACATTACTACGCGGGAGTTAATGAAATATATAAAGGGACCCGATTTCCCAACAGGAGGTATTGTCTGCAACAAGGATGAGTTAGTATCTATCTATGAGACTGGTACTGGAAAAATTAAAATACGCGGTAAAGTGGAAGTCGAGAAGACAAAAGGTGGAAAACTCAATCTAGTTATCACAGAGATACCTTATACAATGATTGGCGTAAATATTGGCAAATTTTTGCAAGATGTAGCAACATTATATGAACAAAAAAAGGCTCCTGAAATCTTAGATATCTCTAACCAATCCTCAAAAGAAGGCATCCGAATCGTAATAGAACTAAAAAAAGATACTAATGTCGAAAACTTTAAAAATCTGTTGTATAAAAAAACACGTCTCGAAGATACTTTTGGGGTCAATATGATTGCAATTGCGGATGGTAGACCAGAGACATTGGGCCTAAAGAGTATCATTGCGCGCAACGTAGCTTTTCAATATGAAATTACTACACGAAAATACACAACTCTCTTAAATAAAGAACTAGAAAAACGCGAGATTCAAGAGGGACTTATCCGTGCCTGCAATATTATTGATTTGATTATCGAAATTTTGCGTGGTTCTAAAGATAGATCTATGGTAAAAAACTGTCTGACAAGTGGAATAACCGATGGCATTAAATTTCGCTCTAAAGAATCTGGAATTATGGCTCAACAATTAAATTTTACAGAACGCCAAGCCAATGCTATCTTAGACATGCGTCTCTACAAGCTCATTGGATTAGAAATTGAAGCCCTTATGAAGGAAAACGCGGAGACAAATGCCAATATTTACAAATATGAAGACATTCTCGAGCGACATGATTCTATGGCTCAAGTTATCATACAAGAACTTGACAGTTTAAAGAAAGAATATGCACGAAAACGTAGAACCCATATAGAAAATGCACAGGAAGCAGTTTATGAAGAAAGAAAGATTGAAGAGATGGATGTTATCTTTCTCATGGACAAATTTGGTTATTGCAAAACAATTGACATGACTACATATGAGCGAAACAAGGAAGCCGCCCATGTTGAATTTAAATATGTGGTAAAGTGTCGCAATACAGGGCGAATTGGTCTATTTACCAATAAAGGTCAGCTTCACACAATCAAGGTATCTGACATTCCGTTTGGTAAATTTCGCGATAAAGGACTTCCAATCGATAATATTAGTAATTATAGCTCTACAAATGAAGAGATTATTATAATAACAAGCCAGTCAGAGCTTAATCTGTACAGGCTTTTATTTGTGACCCGACAAGGAATGTGCAAGATTGTGAGCGGTGGTGAGTTTGATGTAGCAAAAAGAACCGTTGCCTCCACAAAATTAAGTGAAGCAGATGAGATTGTGGATATCCATGTTATAACAGAGCATCAACATATTATTCTTCAAAGTAAAAATGGTTATTTTTTGCGATTTGATATAGATGAGATTGCAGAGTTTAAGAAAACAGCTATCGGTGTACGCGGAATGAAACTGGCAAAGGAAGATTATATTGAAACGGTATACTATTATCAGCCAGGAACAGAATGTTCTATTCATGTCAAGGATAAAAAAATCGATTTAAATAAATTAAAAATCAATAAAAGAGATACCAAAGGCACAAAACTTAGATTATAATGAAAAAAAATATTCATGTTATATCATAATATGTTATAATAAGAAAGGTATGGAAATTATCATGAGAGTAATTGCAGGAACCGCTAGGCGTCTTTTGCTGAAAACCCCCGCAGGAATGGACACACGTCCAACTACAGATAGAATAAAAGAGACCCTTTTCAATATATTGATGCCTTATTTGCCAGGGGCTGTATTTGTGGATTTATTCTCTGGAAGCGGCGGCATTGGTATTGAAGCCTTAAGTCGCGGCGCACAAAAAGCATATTTTGTGGAGAATAACCCAAAAGCAATTGCCTGTATTGAGGAAAATATAAAACATACCCATTTGACAGACAGAGCAGTAATAATAAAACAAGATGTATTTTCAGCACTCTTAGGCAGTATAAAAGATACTATTGATATCATCTTTTTAGACCCTCCATACAACCAGGGATATGAAAAGAAGGTACTTGAAGTACTACAAAATACTTCCTATATAAAACAAGATACGTTAATAGTGGTAGAGACTTCTCTTGAGACTTCTCTTGATTATGCTACGGATTTTGGATTTGCACTCGAAAAAGAAAAATACTATAAGACAAATAAGCATGCTTTTCTTAAGAAACTATAATAAGGAACTGTTCAAAAATACAGTTGGAGGATAATGTGCCATGAACTCAGCGGTCTACCCAGGAAGCTTTGATCCGATGACGCTTGGTCATCTTGATATTATTCAGCGCGCTGCCAAAATGTTTGACCATTTGACAGTTAGTGTTTTGGATAATAAGGCTAAGAATGCGTTGTTTTCTGTTCAAGAACGTGTTAGTATATTAAAGGAAGCGACAAAAGACTTGTCCAATGTAACTGTGGATTCTTTTAATGGTCTTTTGATCGACTACGCCAAACAACAAGATATTCATATATCTGTGCGTGGCCTGCGTGCCATAACTGATTTTGAATATGAATTGCAAATTGCTCAGACCAACAGAAAGCTTTCTCAGGGAACTCTCGACACGGTATTTTTAACCACAAGCCTAGAATATGCCTATCTCAGTTCTTCGAGTGTCAAAGAAATAGCTTCATTTCATGGAGATATTTCACAGTGTGTACCAGAGTTTGTTGCTGAGCTTGTATATGAAAAATTTAAAGAACATAATTGAAAAAACTTCTTCAATCGGAATTTGTGCTGTAAGGGCATATTATTTTATGTGAAGAAAAAATACATCACATCTTTATTTGTATGTACACTTAATGAGACAGCGCCAATTATCAGGGCCACTGTCTGTTTAAGTTCGTCGTACAAAATAGAAGCAATATACGAATTTGGTTGAAAATACTCTGTAAAAGGTACAAATTTAAGAAAATCCAATTATTACATAGATCACTTAATCTTGTACCTATTAGTACAAATGTATTAGAATAAAAAGAAACATTTGAATTTTTAATAGGTGAGGTATTCACCTTCGGAATGAAGTTCGTATTGCAATATTAAATCTGTACCCCAAACTTTGCAGATTTAAAGAAAGGCATGGTTATTAATATGAGCAGTAGAATTGAACAATTGATTGATGAGATAGAGGAATTTATAGATAACTGCAAATATAAAGCCTTTTCCACAGATATCATTATGGTAAACAAGGCAGATATAGATGATTTACTTCGTGAATTGCGTTTAAAAACACCAGAGGAGATTAAACGATACCAAAAAATTATTTCAAACAAAGAAGCTATTTTAAATGATGCTAAACAGAAGGCACAAGAACTGTTAAATGATGCCGCCGTACAAACCAATGAACTAATCAGTGAACATCAAATTATGCAACAAGCTTATGCACAAGCCAACGAAATTGTCGAAATGGCCACAAAACAAGCTCAGGATATATTGGATAATGCAACTATGGAAGCTAATGCTGTCAAGGCTTCTGCCATGCAATATACAGATAGTATTCTCGCTAATCTTGAAAATATCCTGAAACAATCCATTGAAATCTCAACACGAGACTACAATGCACTTGTTGGAAATCTACAGGAAATAGACAATGTTGTCACCGCTAATAGAGCAGAACTTGTTCCACCAGAAGAAGTTATAGATGATTCTGCAACAGATAAAGGAGTTACTCCCATATCCTAAAAAATTATGCAAGTTTCTTAAAAAATTGTATGTTCGTATAACTAATTTCTTTTCTTTGATACCACCATCTATAAAAGTGGTTTTTTTCTGTTTTCATAACACACAACTAGAATCGAAAAGTTTGATACATTACACATGAAATTTATAAAATAGCAACAATTTGTTTACAATTTGCAAAGATTGTACAACAAAATTTAAGGAGGAGACTATGAATAAACGATTCAAAAAGATATGGAGCTTGATTTTATGTACTACAATGATCGCTGTGTGGTTTCCATCACCAAACTTTGATAAAGTATCTGCTGCTGAAGACGAAATTGTTATTGTCATTGATCCTGGGCATGGTGGTTCGAATCTTGGAACCGATTATCTACCTATTCCAGAAAAGCATTATACAATGGCTGTTGCATTATATATGAAAGAAGAGCTTGAAAAATACAAAAATGTACAAGTACATCTGACACATACACAAGATATTGACATGTCACTAGAAGAGCGCGCCAAATTTGCTGAAAAAGTAGATGCAGATTTTCTATTTTCGTTGCATTTTAATATGTCCATTTCTCATGCACTATATGGTAGTGAAGTCTGGGTTCAATCTACTGGAGCATTATACAGTCAAGGATATAGCATTGGAAACGAATTTTTGCAGCAATTTGAGGAGATGGGGCTATTCAATCGTGGTATCAAGACTAGGATTGGCAAGAGCGATACTGATTATTATGGTATTCTTCGCCATTGCTCCATCAGAAATATTCCTGCTATCATTGTAGAACACTGTCACGTCGATCATATTAATGATGTTGTCAATATGCAATCACCAGAAAAACTTAAGGAATTTGGGGTACGTGATGCACAAGCTGTAGCCAGATATTTTGGTTTAGTCTCTAAAGATGGCAAAACAGACTATAGTGATTATGCGCCTTTGGCGGTTCCAGTTCCTACAAGCCGTATGTATAATGATACAACTGCACCAGAATATCTTAATGCTCATTTAATTAACTATGATAAAACTAGTAAATATGCCACTGTAGAATTAACTTCACATGATGAGGAATCTGTTCTTCAGTACTATTCATACTCTTATGATAATGGACTTACTTGGTCCGAATTGCAGCCGTGGCAAAAGGGTTCTGACAAAATGACAGTTTCTTTAAATATGGGATTTGGAAAAAAATCTTATCTTATGTTTAAAGTATACAATTTGTATGATCGAAACATTACTTCCAATATTCTTTATTTGAATGAGGAGTAGGTTCGTATATTGTTATCATTGAACAGTTACTTTTACCACAAGTTAAAATAGGGCATTGTTAGCAAAAAATAATATGCAGCCGATAGCATAGTAATGATACATTTGTGTTTGAAATAATGAGCTAGAGAAAGTCCTGCCTTCTCCAAAAAACTGCTAGTTTGCATCAGGCATGATATACCCCCAAAACAAAGTGCTGTCATAATCCAAAATACTTTTTGATTTGGCATCAGTGTTGTTGTGTAAATGGTTTGTACACCACTGATAATCTCAAGGAAACTAGCCAGAACTTTTTGAACGTTTTCGGAGCAAGGCAAAAAATCTAAAAAAATTCGAAAGGCGTTTGTAAAAGTGATATAACCCCCCAATATTATTAATGATTGTGTATTGTCAATACAGGCTTGTTTCAGTGATGCCGTAAGAGACATTGTTTGATTGCCTTTTTTATCTGCAATAGATAGAACGTTGTTAGTAGATGTATTTTTTATAGGTATTTTTTTGTTCTTATATTGTTTTCCTATCCACATTCCATAGATTGCTGGTATTCCATACATACCAAAAATAAATGGTAGGGTATTAGAATAACCGCATTGATGCAATACTGGCAAAATAATTCCCATAAAATATGCAGGACCAATATTATTGCAAAATGCCAATAGTGCTTGTGCTTCCTCTTTACTAATTTTATGGTTTCCACACAGTTCACTCACTACCTTTGCCCCCATAGGGAACCCACAAAAGAACCCCATAAAAACGGCATATAATCCATAACTGGAAAAACCATAAAATTTTTTTAACAATGTACGTAGCATTGTTCCTAATTCTTTATCGGCGCCACTATATACCATAATAGAACTAATCATCATAAACGGAAATAGAGTGGGAACCATTTTGGCCGCCCATTGATAAAGTCCTTGATATGCGTACAAAAAAGTAGCATCAGGATGACTTAAAACGGTTATAATCAAAATTAAATATAGTACTGTTTTGAACAGCATGCACTCACCACAATCATTACTTATTACATTTTATTGAAATATTGTGTGATTATTCTACTTTTGAATAAAGGATTGGAAAATAACTATGAGACTGGACAAATTTCTTTGTGATTTACAGATTGGCTCCCGAAGTAGTGTCAAAGAAGCCATAAAAAATGGAATGATTACAGTAAATGGAATATGCATCAAAATGCCTAATTTTAAAGTGGATAAAGATCATGATTGTATCACTTACAAAGGAGAACAGCTTACCTATCAGTCCTTATATTATTACATTCTTCATAAACCTGCTGGTATTGTGACTGCCACAAAAGATTGTCATGATAAAACTGTGATGGATTTACTTCCACAAGCTATCAGAAAAGACTTATTTCCTGTAGGAAGACTAGACAAGGATACAGAAGGCTTACTTTTACTCACAAATGATGGGATGCTTTGTCACAATCTGCTATCACCAAAAAAACATATTGAAAAAACATACTATGTAGAATGTACTGGTTCTATCAACTCTGATAAACTATCACAACTAGAACTAGGCGTGGACATAGGCGATGATAAGCCCACATTGCCTGCCCGTGTTAAGCTTCTTTCTACTCATGATACAGGATATATAGTAGAACTTACTATTACAGAAGGACGCTTCCATCAAGTAAAGAGAATGATTGCGGCTATAGAAGGGTGCGTTTCCTATTTAAAAAGACTTTCTATAGGACCACTTATTCTTGGAGATTTACCAAAAGGTGCATACAGACCACTCACCAACACAGAAGTTGACTGTTTAAAAAACTATCCTGTTATTATACAACAAGAACGAAAAAGAAGTAATTATACAATGGATGTGTTATTTGGAATACCTTCTGATATTGAACAATGGATGAAATTAGTTAAGCGTGTAAGTTGGAATTTTCCAGGACTAGAGACAGAAGAGAGCATAGAAGAACATTCGCAGACAGTGTTAGAATTCATGAGTAAGAAACAGGCATTGTGTATAAAGTACAATCATGAGATTGTAGGTGTCCTTTTATTTTCACGGAGTCACAATATGATTTGCTGTTTGGCTGTATCACCAGAATACAGGTGTCATGGTATTGGTTCTGCGCTTTTGACAAAGGCACTTAGTGAATTGGATAGAAGTAAAAGTATTTGTGTTTCAACATTTCGTGAAAATGACAAAAAGGGTATTGCTCCAAGAAAACTATATAAAAAGTTTGGATTCAAAGAGGCAGAACTTATTAAAGAGTTTGGTTATCCCAATCAAAAGTTTATTTTGTATCCATAAATTTCACTTTATTTGAGAGAATGTATTAAATTTGCCAATGCGAATGTCGTTTATGATACTATTGGCAGTATGGAGGATTTGTATGAATATCATTATTATAACAGGAGCATCATCTGGACTTGGTGCAGAATTTGCGCGTCAGCTAGATCGTGCGTTTCATCAAATGGATGAAATTTGGCTTATCGCAAGACGAAAACAGGCAATGTTAGAAGTGGCACAGAATCTAAATCATACGGTTAGAGTTCTCGATATGGATATCACAGATGACAATGATATGTGTCGTCTACAACACTTGTTGACAACACAAAAACCAATCATCCGCTTACTTGTCAATTGCGCTGGATATGGTATTTTAGGAGAGTTTGCTTTCTCTGATCTCTCATCTGAATTAGGAATGATTGATGTGAACTGCAAAGCACTAACTAATATGACTTATCAGTGTATTCCATACATGAAAAAAAATAGTCGAATTATTCAGCTTGCCTCTAGCGCTGCTTTTTTGCCACAACCAAATTTTGCAGTATATGCTGCCACAAAATCTTATGTATACAGTTTTTCACGCGCATTGAGACGTGAACTAAAACCAAGAGAAATTTATGTGACGGCCGTATGTCCTGGACCTGTAAATACACCATTTTTTGATATTGCAGAAAAGGCTGGTGGTGTGCTTGCTGTCAAGAAATTGACGATGGTACGCGCAGACAGAGTTGTCAGACGTGCTATTTTGGATGCCTATCACAAACATGAAAATTCTGTGTATGGATTGATTATAAAGGGATTTCATATACTCTCAAAATTATTTCCACACAAAATTCTTCTAAATATTATGGCACATCTAAAATAAAATTTTTAATCTGGATACCTGTGTAGTCATTTGACTTATGTTTTCGATAGCTACTACACTAATAAAAACGCATTATACATTCAAGTAGAAACGAGGAGAGCGCATGATTCGGCAAAAGCTGAACAAAGGAACTTTTGGATATCCCATTTATGAAAGAAACGTTGTCATTTTAAGAACTGTTATCTATTTTCTATTATCTATTGCTATATTTTTGTTGGGGTATTTCTCAACTGGCAAGAAAGAAAACTTGCTAACTATTGTCGCAGTTCTTGGATTGCTGCCATCAAGCAAAAGTCTTGTGTCTGTGATTATGTATATGCGAATTCCTGTATTTAGCGACAAAATATATCAGGATATCTCTTCTAAGGCTGGCTCAGTATCTGTCATTTATAGTATGTATCTTACTTCGTATAAGCTTAATTTTGCAGTAAACTGTTTTGCAGTGCGTGGCAATCACTTAATTGGATATACAGAATTTCAAAATTGTAACATTTCTGCCTGTGAAGAGCACATCAAAGATCTTTTAAAACAAAATAGTCTTAAAAATATTACAGTAAAACTATTTCGCAATACAGAACAAAAGAAATTCATGGATCGATTAGAGCAACTCCAAGAAATTGAGAAGGGAAAGAAAGAGGGAGAAATCTTGTCACTTTTATGTGATATCTCCCTTTAAAAACATAAACATGATTTCAGTGAAGATTACCTCCAATGAAGCGGGGCAACGATTTGATAAATATTTAAAAAAATTATTAAAAAATGCCCCAGACAGCTTTATTTACAAAATGTTACGCAAGAAAAATATTGTCTTAAATGGAAAAAAAGCGGACGGAAAAGAAATTCTGATGATTTTTGATGAAGTTCGATTTTTCTTAGCAGACGATACTTTACAGAAATTTGGAGCCGAAGCTTTAACATCTTCTACCAAAATTTCGCCTATCGACACAGATCCTTATTATCGCGCGTACAACATCTTTAGCCCTATACAAATCTTGTATGAAGATGCCAATATTCTTGTGGCTAACAAACCTTCTGGACTTCTATCTCAAAAAGCCACGCCAGATGATCTTAGCTTAAATGAATGGTTGATTGGTTATCTTCTTTCAACAAAAGCGATCACTCCTGAAGTTCTTTCTACCTTTAAACCCTCTGTATGCAATCGCCTCGACCGCAATACTTCTGGTATGGTAGCTTGTGGCAAATCTCTTTTAGGCAGTCAATATTTAAGTCATATTATCAAAGAAAAAACTTTAGAAAAATATTATTATTGTATTGTGGCAGGAGTAGCCTTTCTCAATGAACGTATTACTGGATATTTGTACAAAGATCAATCCAAAAATAAGGTCACTGTATTTACTTGTGAAAAAGATGTACCTGCTGTACTAAAACCAAAAATTTCTTATATTGATACTTTATTCCGAACAGTTAAGACAGCCAATAATGTCACTTTGTTAGAAGTCCAACTCTATACAGGAAAAACACATCAAATCCGCGCACATTTAGCAGCAATGGGACATCCCATCATAGGTGACAATAAATATGGTGACAGTGCCATAAATAAATGCTATATTCATACAGGAGTAACAAGCCAGCTTTTGCATGCTCATAAATTGATTTTTCCTCCTACACCTATCTCTAGTCTAGCCTGTCTTTCCAATCGTGTACTTGATTGCGGGCTTCCAGATTTGTTCACTGCACTATTAAAGACATCGTAGAGGAGGACTGTATGCCTACATGGAACTCAAGAGGGCTTCGCGGCTCCTTATTAGAAGAAATGATAAACCTGACCAATGAAAAATATCGCGAAAGCGGGTTGGCCCTGATTCAAAAAGTACCAACCCCAATTACGCCAATTACGATTGATAAAGAAAGCAGACATATCACATTGGCATATTTTGACCAGAAAAGTACAGTCGATTATATCGGCGCTGTTCAGGGAATCCCTGTGTGCTTTGACGCAAAAGAGTGTGCTTTTGATACATTTAAGCTGCAAAATATTCACCCACATCAAGTCCAATTTATGCGGGATTTTGACAAACAAAATGGTATTGCCTTTTTCTTGATTTATTATAC
>CAJUHQ010000016.1 GCA_910586095.1 uncultured Lachnospiraceae bacterium | reverse complement strand
CCCCTTTCATTCATAGTGGTGTCTGATGACAGACATGGGGGTTTACTATGAAAGTTGTCCCTTTAACTTTTATAGTAATTCACAATCTTTCTAACCGCCATAATCACACTCTCGACATCTGCATCTGTCATTGAATAATAAAGTGGCAGACTCATCATTTCCTCATAAAGCCGCTCAGCATTAGGACACAATCCTTTCTTATAACCTAATCTTTCATAATAGGGATGCCAATACACCGGAATATAATTCACATTGCAGCATATATTTTCTGCCGCCATCGCCTCAAAGAAACCTTTGCGGTCAATTCGTAGACATTCTGGTCTGATTCGCAGTATGTAGAGATGCCGCGTCGTGTCAGACTCTGGAATCTCCTGCTGCACAAACAGTTCTGGCATTTCCAAAAATGCCTCATCATAGCGTTTTACAATTGCCTTTCTGCGCGCCGAAAACTGTTCTAATTTATCAAGCTGACTTAAAATCAATGCACATTGAATATCCGTGATTCGATAATTATATCCTAAATCAATCTGTTCATGGTACCACGGTCCATGACTTACTTTCTCAAAAAATTGCGGATCTTTTGTGATGCCATGTGTGCGGTATAACAACAACTTTTTATACAAATCCTCTCGATTGGTAAGAACAGCGCCGCCTTCGCCTCCCGTCACCGTCTTGACTGGATGAAAACTAAATGTAGTCATATCAGAGATACTGCCTACTGCTCTTCCCTTATAGTTGGTTCCCAGAGCATGTGCGGCATCCTCTATCAATATAATGCCCCTCTTATGACACATCTCTAAAAGGACATCAAGCTGTGCTGCCTGACCTGTATAATCCACTGCCACCACAGCTTTTGTTTTGTGTGTCATACACGCTTGCACTCTAGCAGGGTCAATATTGTAGGTGTCCGAACAAATATCTGCAAACACCGGCCTCGCTCCACAATACAATGCACAGTTTGCTGAGGCTGCAAATGTGATAGGAGTTGTAATCACCTCATCTTCTGCGCCGACGCCTGCCGCCAATGCCGCTATATGAAGTGCAGCAGTCCCGTTACTACAAACGACAGCATACTTTGCTCCTGTGAGCGCACACAGTTTTTTCTCGAGCGCTTCAATCCGCGGCCCGCAGGTAATTGCATCCTCCTTAAGTATTTCAGTGACTGCCTTGACATCTGCATCATCAATATACTGATGACCATAAAATATTTTTGTGTCCCTAACCGGTTTTCCACCGGCAATTGCTGGTTTCTCCATAAACATCCTCCGCAAGTAGTGCCCCATTCTTAGATGGTTATTCCAAATATTCTACTCATGTAAATCTGTCTTTAAGCGCTCTCTAAGCTGCTCCACTGTAAGCCATTGGGTATTGCTTCCTGACGAATAGTAAAATCCTTCTTCTACTTTTTTGCCACTTGGTGTTGGTTTTTTTGTATTCTGCCAAAACATCTGCGGATAAATCACAAAATGCTTGTCATACTCATACGTTGTCATGGAATCTTCCTGTGTAATCATCACTTCATGAAGCTTTTCGCCTGGACGGATGCCTACTTCTATCGTCTTCATCTCAGGAGCCATTGCCTGCGCGAGATCTGTGATCTTAAAGGAAGGTATCTTGCTAATAAAAGTTTCGCCGCCCTTTGCCTCCTCTAACGCTTTAATTACAAGCTCAACTCCCTGTGTCAGGCTAATCCAAAAGCGCGTCATTCGATAATCAGTGATTGTGAGCGCATCTGCCTGCTCTGCAATCAATTTCTGGAACAGAGGAATGATAGAACCACGACTCCCCGCCACATTTCCATAGCGCACAATCGAAAAACTTAGTTCCTTATTTCCACAGTATGCATTGGCAGCAATAAAGAGTTTATCGGACACAAGTTTTGTGCCACCATATAAATTCACTGGATTGACCGCCTTATCTGTAGAGAGGGCAACCACCTTTTTTACACCTGTATCTAGTGCCGCATCAATAACATTTTGTGCTCCCTTGACATTGGTCTTAATTGCTTCGTTAGGATTGTACTCACATGCTGGTACCTGCTTTAATGCCGCTGCATGAATCACATAATCCACACCCTCAAAGGCACGCTTTAAGCGCTCGCCGTCACGCACATCCCCAATAAAAAACCGAAGCCTGTCCTTGTATTTGGCAAACTCATTTGCCATCATCCATTGTTTAAACTCATCTCTAGAGTAAATAATCACCTTCTTGGGATTATACTGTGTAAATACATACTCTGTAAAACATCTGCCAAACGATCCCGTTCCACCTGTAACTAAAATTGTCTTATCATCCAATATCATACAAAAACCTCCCTATTTATATACAATCACCAATGTACTAACCACCTGTAATGATGGTAAATAACACCATCCTATTTCTAATCAACTACTCTTGTCCAAAATCTTCCAGTGATAGTATTTTACCATACTCTGTATCAAACGTCAAAATAACTCCATTGTCTTTAATCGCAATATTTATGCGCACAAAATGCTACGATCTAAGCATCTTTGCACATAAATTTTACTATTTTTATAAAAAGCAAACCGTAACAAATCCTGTCTTATTACTAGTATTTGAATATTTTCAAAAATTATCCGACATCACGGGCCATTTGTCAGAGCCAAACTCCCTTACAAGTATGACAAAGTTTTTCTTTTTAATGTCAGCAATCACTGTTCAAATGTCAATGCAGTAACCTCCTGTGTCACCTTATCATACACGATAATGTTCCAACGCTTTCCCATCTGATAATACTCTGTCGCATCAATCTGTACATGATATCCTGCTCCTTTGCGCTGTAAAACTACTGTACTTTCCTCAATATTCATATATACTCTTCCATCATCCTCCCAGACTTTGTGAAAGATCACCTTCCCGTCTTTATATATCCACTGTTCAGGCTGATTGCTGCCTTTAGAAGCATTTTCTGTCACCATAATAATATAATTGTTATCATTTTGAAGTAACTCTAGACAATCATGTGCATTGGCTGCCCCCATATAATCCTGCCATCCTTTGTGCTGCTTGTACAGACATGCCTGATCCCATGAATTTTGAGTTGTATCTTCTCTTCTGTCTGGAAGATCATACAGTTCGTCTATATATGAACCAAAATGCACTGTTACTTTTGCGGAGCCAAAATCATTCAAATGTTGACCGTCACGAAAATCTGCCGTTGTGTCAAGTATAATCTCTCCATTGTGATAAAGTTCATTATAGTCCAAAAATTGTAGATTTCTTTCGTTTGCAAGCTCTCTAATTGCCTCTGTCTCATACGCGTGCCAATCCTCACGCGGTGATTTAAAGAGTAATAACTCTACTCCATGTTTACGGCATATCTCGATCATCTCATCCAAATATGCGATACTATCCTCCTCAATCCATGCCACCCCATCAATGCTATAATCACCTAAACTCACCGCTGTTTCTGTCACAGACTGTGTTTGCAAATATCCTTTTGTATGATTTGTCTGATCCTCCCAAAAATAAGTATAATCTACCTTGCTCAACTCTTTCCAGCGACTATGATACCAAAAAATAGGGAAAACATAAGAAAAATATTCTTCATCTACAGTTCCTAGAGACTGATACATACATGCGAGCTTATCTATAGAGAGTGGAATGTCTGTATATCCCCACCGAAATGCCGCCTCATTTTTTTCGTGAATACTGCCTCCCACTATCATATTCACCTCGAGCGCCACTACCTTAGGCTGCTGCCACTTCAATGCTTCCTTTAAATAAAGTGCTGATATATTCATTGGCTGCGATGAACTGCCAAAATCATAAGCTGCTATCCCATACTTTTCGTATAATACAATAGGATCAATCGTACAAAAACTATGACTGCTACCAATCACAATCAAATCAATATCATTTTTTTTCTCCGCGTAAAAACCGTTGACAATGGTCGTGGAATCCTCAATAAATTTCGCGCGAACAATCTTGTCCACAACAGAGAGAACCCAAAAAATAAATAGAAAAAAAATCACAATGTACATTATTCGAAGTCTATTGTTTTTCTTTACCATTACAGCCCTCCCAATACACCCTCTACAAATTCATTATATAAGAACTATTGGCTTTTTCACCTCTTACTTTGTCATCACTACCATCACATCTTTAAACTGACGAGAGATTTAGTACTCTAAAACTGAAAATATATAAACTGCGTCGCATCATATCCTGTTCCATACACGCCAAACACCACTACCATCACAAGCAACACTGCAACCACTACATATTGTATTGCCAAGCACTGTTCTTTGACAAATGTATCAAAAAATGCACGCTTTCGGGCATAGTGTGCGTCCACAATCAACAGAATCAAAATACCAAGGCATAGTACTGCTAGTTCCTGGCGATCAAGCCCCAAATAATATATCGAACCGTCAAAAAAAGACCACACATCAAACTTTGTAAACATTCTCTGGATATAATAAAGTGCATCTGTGACTGTCTCGGCTCTAAAAAACACCATAGACAGCACAAACAAAAGAAAAGTACACACTCCCTGAAGCAACCGATAGCCAGAAGTGTTTGTCCTCATCCTAAAAAGAACATGAACTCGTTCCTTAACAGGATCAAGAATATCCCCAATGACAATATACAATCCCTGTATCATGCCCCACACTACAAAATGCCAACTAGCGCCATGCCACAGACCACTCACTATAAAAGTCACCATATTGTTACAATATGTCCTCACCGCAGAACCTCTACTTCCGCCTAGAGGTATGTACAAATAGTCCCGAAACCAGGAACTGAGAGACACGTGCCACCGCCTCCATAAATCTCGTATACTTCGCGAAAAAAATGGAGCCCTAAAGTTTGCCATCAATTCTATCCCTAATACTCCTGCTGCCCCAATCGCAATCGACGAATAGCTTGCAAAGTCACAATATAACTGTATAGCAAACAATATACAGGCTATAAAAAGCGCCACGCCCCCCATCATATAATAAGAATCAAAAACCTCATCGACTAACATTGCCGCTCTGTCCGCTATGACCATTTTCATAAAAAAGCCCCATAGCATCATGAGAAGTCCCTTTGTCACCTTGTCAAAATCCCACATTGCCTCTTGTTCTATCCTTTTGATCTGACCAATGAGATGACTAGCCCGCTCGATAGGTCCCGCCACTAGCTGCGGGAAAAATGATACGAACAGCGCATATGTTATAAAATTTCTTTCTGCGCGAACATCTGATCTGTATACATCAATCGTATAGCCGAGTGTCTGAAAAGTATAGAATGATATTCCTACTGGCAACAACAAATCAATTCTGGTTTTTCCCATTTTCATGCCAAACAATGAGACAATCGCCGCAATGGTGTCCTGAAAAAAGGTAATGTATTTAAAAAAGAATAGAATTCCCAAATTAATAACAATGGTGATAATCAGCAATACAAGCCGCCTTTTATGACTGTGTCTACCAACTTGTTCTATCCCAATCGCACATAAGTACGTGACCAATGTAGAAATCAAAATCAATACCACATACTGCACATTCCAGCCCATATAAAAAAAATAACTTGCTAGCAAAAGCCACGGCTGTCTTAGTTTTTTTGGCAAAATATAAAATAAAAGTACTACTGCTGGAAAAAATACTGCAAATGCAAAAGATGTAAACTGCATATAGTCCCTTTCCTACTCTCTCATATCTTAACAGTTACAACAAGACAAATGGTTCCTTCACCCATACAACAGTCAATAAACCACTGCGATATCGGTTTATTATTCTGTTACTTTTGCTATAACCACCGTTCCTCCTTGGTCTGGTATTGGAACGGTTGCAAGTGGTCCAAAAAGCTCCTCACACTCTGCAACAGCTTTCTTGATTCCCAAAAACTCACGATGATTATAGTCATGTATCATCATAAATCCACCTTTATTCAAACGTGGATAAAAAAACTCTATTCCCTTTCGAATGGGTTGATACAAATCCATATCCAGAGAGACAAACGCAAATCGATTATCCTTTTCTCCCTTGGCAGTCTCTGGAAAATATCCTTTCCTAAAACTCACATTCTCTGGATGTTGCAACCTTTTTTTGACAAACTCCATCTGTTCTTCTGATGACTGAAAACGCTCACGCTTAAAATAATTGGAATTTTCAAAAAAACTTTTGGTAGTATAGCGATTCTGTTTTTCAATCTCGACGTCACGCTGGTCAAAACCAGTAAAAGTATCATACAGATACATTTTTCTGTCTGGAAATGCAGCATTGATGACCCAAGAACACTCTCCACAGTCCACGCCCGCTTCCGCAATTTCACCTTCTACTTGATGTTGATAAATTTCACTGGCAAGCAGCTCAATTGTCCTATACCGAACATAATCATACTGTCCATAAAAGTTTTCTCTCTGTGTCGTTCCAACCGCATCATAGGCCATCGGTTGCGTTGCAATACAATTTTTTAGATAATCTGGAATAAATTGTATCGATCCACCTTGACGCTTTGCAACCCACTGATGAAGTGCCATTGTTCCATAAAATAACTTATGTTTGATTCCCATTTGTTCCCTCCTCATTCTTGGTTCTTATCTTTTCCTCAGTTTGCGATACATATATAGCAATTTAAAATAGATCAAAAACATCCCTGATGACTTAATATTGAGTGCCGCCATCTTCTTTTGTTCCTCATCATACTCCTTTAGATAATATGGATTTTCCCAAAAATCTGGAACTTCTTCACAAGCTCCTTTTGCAAGATTTTGTAGAAACTTTCGTTTAGGATGTTTCACTCCTAACATATACGTATACAATGTATTCATGTAATAGAGCTTTGCAAAGGCAAACTCAAACTCAAACCGATATAGCTTGTAAAACCCATATCTGCGCGCTTCCTCAAGCAATTGCTTTCCCATCAGAAGTCTTGCCTCACATTTTTGTGTACTAATGTTGTGTACTGTAGATGCATCGTGTTGATAATAATAATACAGTGGTTCCTCCACTTTTTCAAAATGTGTAAAATGAAGCATCCAGATAGGAGAGGCGCAGTTGTCCTCATAAAATGTTCTTTCTGGGAAGCGCAATTGATTCTCATCAATCACTGCTTTTAAATAAATTTTTATCACCATACTACCTGGATTCATAACCAACTTTTTATATCGCTCACTGTCTAAAATCCCTGTCTGATCTATCGTATTTCCAGGTAACAATGTCCCAACCTGCATGGTCTGTTCTGTGACAGCACAGTAATCACACCCCACAACGTCCGCTCCTGTCTGCTGTGCCTTTCTAATTAATTTTTCATACATCTGCGGCGCCACCCAGTCATCCGAATCCACAAACCCAATCCATTCACCGCGTGCCAGCGCAATCCCCTTATTGCGCGCACCGCCTTGTTTGACATTCTCATAAGATTGTATTGCCTTAAATTTCCACGGATAATTTGATTCATACTCTTTTAAAATTGCAAATGATTCATCCGTAGAGGCATCATCAACCGCTATAATCTCATAGTCAGCAATCGTCTGATTCACCAAGGAATCCAGACAAAAACGCAGCTTATTATCTGCCGCCATGTTATAGACAGGCACCACTATACTAAGCTTCATTCTTATACCTCCTTGCGTGCATTGCACATTCCATTGTTGAAAGCAACGCTCTTTCAAGTGCACTCTCTTTGTATGCTCCCCTGTCCTACGCGAAATACCATATCACACTTTTCAATTGTTTGAAGACGATGTGCAATGATAATCAATGTCTTTTTTCCATGAAGGCTGTTGATTGATTCCATAATTGCAGCCTCTGTATCATTGTCCAACGCAGAAGTCGCTTCATCTAATATAAGCACTTCTGGATCGTTATAGAGTGCCCGCGCAATGCCGATTCTTTGCCGCTGCCCTCCTGACAGACGGATACCGCGCTCTCCTATTCCCGTATATACACCTTCTGGCAATGTTTTTACAAACTCATCTAACTGTGCTTCTTTTAGCGCATACCAAAGTTTCTCTTCGTCAATCTCCTCTTCTGGAACCCCAAACGCCACGTTTTTTCGGATATCTGAATCCAACAAAAAAATCATTTGTGGAATATATCCTACATTGGCAAGCCACTCTCTATAATGTTCCTGTATATTTACACCATCAGCCAAAACACTTCCACCCTGAAGCTTTAAAAGACCTAACAAAATATCAATAATTGTGGTCTTACCTGCTCCACTTGTCCCTACAATCCCTATCGATTTTCCAATGGGAAATGTCACAGATGCATGATTAAAAATAAGCTTGTCGGAATTGGGATAATGATATGTGAGATCCAAAAGCTGAATCTCTTTTGTCACAGGAAGTTTCTCTTTTGCAACCACTGCATATGAAATATCTGTATGAGCCTCATCCGTCTCCTGCACCAAATTATCACTTACATTGAAAAAAAACGGCTCATTAAATGCCATACTCGTCATCTGATTATTGATGCGACTCGCCGCAGGCAACAACCGCATGGCCGCGATCCCAAAGGCAGCAAACAAAGACACCATCCCTGACACATCTGCTCCTAGCACAATCAACACCATAATATAGCCTAAAAGTCCCATAATACATACAGTCTCGATCAAAAGTTTTGGTGTGTTATTAAAGAGACTAAAACGCTCCATCGCATTGACATAGCCTGCGCCTACCTTGGCGTACTCTCCTATAAAATACTGTTCTCTGCCTGCTACTTTAATTTCCTTGATCCCTTGTATCGTCTGAGAAATCCACGCAAACATTGAAGCCCCATAATCCTGATTCTCTTTGCCTGAGCGATTCATAATTGGTTTTACAATCTTCTTGATTACCCCAAGCGTCACCACCAAAAGAATCGCGATTACTATTGTCATAACAGGGTCCTGAATAGCGAGCGCAATCACCAGAAAAACAGCTACAATTACTTCTGAGGCAATTTGTAGCACTGACATAATGAGCGCGTACATACCGCTCACGTCCGAAGTAATACTTCGCTGTATCACAGAAGTCTCTGCATTGAGATAATATTCATACTCCCGTCGAACAAAATTTTTCATCAGATCTGACGCAGTTTGAAACTGATTGTGATACACAAATCTATACAAATTTCTCTGTAGAACAAACTGAAAACTATTTTTTGCAATATACAACCCAATTAGAAAAAGAATCGCAAGCACAGAAAACTGAACAGTACTTTGTATATGCAACAGTGCACAAATCTTGTGATAGGTTTCCCCTTGCGCTAGCGTCACAGGATCAACGACTAACTGCACCACTGCCATCACCATCATAACCGCTCCTGTCTCCAATCCTGCTGACACCACCATCATAACAAGAAGCCGCGCCATAGCACTCTTTTGTTTTTTGTCCATCAATCTATTTATTTTTTTTATTATTTTCAACATTTTGCTACCATGCCCTTCCACACCTACAAAGACTTAGTGATTAGCCACTGTCAGCCCTGCTTTTTTGTTGTATGCATGTTTTTGCGGATCTTCGTAGGCATCCCAGAACGAAGCGCCTAGATTCAACTTCTCCTCTACAAAATCCATATTATCCATCGCTGTTGTGACAATAGAAACAGCTCGTTTGATAGAAAGCCCCTCAAAAAAGTTGAGTACTTCCACCGGAAATCGTCCACGCAGTACCACTGCATCTGGACAAAGTTGTGTATAATCAATCAAATCACGCGGATGAGGTTTTATCAGCACTCTGTATCCTTTGCAATACTTCTCTATTACATCCAAACATACGCGCTTGCGTGCCTCCACGTCAACTGGATGCGGCTCTGTCAAAAAACAGGCAAACTCTTCCCCTTCATATGCAGGTTTTAACTGCTCCATAAGCTTGTCTGCATCCTCGATAAACGCCTGTATCATTTGCTTTTTCTGATCTATCGTAAGCGCTCGTTCAAGTGGTTTTCGCGGCTCTTCTATAAAACGTGGACAATCTGTTGGCACCACACTTCTGTCGTTGATTTCCATATCAATACAATATTTGCTCCAGCCATTCATAATAAAAATCAAATTGTGCCGTGAAAACCACGTTTTTAGCCGAAAGTGTCCTTGGTTTGCCACATACGCATCATCTAGGTTTTTGAGACAGTCTAATCCATCCTCAACCGCATGGTAATACAAATGCTTGTAATTTAGATAATATCCAATAGGATCGCTGTCACAAAACACATAGATATCGCGATAACATTCAAACGCAATCTTCTTCATATAAGGTATTTCACATTTAGCTAACTTTTTCGTAAAAATCATACGATTTATCATATGTTTTAGGATATTGCTATAATTGCGTCTATATTTTTCTAGCTCTGGAAAAAAGTCCTCGCGCTTTTCATCTAATGCAATCACTGTCTGAAATATTCCTGTCTTTTGCAGTCGTTCCTTTAGATTCTCAAACTGCGTGGAGATTGAACTCAATGCAATATCCGCCTTTTGATACTCCTGTTGTGGCGTCGTTCGCTGCCATTTCATTTCTTTTAAAATTGCCACATATACATGATAAAATGTGTGACAAACATATATTCTGCTCTTTGTTTTTTCTGGTTTCATGTTCTAGTATACCGATATCCCTCTCGTGGTGCGATCACAGGTGCTATACTCAAAGGCCCTGTTGCCTGTACCACTATTTTTTTCTCCATCAGTCCTGTACAAAACTGCATCAATCTGTCTGCGGCAACTATGGGATTCCATGTGTCTACAATAGTCTGATAGGCACCTTGTCCCAATTTTTTGCGCACTTCTTCTTCCCTGCACAAATATAACACTTGTTTACAAAACTCCCCAAAATGTCCTGTCTTATACACCATACCATTCTTTCCATGTTTTAATAAAAATGGCACAGCGCCAATTGCATGACCACAAACGACTGCACAGGCACTATTCATAGCCTCATTTAGCACAGCTCCCCATCCTTCTAAATAATTACTAGTAAACAAAAAAATCTCTGCTTCCTCCATATATTGGCGCACTACCCGCGGAGGCTGAAACCCATGAAAAGTTACATATTTTTCTAGTTTATATTGTTGCGTCAGTTTTTTAAGTTTGCTTTCCAATGCGCCTGCTCCTACCATATCTAGATGGAACGATATTTTGTGTCTTGCAAGATACCATGCAACTTTTATTGCATATTCTGGATGTTTAAGCTTCATAAAACGCCCTGCCCACAACAGACGAATCTCTCTTGTGCCTGTGTCATTGACATATTGTTTTTTCTTGAATAATTCCTCCAAATCGTACATATATACCGCTGGAAAATATCCCCACATATACTTCTTGTTTGGATAGGCATGTACCAAATTAAAATCTGATGCCACATATGCACCATGACACAGCAAGTACACCTCAGAGTTGGCGTATTGTGTATGATCTATATATTTTTTTCTTCTTCCACGCGGAGAGATTGACTTCCACTGCCCTTCACGATACAAGCGTTCACTGGCACGCAGCACAATTTTACCAGCATGTAGTCGCGGCTTAATATAACGCTCATCTTCCACACCGCCAAAAATCACCACATCGCTATCCATTATAAGCTGCTGACATCCTTTGACATCCTCATCATAAATCCTCAAATATGGAAGATCACCCAGCTCACTTCCCCATCCCATCAAAACTCTATCCTTTTCCATCTGTTCTGTCTGGATAAAGGCAAAGTTCTCTGCGAGCTTTTTATACAATTCATTGGATAGCGGAATCTGATGATGATTTATATAATTTGATACAATTGTCAGTTTCATCTCCTTATACAATCTTCCCTTCTTTTTTCTTGTGTGAGACTTAGAGTTTCTCTGTGAAACAGCCTTTACTGTGAGCAGTTAGAAACTCTTCTCACACTAACTCCCATCTGCCCGCTTTAGCGGGCACTCCAATCAGGATGGGTGAAATTTTATATTTCACACTAACTCCCATCTGCCTGCTTTAGCAGGCGTACAAATCAGGATGGGTGAAATTTTATATTTCACGCTATCTCTCTTGTACAAACTGCCAACTAAAAAATCAGAGATTTGTCAATTTAATAGCGCACAATCTGATTGTAAATTCCTAAAAGTGTTCGATAGTTAGTCTCAGGATCATGCGTTCTAAGCGCATGTGCCCTAGCATTGGAGGACATAGACATAGCAAGTTTGTCATCCTCAAAAATGCTAAGAATCGCATCGCGAAGCTGTTCTGGTTGCTCTTTTGAATAGAGCAATCCATCTCTGCCATCATCCAACAGATTGTGTACACCCCCTACATCCGTAGATACTACTGGCACACCCAAAAGCATTGCTTCTCCCACAGAATTTGGAGAATTTTCTATAGCGGAAGGACATAAAAATACATGCGTTTTTAATAATCTAGCACACATTCTATCTGAGCTTAATCTTCCCACAAACTTGACATGGTCTTCTAATCGATACTGTTTAATCTGTTTGAGAAGATATTTTCCATATCCCGACAACTTAAATTTCTCTATAATACTGTCATGTGCCGTAATCATATCTCCCGCCACATACACCACTGTATTGCCATACTTCTCAACAATTTCTGGAAGAATATCTAACACATAGTGAAGTCCCTTAATAGGATAGTTGCCTTGACTCAAAAACAGAGAATAGCGCTCAATTCTATCAATATTCCAACAGTCATTATAAAAATCTGCTCGCAGTGTCTCGTTCATAAAATGATACGTTGCAAGGGGCGCTAATTTGGCTGTCATTTCTCTGTCAAAATCTGTTCTACCTGTTACATGCCCTACAAGAGCAAGAGCTTCCTTCTCGTATTCCCCGCGTTTTACAAACTTTGCTTGCTGTTCTAGCAGACCATCTTTTTTTAAGATATCACGAACTGTTTTTTTCTTTTGTACAGAATAGGGCAGATCCGCCATATAGACATCCGCAATCGCACTGCACAATCCCTGTATACCAATCAGCGTTCGCGCTGGCCGATTAAACGCCTTCACACAAGCAAGCGTATGTGGATATTCTGTGCCAAATATATGAACTATATCTGGTTTAAAATCTGCAATCACTGCTTTTAGACTTTTCTCTATCTCCGTATCATATTGCTCTGGATGTGTGGTATCTTCACGAAATATATAATATTGTACCCCCTCTGCACTATTTTTTACAAATAAAGAGGTATCATCCTTTACAATCCCTAAATTGTCTGAGGCAGGAAAACAAATCGCAAATGTTATGTTATTTTGCTTCCGATATACCCGCAATTTATTGGCAAGTCCCGAAAGCCAGCCTTCCTTTACCACAATCTTTTGTCCTAGGCTTTTTGCTATAAATGGAAGCATAATATTACACAGCCACAGAATTCTCACAATTATCCCTTTCCTTTCCTGTTCTTCATGGTGTAAATCACAGTTTTTAAGGCATTATAAACTTTTGACAGGTGTTTGCTTTGCGCTATCGCGCTGCGAAGCGGCGCTAAGGTCAAAAACATAATCATCCTGTACTGGTTCGCCTTTTTCCTTCCCATATAATGAACCACAATCTCACGATGCTGATATCGTGAACGCTTTTTATTCTCCTTAGTCTCTGAGTACCCGCCGCCCTCATAAGAAGCCACAAGAACTGGCACATAACAACAGGAAGCCTGCTGTTTATAATAGCACCATAAAAAGTGTTCATAGTCTGCTCTCACATTGTACTTTAAATCATATCCGCGCACTGCAAACAGACTTCTGTGATAAAAACAAGTCTGATGACAAGGAACATTGCGATAACAGACAAACTCATTGATTGAAGGAGCCGCAAAAATCACTGTCTGAAGCGCTTTATGATACATATTCCCATACACAATATCTGCTTTTTTATTATCACTTCTTAACTTTTTAATCTCATCTGTTATTTTTTCTAGAACAGTTGCGTCATAAAAACTATCCCCTGCATTTAGAAATAAAAAATACTCTCCCCTTGCCAGTTGCACGGCCTGGTTCATAGCATCATAGATCCCTGCATCCTTCTGAACTGTAATCTTAATCTTGTCTGAAGCAAAACACTTGCGCAGCCTCTCTACAGATTGATCTGTAGATCCACCATCTTTCACAATAATCTCATATCCATTATAATTCTGTGCGATAATGCTTTCAACTGTATCCCGCAATCTTTTTCCTGCATTTAAGCAAACTACAATAATACTGTAAACAATCTCATCTTTCAACTCTGTCTCCATTTCCTGCTCTTGTGCCCATCTATGTGTCAGTTGTGGGACACGTTACTAACTCAACTGTCATGTACGCAAAACTCATATAGAAAAATTCAACTTTAAGTTATTTATATTGATATCGATTTGTCTCAAAAAGCCAACTTCTATATGGAAGAAGCCCAATCCCATCACGGTGTGCCTGTAACAAAAATACTATAAAATATCCAATGCACAAAATCCCCACTATCCTTTGTGCTCTCTTTTGCACGCGCAAGTCCTCAATATTGCGAAGAATCAATGGAATCAACAAAAGCTGTGGTACACTAAAATAATAGGCAATCCGTGTCACTACAGGCAAAAAAGAAAAAAATGTGCTCGCCGCAAGCGCCAACAGATTCAACTGTCCATACAATCGAAGCTCTCTATACCAGCTTTTGTCTCTGGCTTCTTTCCCCATATACATGCAAAACCACAGATAAAACCCCAAAACAGCCGCTATACGGACAACACTAGTCAGGCTCCAACCTCCCTCTAGATACACTGTATTTTTATAAGATGGATATAGTATCAGCGCGAGAGTCAACAATGGTCCTTTTGCCACAAAGCACACCACACACAATAAAGTTCCTACTAGTATGTGCCATTTTTTCCACTCTAGAGCAGCTACCCAATAGATTGGTATTACCAACAGCACAGATTTATGAAATAGAGCTGCTATTCCTATCCAAAAAACAAATTTAATGAAATCTTTACCCAACACATATCGAATAGAAAATAATGCTATCGCCAGTGCAAGATAATATCGTACAGTATTAAATGTCTGAAAATACAATCCCAATGTCATAAAAAGAAAAAAGGATTGCGCAAAACATACACTCTGCTGACTCAATGCCTTTAGGAAAAACCATAGAGTAAAAAATGCAAACAATGCAAACACGGCTTCGTAACATTCCCAGCCAGCTAGCCCATAAACCAGCCTTACTACTATGTTAAATCCAGCCTCTGTCACTACATAACCGCCTACATATGCCTCGTGCGCTGTCTGTGTATACTGTCTGTAATCATTCCCAATATCAAACCGAAGCGCCATCACTCCAAAAAGGATCACAAAAATTCCAGTCATCAGCAACCGGTTCTTGTACGCTGCCTGTGTTCTATATCCACAAGTCCACCCTGACGCCAGACGCCCATTAGGAAGCATCTCCATCTGATAGACCATCCAACATGTCAATACTGCAATCAACATATAAAACAAAATAGAGCATCCTCTATCAAAAGCCACACATCAATCCCCCAATATTATTTTTGAGAAGCCAATGAAATTCCTTTTTTCATCAGTGCTAACGCCTTTTTTCTGGAGATTTCCTGACACATAATCTTTCCATGAGCCATGATAAAGCGCACTGCCATTGGATACGCCAACTTTCCATACAAAAAATGATACAAGACTCCGCGATCTACAAAAAATTTGTTGGTATATCCCCGAAACCATGTAGACTCGCGTTCGCGTTCAGCTCCCAACTCAACATCTGTTGCATATACTCGAAACCCATAGCGAAGGCAATCCCTCAAAAAAAGGCTGTCCTCTCCGTTGCTATACAAGGCTCCGCCTCCAAACAAAAGTGAAAATGTGATGCGCGAAGCATGAATTTTTGCACGCCGAATAGCAAACGAATAGGTGGGGTAACGCCCAGAATTCCACAGATGAACACGATGATAATTTTTAGTATCATAGGTTGCCCGCTGTTTGCCCACACGCATATTAAACAGCAAAAAATCCGCCTCTGGGTGTGCCACAAACGCGTCGAGTACCTTCTTTTCATATCCTTTATCGTACACAATATCTTCATCTGAAAACAACACAATATCTGCATTGGCACGCAACAGCGCATTGTTACGGCTCAATCCCACGCCCTTCTCTTCAAATTCGTAACATTGAATACACCTACCATTATATTGATATGTTTCATAACCAAAATGATCTGTCTGATTGATGATAATCGCATCACTCTCTAGATTCATGCGTTGTGCTAGGGTTTTTACATCCTCCCCCACTGCGGATATCAGTACTTGTAGATTCATACAAATAACCATGCCTTTCTTGTGGTCTGCACTAATAATACAACCTTGCCCACGTCCCATCTACATTGATTAAAAATGCACCGACAATTGTAGCACCTTGTAACTTTGCATCATAGATCTCATTCATAATTTTTTCCCTATATGACACCCCAAATGGGATAACTACTACAATAGCCGCTTGCGATCTATTGTCATACACTTCTATTCTAGACAACTCTTCATCTTTGTCTGCGTGCATACGCCGCAAAAATGCTTCCGCCTCCTGTCCACCACAAGCATCCATCACACACAAGGATTCATAGTGTTCGCAAAGCGCTTTTATACTACTGCGAAGCTGTTCTTCCTGTCGTGTCACAAAAGAGGCCAACTTACCATCAGTGTCTCCCACAAAAGTCATACCATATACAGGCACTCCCAATACATTTGTAATCTGTGTCTTCGTATAAAATGATGAGCCAATGCCAAATCGAAACAATATACGAAACAATATGATACCTGATGCCAACACAGCTCCTAATGCGGCAGCTCTCCATGCAAAGAATGGGATATGTTCCTGTACAATCCCAGAATCTTCAATCTTATAAATAGAATCAAATTCCTTCTTCTGAGTGCCAAATGCTTCAAGCGATGCTTGAAACGCTGCCTCAACACGCTCTACTCTTTGTGGATCTTGATCTCTAATTGTAATTGTCAAATAGCGTACATCCGATAAAATATCAGCTGTTATCATATTTTTTACTTCTTTTCGCACTTCATTGTTTTCTAAGTGCTCCATCATCACTCCCAGAATCAAATCTGTAGCGATGACATCATTCCATGTGAAGTCATTATAATAGTCCTTTGCCTCATATCTGCCTTCTGCAAACTCTATATAATACTCTGTCTCGGAAACATACATAACATTGCGCGACGCCACAAAAACTGTAAACAAATGAATACCACTTGCTACAATCGCTCCAACAATAGCTACAATAAGCAGCATGGGTAGTTTCTGTAACACCACCACAAGGAGAGCTTTGCTATCCACTCCTTGTTGCCACCGTTCTTCCTGATAGTCTGGCATAGTTCATCTCCCTCTGGCCGTTTCACTTTTTTTCACTTATTGTACTCTCTTTCATGGCTGTCGTCTGATTTTCCTCCACCCCTTCTGTACTGTCAGATTGAAACAAGATCTTGAGTGTGAGAAGCATCAACTTCAAATCCAGCCACACACTATAATTTTCAATATAAAACAAATCTAGTTTGAGCTTATCATATGGTGTCGTATTATATTTGCCATAAACTTGTGCATATCCTGCAAGTCCTGCCTTAACCTTTGTCCGAAAGGTAAACTCGGGCATATCTTCCTGATACTGTTGTATAATTTCAGGTCGTTCGGGTCTAGGTCCGATAAAAGACATTTCCCCATTTACTATGTTAAACAACTGCGGTAGTTCATCCAATCGAACCTTTCTGATAAACTTTCCTATCGGTGTGATACGACTGTCATTTTTAGCTGCTAATCTAGCCACTCCATCTCTCTCCGCGTCTGTGCGCATGCTTCGAAACTTCAAAATCCGAAACTCCCGCATATCACGCGTACAACGCACCTGCTTGTACAGCACGGGACCACCGTCATAAAGCTTGATCGCTATAGCCGTAATTACCATAAAAGGAGAAGTCACAACGATCAAAATCAGCGCACATGTCACATCAATGAACCGCTTGATAAACCGTTGTTCCAATGTCATAGAATACTCTCGCGTCAGTAAAATAGGCGTATCAAAAAGATGCAGCTGATCTGATCCCTTAATCATAATGTCTGGTATCTTGGGCATCATATAGATGCGAACACCCTTACTATAACAAAATTTTAACAATCTGTTGCGCAAAGCGGTGTCAATATCCCATAAAATCACGCCATCATACCCATCAATAATTTCCTGTTCAAGTTGTTCTTGTCCTCTATTTTCATACACACACTTTACAATATTGTATTTGTCTTTGCGTGTTTCAAATTTTCTAAGAATCTCCTCCGTAGGCCGATCTCCACTGATAAACAACAGTCGTTTAGGCGGAAAAAAACGTTTATAAAGCTTGTCATTGACCATCGTCCACACAGCAGATGCACCAATCTGCCCGATCATCATTAAGAGTAATGGATATGGAGTAACTAACTTTAAAGACAAAAGTGAAATCTGAAAATAGGAAACTATGTTAGCGCAGATCAAAGAAATCGCCTGCGAAAAAAATACATCCATCGGTTTTAAATATCCTACCTTCAGACCACCATACGTGACTGTAAAAAACAATAGTAATATAAAGTAAACCGCAGCCAAAAGCCAAAAGCCCCTCTTATGAAAGCTTCTCCACATACTACTTTGCATAATATCATTATAAACTTTATGCCAGACATAAATATACAAAATGGTCTGAAACACTAGTCCAATCAATCCCATCTGTAATATGACTGCTCTTTTTGCTGCCTCTAATCGTCCCACTTTCCTTGCCTCCAAACTCCTGAATGAAATGGATTATTTCAGTTTAGCCATCCCACTCCTAAAGCCGTCTGAACACTGCATGAAATGCCCAAAATACCATATAATACGCACTTCTTATAACAGACAACCTCTCCTGTCTTCTGTAAAGTCCCCATATCCTTTTAACTGCTTTTGCTTTGTTGGAGGATAGGGTATTTTCACTTCTTCTATATTTTACTAGATTGTGGTCAAGTCCGTATCCTATCGGATGTCTCTTTAAAATCTGCCACCAAGTCGCTGTATCCTCACTAGCTATACAAGGCATGCTACTATCCTGATCTGATATAATACTCCTGTCGATTAGCACAGTAGAAGTAAAGATCGTCGTATTTTTAAGAGCCTCACGATATGTGATTGTCTGCGGAACATGTACCACTTTTCCCAAACCTGTTCCGCTCTCATCAGCAAACTCATAGCTTGTAAATATAAATCCTGCATTAGCATCCACTGTCTGTTGTAATTCATTCAGATAGCGTAGTTGTATCTTTAGCTTGTCAGGAAGCCAGATATCATCTGCATCCAAAAAACACAGATAGCGCCCTGTTGCTTCTGTGATTCCACGGTTTCGCGCTTTTGCAGCCCCACCGTTTTCTGGCTGTACAATCAGTTTGATTCGCGGGTCTGTTGCACCTCGTTTTCGTATCACATCTTTGCTGTGATCTGTCGAACAATCATCCACTAAGAGCAACTCCCACTGTGTATAGCTTTGTGCCTGCACACAACGGATTGTATCATCCAAAAATGCTTCAGCATTATATACAGGCACCACTACACTGACTAATTCCTCTCTACCATCCGCCATATTTAAAATTCTTCCTTAACAAGATATTTCGGCCTGTTCTTTACTTCCATATATAGTTTGCTCATGTACTGCCCCATAATGCCCAGGCATAAAAGCTGTACCCCTCCAATCAGAGAGATAATGCACATCATAGAAGGCCACCCCGCCACCGGATCTCCATACAGCAGTGCTTTCACAAAGATAAAAATCATAAACACAAATGCCACGATACAAAATAAAATTCCAAATACGGACGCAATCGATAAGGGTGCAGTAGAAAAAGCCATAATTCCATCGAGAGAATACAAAAACAATTTCCAAAAAGACCACTTTGTCTCCCCTGCTACTCGTTTTATATTTTCATATTCCAACCATTTGGTATCATATCCTACCCAGCCAAAAATCCCTTTAGAAAAACGATTATACTCTTTCATTGCCAGGATTGAATCTGTCACTTGTCTTGTCATCAGCCTGTAGTCCCGTGCTCCGTCAACGATCTCTGTCTTAGAAATCTTTCGCATCAGCCCATAGAAACATCTGGCAAAAAATGAGCGTATCGGAGGTTCTCCTTTTCGGTCCACGCGTCTTGTTGCCACCGAATCATAACCTTGTTCAATATACTCATACATCTTTGGCAAAAGATCTGGTGGATCTTGCAAATCAGCATCCATCAGCACACTATAGTCACCCTTTGCCCGTTCAAGTCCTGCCAAGATAGCAGCTTCTTTTCCAAAATTGCGTGAAAAAGACACAAGATGAACGCGTTCATCTCGTTCGCGAAGCTTTTTTATCTCTCTGACTGTTCCATCCTTAGAACCATCATTAATAAATAAAAATTCCAACTCAACATCTTGCGCATGAAAAAATGTTTCCTGCTGCACTGCCTTCTCATAAAACTTTGGAATACTCTCTTCCTCATTATAACAAGGAACAATAATACTTAACTTTTTTGTGTATGTTCTCAACGGATCCTCCTTTAATCTCTCAATCCAATCCGTTCCCTACTCCGCCAATGCACCGAAGCAGTGATACGATAAATTTCGTATTGGTCGGCCGTTCTTCTTCCTCCATGCAAGCTTCATAAAAAATTTCTCTGATCGTCTTTTTATCTCCCTGAATCCATACAGTTTCTATAGCACTGCGTATCGCACGTTCCACCTGTGTGCCAGTTGTTTTAAACCGTTTAGCCACTTCAGGATACAACAATTTGGTCACAGATGTCAATTTCTCTGGGTCCTGATATGCTATCCATATTGCTTCCCGAAGATAACGGTAGCCTTTTTGTCTGGCCTGGAATCCTATATGAAGCATATAGTATGTAGTTTGCCTAAGTATCTCTACCCGTGATTTGTCATCACTCATATATACCTCCTGCACACCACCTATTCGCATTGCCTCATACTGCTTCTGGCCGCATCAATCTCTAATTTTTATAATATTTATAATCCTTATAATCTTGCAGCTTCTATATTCTCCTTAAACCAGTCGTAGGCAAGCTGTACCCCCTCTTCAAGCTCTATCTTGTGCCTCCAACCCAAATTATGAAGCTTCGTCACGTCCGTAAGCTTTCGTGGCGTACCATCCGGCATATCTGTATTCCATCGTATTTCGCCCGTATACCCCACTACTTGTTTTACGACCTGAGCGAGATCTTTTATTGTCACTTCCTTACCTGTCCCTATATTTACATGCTGTTTACCATCATACTGTTCTAGCAAAAACACACATGCATCGGCCATATCGTCCACATACAGAAATTCTCTGAGCGGTGTGCCGGTTCCCCAAAGCTCTACACTAGGCGCATTGCTGACCTTTGCATCATGCATTTTCCGAATCATGGCTGGCATGACATGTGACCCTGACAAATCATAATTATCGTAAGGTCCGTACAAATTGGTGGGCATGCAGCTAATAAAATTATCCCCATATTGCATCTTAAAAAATTTACACATCTCAAGACCCGCAATTTTTGCGACAGCATACGCCTCATTAGTCTCCTCGAGCGGCCCTGTCAGCAACGCATCCTCAGGAATAGGCTGCGGAGCCATTTTGGGATAGATACAAGTACTTCCCAAAAACAGCAATTTCTTTACATGATAGTCATGGCTGCTCTTGATTACATTGCATTGTATCTGCAAGTTCTCATACGCAAACTCTGCGGGAGCGGTATTGTTCGCATTGATGCCACCGACTTTTGCGGCGGCGAGCACGACGACATCTGGTCGTTCTTCCTCAAAAAATGCCCGAACTTCCTGCTGGCTAGTAAGATCAAGTTCTCTATGTGTTCTGCCTATTACATTTTCATACCCCTTTTCTTTTAAACTTCTAACAATGGCAGACCCCACGAGTCCGCGGTGCCCTGCCACATAGATTTTATCTGACTTATTCAACATCCTCTATCCCTTCCTTTGCCATACGATTTCTAAACTGCTCACAAGACATTCCTGCAATCTCACGTAAATCAGCATCCATCATCATAAACACTAATTTCTTAAAATCCACTTTTCGCTTCCATCCAAGCTCTTTTTCTGCTTTTGCAGGATCTCCCCACAAAAACTCCACCTCAGCAGGACGATAAAATTCAGGATTTACATCTACAAGAAGTTTACCTGTATCCGCATGATATCCTTTTTCATTCACACCCTCACCTTCCCAACGAATCTGAATAGCAAGCTGCGCAAATGCCTCCTCCACAAACTGACGTACTGTATGTGTCTCATTCGTCGCAAGCACATAATCTCCAGGAGCCTTTTGTTGAAGCATCAACCACATACCTTCTACATAATCTCCTGCATATCCCCAATCTCTTTTTGCATTCATATTTCCAAGTGAAAGTTTGTCCTGTTTTCCTGTAACAATATTTGCAATCGCGAGTGTAATCTTTCTAGTGACAAAATTTTCTCCACGTCGCGGCGATTCATGATTAAATAAAATACCATTGCATGCAAACATATTATACGATTCTCTATAATTGACTGTGATCCAATATGAGTACAACTTTGCAACGCCATATGGACTTTTGGGATAAAACGGTGTTGTCTCACTCTGTGGTGCAGTCTCTGGCAATCCACCAAACAACTCTGATGTAGACGCCTGATAATATCTGCAATTTCCGCCATTTACTCGAATTGCCTCCAACAACTTCAACGTACTTACCCCTGTCGCATCTGCTGTATACTCAGGAACCTCAAAGGATACTCCCACATGAGACTGTGCAGCAAGGTTGTACACCTCTGTAGGTCTGATCTCACCAATAAGACGCATCAGATTAGAAGAGTCTGTCGTGTCTGCAAAATGCAAAAAGAATTTTACTTTGTAGTAATCAGAACGCAGCAGATGATCAATGCGCATGGTATTGGAAATACTGTGTCTTCTCACCAATCCATGAACCTCATATCCCTTCGCCAGTAAAAATTCTGCAAGGTAAGAACCATCTTGCCCCGTGATACCTGTAATCAATGCAATATTATTCATAATCCATCTATCCTTTCCCCATTGACATTTGCTATTTTGCTGCTTTATATACTCTTTTCGCTTTTAGTATACACATACTTTCCCGAGATGACAAGTTTTGGAAGCACATTTATGATTCCTTTATATATTCTGCGATCGCTTTCTCCCACTCGCAAAATTTATTGTTTGTTGTTAATTTAAGCATATAATTCTCTAGCACAGAATACGCAGGTCTAGGTGCTACTACCCCCTTTGTATTCTTTTCATACTCTTGTGTTGTTACAGTCTCCACTGTCGTAGTAACGCCTGCAAGCCTATAAATCTCCCGCGTGAAATCTGCCCAGTTGGTAATGCCTTCACATGTGCCATGAAACAATCCGAAATTATCTGTGGGAAGCAACTTTACAATAACCCTTGCCAGCTCATTCGCACTGGTCGGAGAGCCAAACTGATCCCCCACCACCGTTACTTTATCATGCGTTTTCGACAATTCCAACATAGTACGCACAAAATTTTTTCCATCTCCATACAACCATGCAGTACGTACAATAAAATATTCTTTTGCAAATTGTCTGACAAATTCTTCTCCTGCCAGCTTTGTCCTTCCGTATACAGACTCTGGGCAGGTTGCATCAAATTCCGTATATGGAATGGTTGCTTTCCCATTAAAAACATAATCCGTCGAAATGTGCATTAGTTTTGCTCCATATCGTGCTGATGCAATACTTAGATTTCTAGGACCAATGGCATTGATCCGATACGCATTGTCTATATCTGTCTCGCATCCATTTACATTTGTGTGTGCAGCGCAATTAATAATGGCATAAGGACGAACTTCTGACACCATTTTATTGACTGCGTTCACATTTGTGATATCCAGCTCTCCTACATCCGTGTTGATACATTCATACTCCCTACTGTCATTGTACATTTTATTAAGTGCACGTCCTAGCTGGCCGTTGCAGCCTGTCACTATAATCTTTTTCATCTTCTCTTCCCTCTCACTTCCGCCATTATGGCTTATTATCACAATTTTAGTTTTCTCTGACTAAGCAGTTACGGCTCATTATGCTTATTTTCTCTCATTACAGACAAGTCTATTCGCACTTACAATAAATTAACATCATTGCAATTCCTGTAATATCTTATACCATTTCAGGCCGCATGGCCTTCTTACTATAAAAGTTGTCTTTTACTTTCATAATAAATGTTACACAAATTTTTTGTTTACTCTTTAAAAAGATGAGCACATCAGCTCCTAAAATGAAAGGAATAACGCGAAAATAGCCCGAATCACTTCGGGCTAATCAAGATCCAGCAACAGATAAACAATTATCACGATGTAACATCACTGTAATACATGTATTCTGCGTGGCTGGATCTGACTCATTTTCACTCACCAAGACCATCCTCAATAATCTTTACAATGGCTGATAGCGCTTTTTGTTCGTCGGGACCTTCACAAAAAATTTCAATTTCATCGCCGCTCTTTACGCATGCGCCGAGCACACTCAACACACTCTTTGCATTTGCCGTACTTTCTCGGAATGAAAAGGTGATTAACGATTCAAATTGTATCGCTTCCTTACATAATATTCCAGCCGGACGCAGGTGCAGCCCTGTCGGATTCTTAATAACAACCTTTTGGCATACCATATTTTATCCCTCCGAATCTCAACTATTTTATCCGCAATGAAACTCACATCAGAGCATAACATTTTGTATCAGCTCTGCAAGAGCATGTGCTTCCTGTTCGATCAATGCCTGATCCTTTCCTTCAATCATCACTCGCACAAGTGGCTCTGTTCCCGATGGCCGGATCAATACCCTACCTTCACCCGCAAACTTTTCGCTCACACGTTTAACAGCCTCTGCAATCTCTGTATACTCCATATAACTGTCTTTTTTATGATTTGGTACACGAGCCCCCACAAGCGCCTGGGGCAGTACAGTCATAATCCCTGCAAGCTCCGACAATGGCTTTTGGGTTTCTACCATCACTTGCAAGAGATGTAGAGCACTCAACAATCCATCACCAGTAGTATTTTCATCCAGAAAAATAATATGTCCTGATTGCTCACCACCAAGATTTGCGCCAATCTCTTGCATCCGTTCTAGCACATAGCGATCTCCCACCTTTGTCTGTTCTATGTGAATCCCATTCTCCTTTCCCATTAGGAAAAACCCTAGATTACTCATCACAGTTGCGACAATGGTGTTATCCTTCAGTGTTCCTTTGGATTTCATATGATTGCCAATAATAGCCATAATCTCATCGCCATCCACTTGCTTACCATTCTCGTCAACAGCCAACAGTCTATCAGCATCTCCATCAAATGCAAGGCCCACTTGTGCCTTTTCATATACAACACGCGCCTGTAACTCACCCATATGCGTTGAACCACAATTGGCATTAATATTGGTACCATCTGGATTGTTGTGAATAGCTACCACCTCTGCACCCAACTCCTTAAGTGTTTCGATAGAGGTATAAAATGACGCGCCCTCTGCACAATCCACGACAATCCTCATTCCTTTCAAATCAACCGGCACTGCACTGACTGCATGATTGATATACTCCTCCCGCGCATCTGTGCGATATTTAATCTTTCCCACACTAGGGCCTGTAGGAAATTGTACATCTTTCATTCCGCTCTTTATCAAAGCCTCAATCTCATCTTCCAATGCATCTGGTAACTTAAAACCATTTCCATCAAAAAATTTAATTCCATTGAACTCAACTGGATTGTGTGATGCTGAGATCACCACTCCTGCATCTACACGATACTTCTTTGTCAGATACGCAATTGCAGGTGTTGGAATCACTCCTACATACACGACATTCGCACCGACAGAACATGCGCCTGCCATCAATGCATTCGCAAGCATATCTCCTGAAATACGGGTATCACAGCCCACCATCATCGTAGGTTTGTGTGCTTTTTCCTTCGAGAGTACATAAGCGCCTGCCTGCCCAAGCTGCATTGCAAGCATTGGCGTCAATTCGTCATTTGCCACTCCTCTTACACCATCTGTCCCAAATAATCTGGCCATTTAACAACTCTGCTCCTTTCTCAACCTATTTCCTCCCAAAATTTATTGCAGACTCTCATAGTCTCTCTATACAGCAAGTATAGAAAAATTTGTGATAGACTATTGTTGATCTTCTGCTATAACCTCCTCTAATACTATAGTAAACTGATATCGCTCTTCCAATGTCACGCTCTCTGGAAGATTAAAGATAATCTCTCCCATATAGCCTCCTGCGGTCCATTGTTCCAAACCAAGACCACTTAGAAGCGAATTCATATCCACTACACCAATCACATCATTGGGATCAATCGCATTAACTGCTTCCTGTGTTCCAGAAATCTTAATTGTAAAGGAATTCTCTTCATCAAGTTCCAAAATAGTAGTAGTAAAACCACTTGGTTTATTTCCCAATGCAAAATTTCTCTTTGGAATCTGAAGTTCGCGTTCTACAATTGGCTCTATTCCAATCGTCACATTGACATTACCATTAAAACTACTATCTGCAAACTGCGTTCCTGTTGGCAAATACTTCTTGATATTGACTACTGTAACCAAATCCTCTGTCCGCCCTTCAATGCTCAATGCTGGATCGGTCACATTAATCTTTGTCACTGAATCTAATACACTCTTTCTGCCAGCTAGAACAACTGTAGATGGATTACAAATAATATGCCCACTTGCCACAGAGCCTTGCGCTGGTTCATCTGTAGCTGTAATATTTAATGGCACTTCCTTGGTCGCAAGGATAGTGACAGACACATTCACTGTAGAAATATTCATCTTAATCGCATTGCTGCGAATCTCATTACCATTTGCATCATACAATTTCAGCTCTACATTCGTATTGATATCCGATGAATATCCATCAATATTTGCAATTGCATCCACATGGTCAATTTGCCCAATCAACGACTCAGGTCCCGACAATCGAACAATATTTTGGCTCGTATTTACATTTCCAACTACATATCCTTCTGCTGGTTCTCCTGAAGTGGATGTATTAATAATCATCTGAATACGTTCTATATCTTCTATAGAAAGTTTTACGTTCTCGATATTAGTGCGAAACTCCAGCTCAGAATTATTTCGTGCACTCGAAACTTGTATTCCTACTGTATTCATAAAGGTGAGCTCTGACATGTCTGCAACTGCCTGAATATCATCACGCGAGATTTTGTCGAGAACTGAAGTCTTTCCCACAACTGTGACATTGACAAAATTCGTACCGTCAAGCACTTCATAGACCTTTCCCTCGCTTGTGACCATATCTGTATTAATAATATTCACTTCAATATTATTAAATTGCTTTTTGTCAGGTGGATCTGTGATATTGTTGATGACAAACCATAGACCACAGGAAATGATAACAGCTAAAAGTTTTAATCCCAAATTATTTGTAATGATGCCAACAGCCTTTTTCATCCAATTATTCTTCATCTTTAGCCCTACCTTTCCAGAGCCTGCGCTTCTTCTCCTCCACCTCTTTATTTTGTATTTGACTCAATTTTTCCCGAAGCCCATTTGCATCTAAATTGCGAAACAGCTCACCCTCGTACGTGACACTCACATTCCCTGTCTCCTCAGAGACAATAATAGTCAAAGCATCTGTCGCCTCTGATATACCAATACCCGCACGATGTCTTGTTCCTAATTCTTTGCTAATTTGCGTGTTGTCAGATAATGGCAAATAACAGGTTGCCGAAACCACTCTGTTCCCACGAATAATCACTGCGCCATCATGGAGTGGCGTATTATGCTCAAAGATATTAATCAGTAGTTGATTGGTAATCAAACCATCTACCTCAATACCTGTTCTTTCATACTCTGTGAGAGGAACACTTTGCTCAATAACCATCAATGCTCCTGTCTTAACTTTGCCCATCTCAAAGCTTGCCTTCACAAGCTCATTGACTGTCTTATCAGAAAATCGTTCATCTGTTGGCTTATCAAATGAAAATATGTTTGAAATAAAATTTTTTCGTCCAAGCTCCTCAAGAGCACGTCGCAACTCCGGCTGCAAGATCACAATCACTGCTGTAACCGCGAGTGTCAGCACGTTCTCTACAATCCAAACAATCGTTCTCATTTTAAAAAAAATAGCAAGTAGGATGAATACTAGAATTATGATGATGCCCTTCGTCAAAACCCAAACTTTTGTATGTCTCACCCATGCCATAATATGATACAGTAAAAAGGATATAATGATAACCTCCACTATATCCTCCCACCGGATATTCAAACTATGCAAAGACAATGATGTAAAATATGCACCGAAATCTACCGGAAAAATACTCATTCTCTATCCCTCTTCTGCTGCCGAACCGCTTTATCTGGCACTTTGATTGTTTTCACTCTCTTTTGAGGCGCTGTCACAGTATTTTTAGGAACCGCCTTCACATAATAGTAATACTCGTCATCCTCAAACTGTACGCGCTCTGTTCGGGAATAATCCACATTAAATACAAAAAATTCCAATACTTTCGCCAATAAAACAGACACAACGCTGCCTACAATAAGTCCCATAATAGAAAGCTTAGTATTATACATAAGCTCTCCCATCAGCAAAATCAATATATCAAGCAATCCGCCTGTAACCATAGCGATCGTCCACGCATAATCCACACTGAGTCTTCTGACAAAATATACCACCACCAATGTCGCAACAAACGCCACCACAACAACGAACATTGTTTTGTTGGAAAGAATACCATCTATGACATATCGAAATTTCTCTAATTCCCCATCTGCCTCAAAAGCATTGAGCACAGAAGCACTTCCAATCATATAGCTAATCGTATAATAAACCACTACACCACACGCCACGGACACAGCAGAAAATGGAGTACCTACCAATCCCATTGCAATAGGCATGACGTAAGGAATCTTGAGGATAAAACACAATGGAGTAAACAATACTGCAATCGTGTCTTTTGGTGAAAATCTAAAGTACAAAAGAAACAGTAGTAAAAAAATAATCAAAGCAACGCCAGCACACTCTAAAGAAAATTTATATAAATGTCCTAGAGTCACCGCCGCTGCGACCACCACCGTAAAATTCATGGGCAAAAATGAACACATCAACGCCAGCACAAGAACCACCGTGAAGCTTTTGAGTTCACTCATATATCCAATTGCACTATTAATCATAGAGAGCGACACCAATGCCATCAAAAATTTACCTACTGGTGTCAGATACAGTTCGTATTTTCCATAAAACTTTTTCAATTGTTCCCTAAAAACTAGAAGGTTTGTCATAATTGCCTCCTCCCTAATCTTTTTGTACTGCGGCCTAGTGCGCCGCAGTCTTTCAATATCGTCATGCCGTTTTATTTCTTATTCTCTTTTTCATACAAATATGAAAGCTTTTTGAGATTATTGTAATATTTTTTTAGACTTTTTTTTGCGCTTGCATATTTATACATGTAAACCCCATAAGAAATCACTGCATAAACTGCCGTAAAAATCAGATAATCGACAATAACTGACTTCCCAAACTCAAACAAATCCATCTTGTAGATATCTGCTATAAGCTCTTCAAAATGATACAAAATATATGCAGCAAATACCATACAAAACGCAATGGTTGCACTGATAATAGACTTGATTACCTGCAACCCAAGATAATCCCCCCTAAAATAGCTTCCTATCATCACATTCCTTCTCGCCTCATTCTCCTCATAAGAAGCCATTTTCGTCATCAATTTTATTCTCTCTTCATTTAACATAACTCTTCCCTTACAATACAGTAGCCCTATCTGTCTAGGAAACGCATTTTATTTCCTGTCGACTGTACTTTTTTTGGCCCTTGGTCCACTTTCTTGGGCTTTTCAATCACACTCTGCAAGTTATTGGTCATTTCTCTCTTGCACTTGTCACAGTATTTTCCAGAACGAATCATCTCACCACAATTTTCACATGGAATCTTAACTGGGGAATCCTCCGTAAATTCCAGGCGCTCTTCACGAATCCATTGTTGGATCTGTCCTGGATCAATCTCACATGCTTCCGCCACTTCCTTGATGCCTGACATACTATGTTCGCGGATATACTTTTTAACTTCCTGAAATTTTTTCTCTAACTTCTCCTTGCACTCTGGACAAACCGGCATACCCATGATGTGATTAAAAAGTTTTCCACATTTTCTGCAGTTTCTTACATTCATTGAATTCCCTCCATTTCTAGTTTTACATACTCTCCCCGATGCAGAGAGCTATAAAATACACTGTCTCCACACCATGACGCTTCAGCTCCAGCGCAACCGCGTCTAACGTGCTTCCTGTTGTAAAAATATCGTCAACAAGGATAGTTTTATTTAATTTTACAACATTTGAGTCAATATGGAAAGCCTTTTTCAAATTATTTTGCCTTTGTTGTATATCCAGTTCTTTTTGTGGCACCGTTGCCCGCACTCTCTTGACTAAATTTGCATACAAAGGTATTCCTGTTAGTCGCGCAAGCTGTTGGGCCACAAGCAACGCTTGATTATATCCTCTACTTCTAAGTCTAGATGAATGAATCGGTATTGGAACAATCGAATCCGCTTCCATACTAACAATATCCTCCCCTAGTCTCTCATAGATTTCCTGTGCGTAAAACGTTGCGTACTCACACCTTCCTTTGTATTTAAAGCGATAAATACTCTCACGCATACTTTGATAATCATACAGGGCACGACCACTCTCAAAAATATGACCACGCTGCATACAATCTTTGCAAAATGGCTGCGACGCGTCCAAAAGCTGCTTCCCACACTTGCGGCATACAGGATCAGTAATATATTGCGGCTTGATCCTACAGCTTGTGCAGACCTCCCCCTCTCCAATCGGTACAATATCATCACATACAGGACATCTTCGCGGAAAGGCAAGATTGAGCAATGCTTCCTTTATATTCCATCTTCTTTCATAATCTCGCATATTCTTTCCCTCAATCCTGTATACCGCTTTTGCTCACTTTCGTTTGCGATCATCTGATTCACTATGTCCTTACTGCCTAGTATCGTCACACAGTTTTTAGCCCGTGTCACCCCTGTATATAAAAGATTGCGGTTAAACAATAATCTAGGCCCCGTCAAAAGTGGCATAATCACTGCCGGATATTCACTTCCTTGTGACTTATGTATAGTGATTGCATACGCAAGCTCAACTTCATCCAATCCACTCATCTGATATGTCACACGCCGCATATCGTCATATTCTACCACTACTGTTTTGGCTGTTGTATTAATCTCGCGGATAACTCCGACATCCCCATTAAACACCCCTTGTCCGTGATCGATTGCAATTCCGTATTGGCTAAGAATCTCCCACTCAAGCTGATAATTGTTCTTGATCTGCATAACCTTATCGCCAAGCCGAAATACCCCGTCTCCATGCGCAAGTTCCAACTTTTCGGGAGATGGTGGATTCAGATATTGTTGTAGTATGGTATTTAATGTTTCTACCCCCAACGCTCCTTTTCGCATCGGCGTAAGGACTTGAATATCATATATGCCCGAATGAACATATTTTGGCAGTTTTTGTGTAATCAACAAAATCATATGTTTGTATATAACATTGACATTATCGCGCTCCAAAAAGAAAAAATCTCTGCTCTTATTGTCCAGTTTGATTGCTTTCCCTTCATTAATATAATGTGCATTAACCACAATATCGCTCTCTCCTGCCTGCCGAAAGATTTTGGAGAGCACCACTGTTGCGATCTTGTTACTTTCCATCAAATCTTTAAGTACTTGCCCTGGTCCAACAGAAGGCAACTGATTTCGATCTCCTACCATCACCAAACGCGTTCCTGGCGCTATGGCTTTGAGCAGAGATTGAAACAGATGAATATCCACCATTGACATCTCATCTATAATCACAACATCTGCTTCTAGTGGATTGAGTTCATTTTTTTCAAAGCGTGCCCCTGTATTGGCCTTATCATCCTCCGACACTGCACCATTTAACTCCAAAAGCCGGTGTATGGTCTTTGCCTCAAAACCAGTAGCCTCTGTCATGCGCTTTGCTGCTCTTCCGGTAGGCGCGGCCAAAAAAATATCCATTCCCTCCTGTGCAAAATAACGAATAATCATATTGATAGTAGTAGTTTTTCCAGTTCCTGGTCCTCCTGACAAAATAAAAATACCATTTTGAACAGCGCCCATCACTGCTTTTCTTTGCAATCCATCTAACTTCATGGCACTTTCTTGTTCAAGGATCTGGATCTTTTTTTCCAACCGCTCTATCTCTAGCGCAGTAAACCTCTCTGCTCCATCTAATGCTTTTTGCAGTTCATAGAGCATCCGTGCACAATTTAACTCCGCATAATAATAACTTATGCTGTAAATGCATTTTTGCTTGTGTGAATGTTCTGGCCCTTGTGTCACTTCCTTTTCTTTAATCACCAACTTTCTATCCATGGCCAAATTGGTGATCTGTGGCTGGATCTGTTCCGGTTGAAGTTCTAACATAGTAGCGGCTTTTTCCAACAAAAGTTCTTCTGGTAAAAAGACATGACCTTCCGCCCCTGCCTGCAATAATGTATAGAGAATACCACTGCGAATTCTATAGTCTGAATCCGTATGAATCCCAATTTTAGAAGCAATCTCATCGGCTATGCGAAACCCAATGCCAGAGACATCCTCTGCCAACTTATATGGATTTTCTTGCATCACTTTGTAGAGTCCCATACCATACTGTTTATAAATTTTCATAGCAAGCGTATTGGATATGCCGTATTTTTGCAAAAAAATCATTGCCTCCCGCACATCCTTTTTTTCCTCTACCTGTTCGGCAATCTCGCGTGCTTTCTTCATGCTGATTCCCTTGACCTGTACAAGTTTATCTGGTTCCTCCTCTATAATGCGAAACGTGTCATCTCCAAAATGGCGCACAATGCGCGCTGCCAGCGCCGCACCAATTCCTTTGATTGCACCAGAGCCCAAATAACGTTCTATCGCCACGCGATCTTCAGGCGCTACAATCCGAAACTTGTCCACTCGAAACTGCATCCCATATACTGCATGCTCCACATAGCCCCCTTCTGCCTCAATACACTCTCCCTCGTCCAGTTGAAGAAAGACTCCAGTACAAGTCACTTCTATCTCACCTGCCATCAGCGTAATCACACCATACCCATTTTGGGGATTCTTATATATTATATGCTCTACAAAGCCTTTAAGCGTCTCCAAAAGCATCGCCCTCCTAAAAAAACCGACCCTTTGCAGGGTCGGCTATCATGTTCTACTACTCTGAAACTCTGATCTTGCTTAAAGCATCCATGCGCCTGACAAACAACAATCTTCGCATATTCTTCGTTTGACTCTGAACTGTCTGTGACTTTTAGAGCATAGATGGCTATACAGTCCAACCAAATACTAGACTTTACATACTCTTTCTATATCCAAAACCATCTCTAACTTTTTAAAATATAGATAACCCTATATCTTTGACAAATGACAGGACTTTTTGATCTTAGCTTTCTTGTTGAATTTTCTCAACATCCTCTGGTTTTATAGCGCCAATGCCATAATTTCTTTTCATCTGCTCATACAATGTATTCGCCAGCCCTACTCCCTGACCATCTGTCACTTGATCGCACAACTCCTGCACTGCAAAATCCTTGAAATAATCCACCATCTTTGTCGCATAACCATCATCTTTCTTGTCAGAAAAAACCTCTGTGGTCTTGAGCATTGCATCAAACATTTGCTCCACAAAGTACGCTTCAAATTCCTTACAAGCTTCCTTCAATTCTTTTTCATCAGAAGATATTTCGCCATTTTGCAATTTGTTCTGCAAGTTTGACGCCTTATTTCCTGATGCTTGACTTGTCATATAATCTGCATATACAGAACTTACTCCACCAAAATCCATACTCATAACCATGCCTTTCCACAACCTGAAAATCGAAACCACAGGCATCCATCAATTTCTATTTATCTACCCTACAACTATTTTTATCGCTTCAACTGATTTGCCTGCTGTAACATCTCATCTGAGGTTGTGATAACCTTAGAGTTCATTTCATAAGCTCTTTGTGCTACTATCAGATTAACCATCTCATCTGCAATCTGCACATTAGATCCTTCTAGATATCCTTGTGTCAGTCTGCTCTTTGGCAGATTTTCATTCTCCGCCTCATTCATTGCCTCACCACTTGCCTCTGTCACCGAATAGAGGCTATCTCCGTTTTTATGTAATCCAGCCGGATTATTAAACTGCCATAATCCTAATGTAATTTCCATACTCTGAGGGATTCCTTCTTCATCTGGATAGTATAGTGTGCCATACTTGTCAGCCGTAATCTTACTAGTGACAATATCCTCATCCTCAAGCACAATGGGTTCTCCCTCCGAATCTAATACTGGAAGACCATCTGAGGTTGTAAGCACCATTCCTTGTGATCCGATCGCAAATACAAAATTTCCGTTTCTTGTATAATATGTATTTCCATCTGCTCCCTGAATCCCAAAAAATCCCTTTCCACTGATTGCAAAATTGGTTGCACCAGGTGTCTCCAACAAATTTCCATCTGTAAAGATTGAGGTGATAGATGAATTTCTAACACCTAATCCCACCTCCGCGCCAATTGGTTTTTGTTCCACATTTGCTGTTGTTGATCTTGTTTGTATTGTCTGATACAGCAAAGACTTAAACTCCATCACTTCTGTCTTGTATCCTGTTGTATTGACATTTGCAAGGTTATTTGCAATATTATCCACATTGAGCTGTTGTGCAATCATACCGGTTGCACCTGTCCATAATGATCGTACCATTGTTCTACTCCTCCAATTATTTTCTATCCCTGTCTATGTCATTATACTCTACTAAGTGTCATTGATTTCTCAAGTGTTTCGTCAAACGTTGTCAACATTTTCTGATTGGCTTCATACTGTCTTGAGATTGTAATCATATTCACCATTTCCTTGACCACGGAAGCATTGGACATTTCGAGATAGCCCTGATAGATCTTTGCACTTTCTGCATCCTGGGACACCGCTCCTTCTTTGGCATCCCACATTGTCTCCCCGTAATGAGTCAAATAATTGGTATCTTCAAACTCGGTCAATTTTAAGCTCGCTACCAGTCTGCCATCTTGATAGATACTACCATCTCTGTCAAAAACTGTGCTGCCTGCTGTGGTTGACAATTGGATTCTGCCATTTTCACCGAGAACATAATCGCCGTCCTTTGTCACCAAATAACCATCCTTTGTCACTGAAAAGCTACCATCACGCGTGTATTTGGTGGTAGTCTCCCCCTCTTTGTTTGTAAACTCTATATTAAAAAATCCGTCGCCACCTATGGCAATATCATAAGTGTTGCCTGTATCTTTGAGTGATCCTTGTGAAAAATCTGTAAAGGTTTCTCCAATTTTTACTCCAAGGCTCATTTTCCCTAGACGCTTTGGCGTGTTGGGGTCCTCTGACACATCCTTGATTTTAACCGCCATCACCTCGGCATATGCCTGGCTTGTAGACCCTTCTTTCTTAAAACCTGTGGTATCTGCATTTGCCAAATTGTTTGACATGATATCCATTCTGTACTGTTCATTCAACATGCCTGTGTAGGCTGTATATAAACCTCTAAGCATACGCCCCTCCTGCTCTGATGCATTGGGCTCAGCATCTTGCAGTTTAGAGAAACTAGAAATTACAGACTTCTGGAATCAAAATCTTCTCCTGCCAAAAACTCCACATACTTACCAGTTCCTATGGCAACCGCTGTCATAGGATCTTCAGCGGTCATGGTATTAATCCCTGTCCGCGATTCGATCAGATCCTCTAATCCTCTAAGCAGGCTACCGCCTCCCGTAAGCACAATCCCTCTGTCTGCAATATCTGCTGCAAGCTCAGGTGGTGTCTTCTCCAGAACACTGTGAATGGTGTCTATAATCTGCGCATTGGTTTCTCTAAGAGCCTCCTCTGTCTCCTCGGATGATACTCGAATAGTCTTTGGAAGGCCTGTCACCAAATTGCGTCCCCTGACATCCATATAATCTACTTCTATTCTCTTAAATGCTGAACCAATCTTAATTTTGATCTCTTCTGCGGTTCTTTCACCGATCAAAAGATTATGTTTTTTTCTCATATAACGGACAATAGCTTCATCAAAGTCATCGCCTGCAACTTTAATAGATGCACTTACAACTGTACCACCAAGAGAGATGACTGCAATATCGGATGTGCCTCCTCCAATATCAACCACCATATTCCCGCAGGGTTTTGTGATGTCGATCCCCGCACCGATAGCCGCTGCTATTGGCTCCTCGATAATCTTCACATCCCTTGCT